>JBAYSM010000336.1:0-2505 GCA_041676205.1 Rhodospirillaceae bacterium | reverse complement strand
GCACCTCTAGCGAAACTGCCATACTAGTACGGTCGACCTTGGTCAGGATGTCGTCAGGCAGGTAGGTGAGGGTGTCCAGGTACTGCATGCGGGCCACCGAGTCCGGCAATAAATCGCGCACGGCGGGGTCCGTGAATAGGCCGTCGGTGGGTTCGTGGCCGTCGCGCACAACTTCCTCCGGGCGCGTCCAATGGGAAACCAGCCGCCGGTACAGGGCATCCTGGTCCGGCAGAATCAAGGTGTCGGCGAACTTGTGTAGGCGGTCGCCAGCGGCCCAGAGCCGGCGGCTTTCCGGCATCAGGTTGAACAACCGTTGCCAGTTCTTTGGCGGCACCGCGTGAATGCCTTGCGCGGCCAGCGCTCTCAATGGCCGGGGAATGCGCGCGAGGCGGCTCCACAGCTGCCCGGCCAGCGCATAGCGTGTATAGCCAGCGAATAATTCGTCGCCACCGTCGCCCGAGAGCGCCACGGTAACATGCTGACGGGTAATCTGCGAGAGGAGGTAGGTTGGGAGTTGTGATGAATCCGCAAAGGGCTCGTCGAACATGGTCCCCAAGAGCGGTATGACGCCCAGGGCCTGCGCTGAGTCGACATAGACCTCAGTATGATCGGTGCCCAAGTGCGTGGCGACGGCCTTCGCGTGGTGCGCCTCGTTGTATTCGCTCTCGCCAAAGCCGATGGAGAAGGTCCGCACGGGGCGGTCACTCTGCGCCTGCATGAGGGCGGCCACCAGCGAGGAGTCGATGCCGCCGGAGAGGAAGGCGCCTAACGGCACGTCGGCGACCATCCGCCGTTCCACGGCATCCCGCAGCAGGTATTCCAGATGATCGGTCGCCTCCTCGTCGCCCAACCCACTGAGGGTGTTCGCGCGCCCCGCAAGGACGGCGTTGTCCCGCAGGGTCCAATACGGCTCCGCGACGGGCGTTTGGCCAGCGGCCACACGCAGCATATGGCCGGGCAAGAGCTTGTGAATTCCGTGATAAATGCTACGTGGCGCTGGAATGTAGCTATGGCGCATGAAGGCTGTCACGGCCTCCCGATCGATGCGCGGCGTCCACCCAGAGCAAGCGCGAAGTGCTTTCAACTCCGAACCAAAGAGAAGGCGGCCGCCGAACTGTCCCCAGTACAGTGGCTTAACGCCCATGCGGTCACGGACCAGCCAGAGGCAGCGCTTGGCCCGATCCCAAAGCGCGATGGCAAACATGCCAATAAGCGCGCTGACGGTGGCACCGACGCCGAAGCGGTCGACATGCTCCACAATAACTTCAGTGTCGGAATGGCCGCGCCATGCTACGGACCCCGCCTGGTCGACGGCTTGCCGCAACTGGATCGCGTTGTAGACTTCGCCGTTGTAGCAGATCACCCAGCGCCCCGAGGCAGACGCCATCGGCTGAGCGCCGGCCGGTGACAGGTCGACAACCGACAGCCGGCGATGGGCCAGCACCAGTCCAGCCTCGGCATCCTCCCAGACGGCTCCGGCATCCGGGCCCCGATGCCGCAAGGCATCCGCCATACGGCGTCCAACCGATTCGCCGTCCCGCAGGCCGCCCAGATTCAATATGCCGGCGATGCCACACATTCTCACGCGTCTCCCATTTGGCCCGCAGCACATTAGCACATCGTTTCGAGAAAATAGCCTGCACGGTTCTATCTATCCATGGAAACCGGCCGTAAAACCCCACCCGATGATGTCATCGAGCCGACGGTCGCCCTCGACTGAAATTCCCCAGGGTAACGCAACAGCCCGGCCCTGGGGCGGACGAAGGGTGCAGCAATCACACTTGGGGAGCTTGTTATGATCCTTGATCTTCACCGGCAGGAGATGTCGCCGTCGGCCATATTGCGGCGCACCGGCATGGACCGCAAAACCATCCGGAAATAAATCCACCAGGGTCTGGAGCCGCCGCCGTTCAGGGGTGATGGTGTGGCGGCCGTCAGCATGCAGTTTCTTTTCTACAAGATTGGAGATGTCGATTTGCCGACACTGGACAGGCCGGTGAACCACAGCACAAACAGTTTCTGGCCCTTCTGGGCGGCGCGAAAATGGGACAGCCTATCTCTCGCGGCTTACCGCCGCAAATAAAGCGTCGTATTTCTCGACGATGGCAGGCAGGGAATACATTTTTTCTACACGGCTCCGTGCCATGGCGCCCAACGTCATGCGGTCAGCCTCGGGCATGTCGAGCAGCATCTGAATGGCATTGGCAAGGGCGACCGGATTAGACTTTGGCACCACTTTTCCAGTTGCTTCGACGATTTCCTCGGATTCTCCCACGTCTGTCACCACACAGGGGACAGCGCAACTCATTGCTTCACCAATTGCGTTTGAAAACCCTTCGATGATAGAGGATGAAACGGCAATATCCAAGGCAGCCGTCACCTCGTGTCGGTGACACATGATGTGACCGATGCAGGTAGCACGTGATCTGACCGATCCTAGACGTCTTCCAGAGAGGGGGCGTCGATGGGTCGGGCCAGAGTGCTATCGGAGGTCCGCACAATGCG
>JBAYSM010000335.1:0-2506 GCA_041676205.1 Rhodospirillaceae bacterium | reverse complement strand
GAGGGCTCAATATCGGACTCTGGCATGCAAGTTCCATTGTGATTGACTGCATAGCCGTTATGCTTTCGCGCCCGAGGCACCTTGCACGCCTTGCTTCAAGGTGTTTCTTGCAGGCCTTTGATTCCAGGTGATTTATGTTGGTCTTTCGGCGCTTGCCAGCATGGTCATCTCGGGGATCATCACGCTGACTTCAATGTCCGTGAACCCGGCTTTCGCCAATGCGGTCTTCAGCCAACCCTCGTCCAGCGACCGCGCGCGCGGGGTGAAGGCGGTGTGCTGCAGCTGCCAGAGCGCGGCAAGCTTCGGGCCGGTGCGGTCCTCGTGCACCACGAAGTCATGCAGCAGGAAGCGGCCGCCCGGAGCCAAATGATGACGCGCCTGCGCGATCAACCCATCGTGTGTTTCCCCCGGCACGCCGGAGAACAGATAGGACATCAGCACCACATCCTGTCCACCCGGCCAGTCGGTGTCCAGCGCGTCGCCCTCGACATAGGTGATCCGGTCCGACAGCCCCGCCTTGGCGACATAGTCCCGCCCCAGTTCGGCGACATTGGGAAAATCGACGATGGTGGCGGTGAGATCGGGGAAGGCCTTGCAAAGCGTGATGGCAAAGGCGCCGGTGCCACCCCCGACATCCAGCAGGGTTTTCGCCCCCGACAGGTCGATCTTGCGCGCCAATTGCCGCGCCGGGCCCAGCGATCCCGAATGCTGGCTGGCCGAATAGAGCCGCGCCTCCTCCGGGTCGGAAAACCACTCGGCATAGGAGGCGGTCGCCTCCTCCGGCAGCCTGTCCCGCAGCGCGTCGTCGATCTGGTCCAAGAGCCCGTACATCTGCTGGCCCACCTGCAGCCGCAGGTAATCGCCGAAGTCGTATTTCGCCCCCTTGACCAGGAAGCTTTCGGCGGCCGGCGAATTGGCAAACCGGCCGTCCTGCACCTCGACCAGCCCCAGCCCGGCCAAAGCGGTCATCAGGGTTTCGGTGCGCGCCTCGTCCAGCGGACAGGTCTCGGCCAGTTCGGCGCAGCTTTGCGGACCATCGGAGAGATGGGTGAAAACCCCTGCCCCCAGCGCCGCGAACAGCGCCTTCGATCCCATGAACCCAAAGGCGATATCGGAAATCTGCTCGGCTTCGGTCAATACGGTCATCGGCTCCCCCTGCTGCTGTGTCAGGGGAAGCCTAGCCGCATTGCGGCGAAATTACCAATAACGACACCAGAATGTCGCTTTCCGACCGCTCCAAATCCCGAAAGCGGTCAGGAAACGGTCAGGCGAACAGCTCTCGTGCCAGTTCCAGCGCCTCGATCAGCCGGTCGATCTCTTCCGTCGTGTTGTAAAGCCCGAAGGAGGCCCGACAGGTGGCGGTGACGCCCAGATGCTCCATCAGCGGCCCGGCGCAATGATGTCCCGCGCGCACCGCCACCCCCTTCTTGTCGAGGATGGTCGAGATATCATGCGGATGCGCCGGCCCTTCCATGGTGAAGGAGAAGATCGCCGCCTTGCCCGGCGCCTGCCCCTGCACCTTGAGCCAGTTCAGCTTGGCGAATTGCGCCTGGGCATAATCGCGCAAGCCCGCCTCATGCGCGGCGATATTCGCCATGCCGAGGCCCATCATGTATTCCAGCGCCACGCCAAGGCCGATGGTCTGCACGATGCCCGGCGTGCCGGCCTCGAACTTCAGCGGCGGATCGGCATAGATGACATGATCCTTGGTCACCTCGCGGATCATGTCGCCACCGCCGAGGAAGGGGCGCATTTCCGCCATTCGCTCGGCCTTGACATAGATCGCGCCGGAGCCCGAGGGGCCATAGAGCTTGTGGCCGGTGATGGCATAGAAATCGCAACCGATGTCCTGCACGTCGACCGGCATATGCACCGCGCCCTGGCTGCCGTCGACCAGCACCGGCACGCCCTTGGCGTGGGCGCCTTGGGTGATCGCCTTCACATCCACCACCGTGCCCAGCACGTTGGAACAATGGGTCACCGCCACCAGCTTGGTCTTTGGCCCGATGGCATCGATCACCGCCTGCGGGTCGAGCGATCCGTCCGGCGCGGTATCCACCCATTTCAGCACCACCCCCTGCCGTTCGCGCAGGAAATGCCAGGGCACGATATTAGCGTGGTGTTCCATCACGCTCAGCACGATCTCGTCGCCCGCCTGCAGCCGCGGCGCCGCCCAGGCGTAGGAGACCATATTGATCCCCTCGGTGGTGCCGGAGTTGAAGATGATCTCATCCTCGTGGCCTGCATTCAGGAACCGGGCGACGATGCCGCGCACCGCCTCGTATTTCTCGGTCGCGAGGTTCGACAGGAAATGCAGCCCCCGGTGCACGTTGGCATATTCCATCGAATAGGCCCGGGTGATCGCGTCGATCACCACCTGTGGCTTCTGCGCCGAGGCGCCGTTGTCGAGATAGGTCAGCGGCTGGCCGTTCACCTCGCGCGCGAGAATCGGGAAATCCGCGCGCACCTTGTCCACGTCATACATCAGAACTCTCCAGGTTTGGTC
>JBAYSM010000334.1:0-2566 GCA_041676205.1 Rhodospirillaceae bacterium | reverse complement strand
TGCGCTACGCGCAAAATTCTGCACCGAAATCTCTGTGCCTTCTCTGTGGCCTCTGTGGCCTCTGTGGTCAATCCTTCACTTCCTCGCCCCACTGCATGGTGATTCAAGTTAAGAGAAAGCCGCTTTAGGCGGCGGCAAGGCCGCGCAGCACGTACTGGAGGATGCCGCCGTGGCGGTAGTACTCGACCTCGTCGGCGGTATCGATGCGGCACAGAACGGTAATGGTTTCGGTTGATCCATCGGCGCGGGTGATGGTCATGGTGACGTCCTGGCGCGGCTTGATGGCGCCGTCGATGCCGGTGATGTCGAAGACCTCGGTCCCGTCGAGCTTCAGGGTCTTGCGGTCGGTGCCATCCTTGAACTGGAGCGGCAGGACGCCCATGCCGACGAGGTTGGAGCGGTGGATGCGCTCGAAACTCTCGACGATGACCGCCTTGACGCCCAACAGATTGGTGCCCTTGGCGGCCCAGTCGCGGGACGATCCGGTGCCGTACTCCAAACCGCCGATGACAACCAGCGGCGTTCCTTCGGCCTGATACTTCATGGCGGCGTCATAGATCGGCATCACATCGCCCGAGGGGA
Source organism: Rhodospirillaceae bacterium (assembly GCA_041676205.1). Lineage (GTDB taxonomy): Bacteria > Pseudomonadota > Alphaproteobacteria > Rhodospirillales > Rhodospirillaceae > Cauispirillum. Next base: position 1,984 of record JBAYSM010000334.1, on the reverse strand, counting down.
TGTGTTTGGTCATGCCGCCTTCGATGCCGGGGACCATTTCGTTCTTGATGCGGATGTTGGCAAAGGTGCCGCGCATCATGACCTCGTGGTTGCCGCGCCGCGCGCCATAGGAGTTGAAGTCGCGCTTGGCGACGCCGTGCTCCATCAGGTACTTGCCCGCCGGGCTGTCGGCCTTGATCGACCCGGCCGGAGAAATGTGGTCGGTGGTCACGGAATCGCCGAGGATGGCAAGCGGACGGGCGCCCTTGATCTCGGTGATGGTCCCGGCCTCGGCCGCCATGCCGACGAAGTACGGCGGGTTGGCGACGTAGGTCGATGCGTCGTCCCACGCATAGGTTTCACCACCGGCGACAGCGATGTCCTGCCACTGCTTGGGACCGTCCCAGACGTTGGCATAGCGGGTCTGGAACATCTCGCGGCTGACGGACGCGGCAATGGCCTCTGAAATCTCCTGGCTGGTCGGCCAGATGTCCTTGAGGAACACCGGCTGGCCGTCCGTGCCGATGCCCAGCGGTTCCGTGGTGATGTCCTTCTGCAAGGTGCCGAGCAGCGCAAAGGCAACGACCAGCGGCGGGGAGGCCAGCCAGTTGGCCCGCACATGGGGGCTGATGCGGCCCTCGAAGTTGCGGTTGCCCGACAGCACCGCCGAGACGATCATCTTATTGGCATCAATGGTGTCGGCAATGGGGTCGGGAAGCGGACCGGAGTTACCAATGCAGGTGGTGCACCCGAACCCGGCAATGTTGAAGCCCAACGCATCAAGGGGAGCCTGCAACCCCGCCTTCTCCAGATAATCCTGCACCACCAGGGACCCTGGCGCCAGCGAGGTCTTGACCCAAGGCTGCGTCTTCAGGCCTCGCGCGACGGCCTTCTTGGCGAGCAGACCGGCGGCGATCATCACGCCCGGATTGGACGTGTTGGTGCAGGAGGTGATGGCGGCGATCACCACGTCGCCCTGGTTCAATTCATAATCGGCGCCTTCGACCGCAAAGCCCCTGGCGTGGTCGGTGATCCCCTCGGCGGTCAGCGTGTCCTTGAGCGCCCTGACCGCCCCGGACAGGGCAACGCGGTCCTGCGGCCGTTTCGGGCCGGCGATGGACGGCTCGACGGTGGACATATCGAGGTGCAGGGTTTCAGTGAACACCGGCTCCCAGTCCTCCGTGCGCCACAGGCCCTGCTCCTTGGCATAGGCCTCGACCAGGGCAAGCTGGTCTTCCGGGCGCCCCGTCAGGCGCATGTAGGTCAATGTCTCGGCATCGATCGGGAAGATGCCGCAGGTCGCGCCGTACTCCGGGGCCATGTTGGCAATGGTCGCGCGGTCGGCCAGGGTCAGGGCGTCCAGGCCGTCGCCGTAGTATTCCACGAACTTGCCGACCACCCCCTTCTTGCGCAGCATCTGCACCACCACCAGCACCAGATCGGTGGCCGTCACGCCTTCCCTTAGATGGCCGGTCAGCTTGAAGCCGACCACCTCGGGGATGAGCATGGAGACGGGCTGGCCGAGCATGGCGGCCTCGGCCTCAATGCCGCCGACGCCCCACGCCAGAACGCCCAGACCGTTGACCATGGTGGTGTGCGAATCGGTGCCGACGCAGGTGTCGGGATAGGCGATGGTGCGGCCGTTCTCCTCGCGGGTCCACACGACGCGGGCGAGGTGCTCCAGGTTGACCTGATGGCAAATGCCGGTGCCCGGCGGCACGGCGCGGAAATCCTTGAACGCACCCTGCCCCCACCGCAGGAAGGCATAGCGTTCGCCGTTGCGTTCGAACTCCAGGTCCATGTTCCTGGTCAGCGCGTCGGGGGTGCCGAAATAATCGATCATCACCGAGTGGTCGATGACCAGATCGACCGGGGACAGCGGATTGATCTTCTGCGGGTCGCCCCCGATGGCGACCACGGCATCACGCATGGCGGCCAGATCGACCACGGCGGGAACCCCGGTAAAGTCCTGCATCAGCACGCGGGCGGGCCGATAGGCGATCTC
>JBAYSM010000333.1:0-2573 GCA_041676205.1 Rhodospirillaceae bacterium | reverse complement strand
CTCGCGGGTCAGGCGGGGACCGGCGTGGACGGCGGCGCGGCGGGTGGCCTCCACCACGACGCCGCCCTCGATGACCAGCGTTTCCCCCGGCAGCACCCTGCGGATGCCCGCGAATATCGTCGCGGCCCCGGTGGTGAACTGGAGTTGCAGCAATTCGTCGCGCGGCCCCTCGGCCACCTGCACCGGTCGCGCGAAACCCGCCGCCACCAGAGCCTGAGGCTCGGACGCAAAGGCCACGCCGTGCGCACCCTCGGCGATGTACAGCGGCTTGATGCCGAATGGGTCGCGGGCCAGGATCAGGCGCTCGGGCCGTCGGCCTTCGCCCGGATCATGCAGGGCCAGGGCGTACATGCCGCGCAATGCGGCGATCATGCCCATCCCGTCGCGGGCATAGAGGTGCAACGGCGGCTCGCAGTCGGACCCGGTCGCCAGGGTCATCCCGGCGCCCAGTTCGCGGTAGTTATAGATCTCGCCATTGGCGACCAGCGCCGTGCCCAGTGGCCCGAACAGCGGTTGCCGCCCGCCCGCAAGGTCGATAATGGCAAGCCGCGCATGGACCAGCCCCACGGTGCCCGCCACATGACGCCCCTGCCCGTCCGGGCCACGATGGCCCAGCGCGCCGACCAGCTTATCGAGAACGAGGGGATCCGGCGCACCGCCGGTGGTCATCAGCCCGGCGATGCCGCACATGGCATGCCCGTGACCTTGGTGAAGAAATCCTGATAGCGGCGGACCACGGACGCTTCGGTAAAGTGCGCCTCGAACGAGGCCCGCCCGGCGGCGGCCAGGGTGGCCAGTTGTGCCTGATTGCGGGTCAAGGCACGAATGGCCTCGGACAACGCCACTGGGTCATCCACCGGCACCAGGCGCCCATTCACGCCGTCCTCGATCAGCGCGGACGGTCCCTGGCTGGCGGCGGCCAGCACCGGCCTGCCCTGCGCCCACGCCTCGATCACCACGTTGCCGAGCGGCTCGTGGCGCGACGGACAGACGAAGATGTCTGCCGCTGCGTGCAGGGCCGGTGCGTCGTCACGCCAACCGAGGAACCGCACCCGAGGCTTAACGCCCAGTTCATAGGCCAGCTTTTCAAGATTGGCCCGCTCCGGCCCATCCCCGGCAATCCACAGATAGACATCCGACGTCCGGCTCAACGCCCGCAGCAGGGTATCGAACCCCTTGTTTTTGTGCAGGCGGCCCAGCGTGAACAGCAGCGGCGTGGTGTCAGGCGTGTAATAGTCGCGGCGCGACACCGCCGGCGCCCGACGCTCGTCGGCGAAGTTGGGCAGGTGGTGAACCTTGTCGGCGGGCCAGCCCTCGCCCACCACGTAGTCCACCAAATCTTGCGTGTTGCACACCAGATGGTCGCAGTTGCCATAGTATTTCAGGTCATAATACCCACCCAGCCGCCCGACGTGGACGAACTCCGGCAGGCCCCGGCCCTTGGGCGGGCAGAAACTCGTCGCGCGGTTCATCCACGTCACGATCAGTTGCGGCTGGAACTTCTTGATCTCGCGCTTGAACGCCAATTTGGTGAACAGGTCGAACCGGCCGCCGAACGCCAGTTCCACCGGGGTCATCCCGCCTTCGACCAGCTTTCCGGCCCGCTCGGCGTTCTGCCTGATGAGAACGTGCTGATGCACACCGGCCCGGTGCAGGGCCAGCACCAGCCGTTCAAAGAACAACTCGGCGCCGCCGTGGGCAGCGCCTGCCATGGCTTGAAGGACGCGCAATTCGCTCATTCGGTATCCAGACGGGCCTTGAGGTAGGACATCAACGGGTACAGGGCGGCGAACAGGGCGATGGCGAACCCCCACAAGCCTTCCCGATACCCCTTGCGCCCAACGTAGCACTTGATGAAGCGCGACAACACCCGGCGCAGGTTGTTCGCCAGACTTCCGATCTTGCCGCTGGCCCGTAGATCCCGCGCCCGCGCCGTGGAATAGCGGTCCAGGCGATGCAGCATGTCGGTGAAATCCCGATCCACGTAATGGATCATGCGGCCCTTCAGCCAGCGTTCGGTGCCACGCAGTTCGAGGCTCGGATGGATGCGTTGATCGCCCCACCGTTTGGCCCCCTTGCTGGACAGGCGCGGCGCGGCCGAAACGCCCCACGACGCCCCCCAGCCATACCGGACAAGGCGCGTGCCGACGTAGTTGTCGAACGGCAGCAGGTACCAGCCGGGGCTAGGTCGGGCATCGACCGTGGCGCGGATTTCCGCCGCCAGATCGGCCGGGACGCGCTCGTCGGCGTCGACTTCAAGGATCCAGTCACCGGAGCAGGCATCCAGCCCGGTGTTGCGGCGCGGCCCCTCAAGCTCCCATGCTCCCTCGACCAGACGGTCGGTGAACCGCGCGGCAATCTCGCGCGAGGCGTCGGTGCACTTGTCGAGCACCACAACGATTTCGTCTGCAAAGCGCAATGCCTCCAGACAGTCGGCAAGCTGCGCCTCCTCATTGTGGGCAACCACGAGGGCGGACAGGCGGGGGCGGATTTGGGCGGCGGAGGTCTGGGTCATGAGGGCCGGTTTAGCATGGGTTGCCCACCCGACGCCACAGCGCCTCGGCGGCGGTGAT
>JBAYSM010000332.1:0-2597 GCA_041676205.1 Rhodospirillaceae bacterium | reverse complement strand
TGGCACGACAGGCGGCCATCAGCCACGTAGAACTGGAACAGGCAATGGCACGGCGGCAGGGCCATGGACTCGACCTCGGCCGGGTTCCAGGCCGTGACCATCAGGCGCCGCGAGTCGGGGTTGGCGCGGATCTGGGCGACCACCTGGGCGATCTGGTCGATGGAGCCGCCATCCGGCTTAGGCCAGGAGCGCCACTGCTTGCCGTAGACGGGGCCAAGCTCGCCGTTCTCATCGGCCCATTCGTCCCAGATGGAGACGCCATTGGCCTTTAGGTAGGCGATGTTGGTGTCCCCACGCAGGAACCACAGCAGTTCGTGGATGATCGACCGCAGGTGCAGCTTTTTGGTCGTCACCGCCGGGAATCCCGCCGATAGATCAAAGCGCATCTGGTGGCCGAACACCGACAGCGTGCCGGTGCCGGTGCGGTCTTCCTTGCGGTGGCCGGTCTCCAGGACGCGGCGCATGAGGTCGAGGTATTGGTGCACGACGGACCCGTTTCAAAATGAACTCGGCCACCCTATTCCCTTGCGCCGCCACGCGGAAGCCTTATATTGAGTCTTGCCGGGGTAACCCGGCTATGACGCTAAACCCTTCGTGGAATAAGCGTTGCGGACCCGGGGGCAGTGCCCGGCGCCTCCACCAAAATTCAACCGCCGCAAGGTGGTTCTTTGGGGGCGAAACAGGATCGACGCGCGTAGTAAAGACGTAGGCTGTGTTCGGTGAGGTACCACCGTTATCGGTCCAAACGCGAATAGTTGCCAACGACAACTTCGCTGAGGTTCGTGCTGCTGCGTAAGCGGTCGTACGTACCAATGTTAAAGCCCTGACGGTCTAAGCCCCGTCAGGCGGGGTTCGGGGGGCACCTGGCAACAGAAGCCCTCCACTTTATTTCTGTTTTTTTCGCGTCGGATTGCCACCAGATCCGGATTCGTCCTTGGAATGACGGTTTCGGCGGGGCAATATCCCGCAAAGGCCACAGACGGGGACCGGCAGAGTGGATGAGCCGATCATTTCTTACGAAGAACTGGTGGAGCGTGCCCTACGCGGCGTGCTGCGCGAGGCATTGCAACTGACCGTTCGTGACGGGCTGCCTGGGCAACACCACTTCTACATCACCTTTCACACCGACCATCCGGGCGTGCGCATGCCGCCCAGCCTGAAGGCCATGCACCCGCAGGACATGACCATCGTCCTGCAGCACCAGTTCTGGAACCTTGAGGTCACCAACGACTGGTTCCAGGTGGAACTGAGCTTCAAGGGCAAACCGGAACTTCTGCACATCCCGTTCGAGGCCGTGACCGCGTTCGCCGACCCGTTCGCCAAATTCGGGTTGCAGTTCCAGATCGACCTTGACGCGGCTTCCAGCGCGCTGCTCGACGACGAGGATATTGGCGACGTGGAGGACGGCGACCCGGCCACTACGCCGCCGCCGGTCCCGAGCGGTGCCAAGGTCGTCACCCTGGACGCTTTCCGCAAGAAGTAAGGTCCTCTAGACGGTGCCGCCATTTCGGCCTATACCTCCGCCCAAACGGGCGGGGGGTGCCTACCCTTGTCCAGCGTGCAGGACACTGAGATCAGGAGACCCCGGATGATCGACCCCGCCTTCGCCGAAATGTTCCCGCTTGCCGAAGATACCACGCCCTACCGCAAGCTCGACGGCGACTTCGTGCGCGTCGAGTCGTTCAACGGCAAGGATATGGTGGTGGTCGCCCCCGAGGCTCTGACCGCCCTGGCCGCCGAAGCGTTCCACGATGTCTCCCACTTGCTGCGCCCCGGCCATCTGGCCCAGTTGCGCGCCATCATGGACGACCCGGAAGCCAGCCCGAACGACCGGTTCGTAGCGCTCGAACTGATGAAGAACGCCAACATTGCTGCGGGCGGCGTGCTGCCCATGTGCCAGGACACCGGCACCGCCATCATCATGGGCAAAAAGGGCCAGCAGGTGTGGACCGGCGCCAACGACGCGCAGTATCTGTCCCAAGGCGTGGCCGATGCCTTCACCAAGCTGAACCTGCGCTATTCGCAGATGAGCCCGGTGGATATGTACGACGAGGTCAACACCGGCAACAACCTGCCAGCCCAGATCGATCTCTATGCGACCGAGGGCGCCTACTACAAGTTCATGTTCATGGCCAAGGGCGGCGGGTCGGCCAACAAGACGTTCCTGTATCAGGAAACCAAGGCGGTCCTCAATCCGGCCTCCATGGAGAAGTTCCTGCGCGACAAGATCCCGGCGCTCGGCACCTCGGCCTGCCCGCCCTATCACCTCGCCATCGTGGTCGGCGGCACCTCGGCCGAAGCCAACCTCAAGACCGTCAAGCTGGCCTCGGCCCGCTACCTCGACGGCCTGCCGACCAAGGGCGGCAAGCTGGGCCACGCCATCCGCGACCTGGAACTGGAACAGCAGGTTCTTGAGATCACCCGCAAGATGGGCATCGGCGCGCAGTTCGGCGGCAAGTACTTCTGCCATGACGTCCGCGTCATCCGCCTGCCGCGCCACGGCGCATCCTGCCCCGTCGGCATCGGCGTGAGCTGCTCGGCCGACCGCCAGATGTGGGGCAAGATCACCAAGGACGGCGTGTTCCTGGAGCAGCTTG
>JBAYSM010000331.1:0-2600 GCA_041676205.1 Rhodospirillaceae bacterium | reverse complement strand
TGCCTTACCGCGCTGATGCCCAAGCGCGGCGATGCGGAGCCGCCCGTCGTCGTGGCGGCGGCCACCCCCGAGGAAGGTGCCCCCGACGAAAGTGCCCCCGACGAAGGTGTGCGTCCGCAGCGTTTCCTGGACGATGCCACGGTTGCCAACACCTTGGCCGCTCCTGTCGGGCCGGAAGCCACGATGCTGCCGCCGTCCGATGGTGTGCAGTCTAATGCGCCGGTCGCTGATGGGCCTGCCGTGCAGGCTGTCGATCAAGGCCCCACTAAGGCCCCCACCACGACCCCAACACCGCTGACTGAACCTGCCGTGGTGTTGGCCGATGAACCGCCACCGCCCGAGGACACGGCTGCGGTCGTCCCACCCGAAGACGCCGAGCCGGTTGTGGCCATGGACGATGCGCCGGCGCGGCGGGCCGAACCTGCCGCCGCGTCCGGTACCTTGGAAGGGACTACCGTGACGACGGACCGTGCCGTCGTTGCCCAGTCGGCCCCTGCGGCGCGTGGTCCGGCTCCGGCTGTTGCGCCGACGGCGACGCCTGACGCTCCTGCCACGCGGGAGCCGGTCCCGGCTCCGATGCCGACGGCAGCCGACGATCGTTCCGCGCCCCCGCCGCCGGCCCTTCAGGAAGCCGCGGTCCCTGCCACGGGCCGCGTCTTTGGCGAGGAAAACACCAAAGCCCGCGTGGTCCTGCGGGCACGTTCGGACGCCTGGGTCCAAGTGCGCGACGGTCAGGGCCTGCTGATGACGCGCCTGCTTAAGAAGGGCGATGTTTATCGCTTGCCCGACCGTGACGGGTTGACCCTGATGACCGGCAATGCTGGTGGCCTGATCGTCGAGGTGGACGGCACCGCGCTACCTCCGCTGGGGCGCACGGGTGAGGTCCGCCGGGACTTCTCGCTGGACGTCTCGCGCTTGAAGCCGGGCGCCGAAGGCACCAACTAGCCATTGGACCGGACATAACCCCATGCCCGCCCTACTCGCGGCGTGCATGGGGTTTGGCGTTTCCGTCGATTGCGGTATAACCCGTACCAACCCTGTCCTTCAGGAAAGCCGTCATGAGCAGCGCCCCCGCGTACCGCCAGATCCTCCGCCGCAAGACCCGCACCGTGACGGTCGGGTCCGTGCTGGTTGGGGGCGATGCGCCGATCAGCGTGCAGACCATGACCAACACCCTGACCACCGACGTAGCCGGGACCGTGGCCCAGATCCGCCGGGCGACCGAGGCCGGGGCCGACATCGTGCGCGTCTCATGCCCCGACGAGGACAGCACCGCCGCGCTGAAGGAGATCGTGCGGCAGGTTGACGTGCCGCTGGTCGCCGACATCCATTTCCACTACCGCCGCGCCATCGAAGCGGCTGAGGCGGGTGCGGCGTGCCTGCGCATCAATCCCGGCAACATCGGGTCCGAGGACCGCGTGCGCGACGTGGTGCGGGCGGCCAAGGATCACGGTTGCTCCATCCGCATCGGGGTGAACGCCGGATCGCTGGAACGCGACCTGCTGGAAAAGTACGGCGAACCCAATCCCGAGGCGATGCTGGAAAGCGCCCAGCGGCACATGCGGCTCCTTGAAGACAACGACTTCACCAACTTCAAGATCAGCGTCAAGGCGTCCGACGTGTTCCTGGCCGTGGCCGCCTATCAGGCGCTGGCCGACGCCTGCGACTACCCACTGCATCTGGGCATTACCGAGGCTGGGGGCTTGCGCGGCGGCACCGTGAAATCCTCCATCGGGCTGGGCATGTTGCTGTGGAGCGGCATCGGCGACACCATCCGCGTGTCCCTGTCCACTGCGCCCGAGGAAGAGGTCAAGGTCGGGTTCGATATCCTGAAATCGCTCGGCCTGCGCCATCGCGGCGTGAAAGTCGTGTCCTGCCCGTCGTGTGCCCGCCAGGGCTTTGACGTTATCAAGACGGTGGCGGCAGTCGAGGAACGGCTGGCCCACATCCGCACGCCGATCACCCTGTCGATCATCGGCTGCGTGGTCAACGGACCGGGCGAGGCGCGCGACACGGACATCGGCCTGACCGGTGGCGGCGGCGGCGCGCACATGGTCTATGTGGCCGGGCGCCAGGATCACAAGGTCGATGATGCGGACTTGGTCGATCATCTGGTCGATCTGGTCGAGAAGAAAGCGGCGGCCATCGAGGCTGCAAAGTAAACATCAAAAAGGGGGAATTTCGACCGTGGCAGCCCTACAGCCGGTGCGCGGCACACACGACCTGTTGCCCGACGACATGCGCCGCCACCGCGCGGTGATCGACCGCGCCCGCGCCACGGCCACGCTTTATGGGTTCGAGGAGATGGCGACGCCGATCTTCGAATTCACCGAGGTCTTCACCCGCACGCTTGGCGATACCTCCGACATCGTGACCAAGGAAATGTACACCTTCGAGCGCAGCGGCGATTCCATTACCCTGCGGCCCGAGGGCACGGCCGGCGTGTGCCGCGCCTTCATCTCCAACGGGCTGACCCAGGCTTTACCGATCAAGGCGTTCTACGCCGGGCCGATGTTCCGCTACGAACGCCCCCAGAAGGGCCGCCAGCGTCAGTTCCACCAGTTCGGCGTGGAGCTATTGGGCGTCGATAGCCCCAAGGC
>JBAYSM010000330.1:0-2616 GCA_041676205.1 Rhodospirillaceae bacterium | reverse complement strand
CGGTGGGGTCAGGGCGCCAATGGCCAATCCGCTCTCCTCGTGTCAGGCGTGTAAGATCAGCCTGCCAAGATCGTGTCCCCTGCGCAAGCGGGGGGAACAGATTTTCAGCGAATTGGCACGAAAAAGGCCGCCCCCGGAAAGGGCGGCCATGACTGCGGGCAAAGGCCGCAATCAGATGGTATCGGGCACCCAGGAACCTGCCTTGAAGGGGCCGGAGGCGGTGTTCTTCGGGAACTCGTCCGAACAGACCGGTTTGCCGTCCGGGGTGCGGCGCAGATCCATATACCCTTCGACGCCGTCGTCGATGATCCAGTGCTGGCAGCCTTCGGGATCGACCCAGATGCCGGCTTTAAGCTGGCTCAGATCCTTGTGATCGAACATGTTGCGATCGTGGGTCTTGTCGGTGGCCTCACAGGCGGCAAGCGCGCCGAAGGTTGCGAACAGGGCGAGGGATTTAACCAGTTTCATGCTCTCTCCTCACTGCACGCAGATGATTTCGACGCGACGGTTCTGCGCCATATTGGCGGCGCTGGTGTTCGGCACCCGGGGGTCGCGTTCGCCATAGCCGCGCACCTCGACCACATTGGCGCCGGTGCTGCGGGCGACGCGGGCCACCGCATTGGCCCGGTTCAGCGACAGCCGCATGTTATAGGCGTCAGAGGCACGGCTGTCGGTATGGCCGGTGATGATATAGCCGCGGGCGCGGGCATCGCGGAAGAATTCCCGCAGGCGCGCCTGACCGGCCGAATTGATCGCATATTTGTCGGTGGCAAAGAACTGATCCGCCGGCAGCGAGCCGCAGAGATTGCCACGGCGACAGACCGGGCTGCCGTCTCGCCGCACATGCGGGGACATGTAGCCTTCGGCGCCGTCGTCCATCACCCAATGTTCGCAGCCATCCGGGTCGACCCAGATGGTCGGGACATATTTCTCGCCCACCATCTTGGGGGTCTGCGACTGGCTCTGGGCCTGCGCCATGGTCGCGAAGGCAAGCGCCAGCGCAACCGCCGTGGCCAGCGCCGCGATCACGCGCCTGGCCGAAAAATTGATCACCATTGATATAATCACCCTAGAGATCCCCAAAAAATCACGCACGCGTTTCGAGAACCGGGATCGACCTCGACGCGACTGCGCCAAGATTAGGTAAAAACGTGATACTTGTGAAGCAAAAACCACCATATATTGTGGCTCAATATCCATGCTCCACCATGGACAAGCGAAGCTTATCCACAACAGAGATCGCTTTTGCGCGATCCCGTGGCGCAATGCAATACGGCCGCTTCACCGGGAAGCGGCCGTTCAACTGTCGTGCAAATTTTCGTGACAAGCATCACGCCACTGGCGCGCGGCAGCCCGCACGGCCAGGGCCGCCCTGCGCCCGCCCGAGAAGATCAGCGCAGCTTGCGGGTCTTGCCGTGATATTGCGGCGACTCGTAATAAATACGAATCATCTCCTGCTTCATGCCTTCCAGGTTGTCGACCAGACGCTCGTCGCGGCAGATACGTTGGCCAATCGCCTGGGCGGTCGGATAGTCATAGCCGAAGTCGATCAGGCTATCGATGAAGTTCGCGTTCGGGCGATCCCAGATCACGTCTTTCCAGGGACCACGAAAGCAGCTCACGACCAGCGTATTGCCGTCAGCGGTCAGCTTGTACGCTTCAGCAGCGGCTTGCGAGGCGAGGGCGCCCAACAGGGCAGCGGCGATCATCACTCGTTTCATTCAATTACTCCGAAATCAGGAAGTCGTTTGCGTTGCTGCTCCGCCGCACTCTTGTCCAACTGCCTGTTGAGATCGGTCGAAGGCTTGTGGACATCATAGACCAAGCAAAGGCGCAGGCAAATTTTCACGCCGAATTAGAATAAAAGTCGAAACAATTCCGACACATCGACCAGACATCGCCATAGAGTGACACAAAGGCCGCGCCGATTCCACCGCCAGCGCCTCCGATCGCATCGAATCGCCCTGCCCCCGTCCCGGAGCCAAGGACCAGCCCGACACCGCAGGACAGCATTCAGCGCAACAGCTCTCCAGCCAGGGAATTGGGGCCGGAGGCCAGGATCCGCACCCGCGCCAGATCCCCCGGGACGACGGCGTCACTGTCCACATGGACCGCATGCAGATAGTCGGACTTGCCCACCATCTGCCCGGCCATCCGCCCCGCCTTTTCAAACAGCACGCCAACCTCGCGCCCGACCATGGCATCCTGCAGCGCCCGCTGCTGGCGGGTCAGCAGCGCCTGCAGCCGCTGCAGGCGGTCGTCCTTCTCGGCCTCATCGACCTGCGGCCGTTCCGCCGCCGGGGTGCCGGGACGGGTGGAATATTTGAACGAGAAGGCGGAGCCGTATTGCACCGCCTCGACCAGCGCCAGCGTGTCCTGGAAATCCGCCTCGGTCTCCTCCGGGAAGCCGACGATGAAATCGCCAGACATATGCAGATCGGGCCGCGCGGCGCGCAGCCGCTCGATCAGCTTGAGATAGCTTTCGGCGGTATGCGAGCGATTCATCCGCTTGAGGATGCGGTCGCTGCCCGATTGCACCGGCAGGTGCAGATAGGGCATCAGCTTGGGGCAATCGGCATGCGCCTCGATCAGATCCTCGGCCATGTCGTTGGGGTG
>JBAYSM010000329.1:0-2618 GCA_041676205.1 Rhodospirillaceae bacterium | reverse complement strand
GTCGTCGTCCTCCAGGCGCCCACCGGGAAACGACACCTGTCCGGCGTGATGGGCCAGATGGTCGGTCCGCTGGGTCAGCAGGACTTGCAAGCCTTCGGGCCGGACGACTAGCGGCACCAGCACGGCGGCGGCACGCAACGCCGTGGCTTCGGGCACGGCTGGATCCATGCCGAGTGACCGGGCGATCGCCACATCGGACCGCAAACCTCGGCCCCGTCCGTGCGTCAAAGCCCGTACCAGCCCATCGCGTGTCAGATCTCGTCCGAGAACGACCCCAGAGGAAAGAACCGGCCCTTGCTCCATACTCCAATCGACCCTTTTTCGGGCGGAGCGTCTGCCCCGCTCTTTCCCTCGACCGCCAGCGCCACCAAGTCATAATAGACCGGACGGGCAATCCGCGCAGTCAGCCCGTCCCTGACATGAACATAAGGAGTCGGACCGCCGGCCGCATCATGACCCACGCTCGCCTCCTGCTCCAGCCACATAGGATGGTCTTCGTCCACGCTCACCCATTCGTCGATGTTGGTGCGCAGGCGGATATGCTGGTTGGCACCGTCGCCTGTAACCTCCATCTCGACGGCGACGAAGGGGGCGTCCTCGACCTCGATGGTGCCGCGTTCGGCTGGAGTGGTCAGCCAGTAGACGCCATCGGAGTCGCGGCTCAGGACGGTCGAGAACAGCTTTACCAACGGCAGGCGGCCGATGGGCGAGTTCTCGTAGTACCACCGCCCGTCGCGGTCGATTCGGATGTTGAACGCGCCACATTCGTTTCTTTCCAGCCGGGGAGGCGAGGCGGGCGTTGCGGATGTATCTTGGTCAGTCATGCAGCGACCTTAACATAAAAGGGGTGATCCCGTGAGCAGCGAACCCATCTCACCAACGCCCGGAGACATTCCCCTGATGCCGCAAAGCTCCCCGCTCGACACTCCCGACGCCGTGATTGCCGAGGTCGACCGCCTGGGCGTCCAGGTGCGCCGCGCCCACGACGCTGTGAGCCGCATCATCTTTGGCCAGCAACAGGTGATCGACGAAAGCCTCATAACCCTGCTGGCTGGCGGTCACGTCCTGCTGATCGGCGTGCCCGGTCTGGCCAAGACGCGGCTGGTACAAACCTTGGGCACCGTGCTTGGCCTGAACGACAGCCGGGTGCAGTTCACGCCCGACCTGATGCCGGCCGACATCATCGGGTCCGAGGTGCTGGAGGAGGACGCCCACGGCCGCCGCTCCTTCCGGTTCATCAAGGGGCCGGTGTTCTGCCAGCTTCTGATGGCCGACGAAATCAACCGCGCCAGCCCGCGCACCCAGTCGGCGCTGCTCCAGGCAATGCAGGAACGCCATGTGTCGGTGGCCGGACAAGGCCACGACCTGCCGCAGCCGTTCCACGTCCTCGCCACCCAGAACCCGCTGGAGCAGGAAGGCACCTACCCGCTGCCCGAGGCGCAGCTTGACCGCTTCTTGATGCAGGTCGACGTGCACTATCCCGACCGCGATGCCGAACGCCGTATGCTGCTCGCCACCACCGGGGCCGAGGATATGGCCCCCGAGGAGGTGATGACCGCCGACGACCTGATCGCCGCGCAACGGCTGGTCCGCCGCCTGCCGGTCGGGGAAAGCGTGGTGGACGCCATCCTCACCCTGGTCCGCGCCGGACGGCCCGAGGACAGCGACCTCGACACCGTGCGCCGTCACGTCGCCTGGGGTCCGGGGCCGCGCGCCAGTCAGGCCCTCATGCTGGCCGTGCGGGCGCGGGCCTTGATGCAGGGCCGCTACGCCCCGTCGGTCGATGACGTGCTGGCCCTGGCCCGCCCGGTTCTGCAACATCGCATGGCCCTGACCTTTGCCGCGCGGGCCGATGGCGTGACCCTGCCCGGCGTGATCGACAGCCTCAAGCAGGTGGTGGGCTGACCGCATGACCGACGTGTCCCGCGTCATCAGCGCCGAGCAGGCGGCGGCGGCCTTCCCGCCGCTGCTGGTGGCGGCCGAGCGGGTGGCCGCCACGGTGGCGCAGGGCATCCACGGCCGCCGCCGCACCGGACCGGGCGATGCCTTCTGGCAGTTCCGGCGCTACAACCCCGGCGATCCGGCCCAGGCCATCGACTGGCGCCAGACCGCCAAGGCCGACCGCCCCTTCGTGCGCGAGCATGAGTGGGAATCGGCCCAGACCATCAGCCTGTGGTGCGCTGGCGGAGCGGGCATGAATTGGCGCTCTGCCGACACCCTGCCCACCAAGCGCGAACGGGCCGGCCTTTTACTGCTCGCCCTGGCCGCGCTGCTGCTGCGCGGTGGCGAGCGGGTGGGCCTGTTGCTGCCCGGCCACCGCCCGACCAGCGGCCGCATGGCCCTGCACCGACTGGCCGAGACAATGGAACGCGCCGGGGGATGGGACATCCCCGCGAGTGGTCTGCCGCGTCATTCCTCGGTGGTGCTGATCGGCGATTTCCTCCAGCCGGTCGAGGAACTGGCCGTCACCCTGCGCACCCTGGCCGGGCGGGGGGCGCGAGGGCACGTCGTCCAGGTCCTCGACCCGGCCGAGGAAAGCCTGCCCTACGCCGGGCGCATCGAATTCACGGCGCCAACCGGGCGGAGCGCGTGGCTGGTCAACCGCGCCGAGGACATCC
>JBAYSM010000328.1:0-2644 GCA_041676205.1 Rhodospirillaceae bacterium | reverse complement strand
CCGTGCAGGCCGATCAGGTCGAGTGCCCGGCGGATTGCCTCCGGCCCCTCGGCCTTGTGATGGGCGTTGATCTCATCCTCGGTCGGCAGCAGGTACGCCTGCACCAGAACCTTGCCGTCCTCGGTCTGGGTCGGGATGCGGATGGTCTTCGCGTCGTAGGCGGCGGCCAGCGGGTGGCCGACCGGGTTGTTGGGCTGGACGGGATTGCCGTTGATGGAGATGGTGACGGGCTTGCGGCCCTGGGCCTTGCCTTCGAGGAAACGGTGGAACACCAGCGCGAGGTGGCGCTCCAGAACCATGATTTCCGAGGAGTGCGGGTCCAGCCCGCGCGACGTCGGCATCGTCTGCGGCGGGCGCATGTCCTTCCACAGCACGACCGTGCCGTGGCGGTCCAGCGCCGTGGCCTCCCGCTCCCATGGCTCCAGGGGATCGCCCTTTGCAATCCACCCGTCCATGTCATCGACATCCCAGGAAAGGTGGTGCGCGGGAGCCCCTTCACGCTTGGTCACAACCGTGAAAACCTTGGCCTGGGACCACGAGGCGCCCTTGAGCCCGTAGCCGTATTTTCCGAGGCTGTTCCCGGCGTAGTCGGACTCGCTGCCAATCCGCATGGCCTCGGCCAGTTTGGCCTGGTCCATGCCGGTTCCATTGTCGGCAATGCTCATCCACCGGCCGTGGCCGCCATCGGGCCGTCCGAAGGTGATCGCGATATGGGTGGCATCCACGCTGATGGCGTTGTCCACCAGATCGGCGACGGCCGAAGGGAGCGAGTGTCCGACCGAGGAGAGGATCTTTACCAGACGCGAGGGGTGGGGCGCCAGTTCGACGCCGCTGGATACCGCCGTGGCAATGGCCGGGGCCGCTGTGTTGTCGGCCGGGGGTGCGGTGAAGAGGTCAGGTCGCGCCTCGTTCAAAATCTGCCAACTCCGCCTGCCTTCGTTGTCATACAGCGCGATCATGGCCGACTTCGCCAGCTTGCTGCTTTCGCCGTCGGTCAGGATAGCGGTGGTAACCGGGTGGTCCGCAGGGAAAACCGCCCAGGCACCGGAGGCCGGGCTTGTTCCGGCATCGATCTCCATGGCGAAGAGGCAGCCGGGATCAACGAAACTGTAGTATTTGTCCTTTGGGCAGTTGCCCTCCAGGCGCCAGTTCTTCTCCTGGCGCTTCAGCCACTGGTGCGCCGTGCTCACACCGCTGTCGGTGTCATACATCAGCTCCATCTCGACCAGGTCTGAATCCTTCGCCGCAGGGAAAACACGGTCGACCACGTCCCAGTCGAAATTCAACGCCCGTTGCTTGGAGCCTTCCTTGCCCTGGCGGCGGTACTCGTGGAACATCCCGAGTTCGCTGTGGGTAAGGATGCGCAGGATCAGGAAACGCATTTCTTGCCACTCCCCCCCGTGGTCGTCGTCAACTGTTTGTCGAGGCCCAGCAGGTCGCTGCGCATGTCCGGTATCGACCGGCAACCGATCATCGACCGCACTGCCATGGCGATGGCGTAAGCGACAAGCGGCGGCACGGCGTTGCCGATTTGCTTGAACGCGGGATTCATGCTCCCGCGCAGCACAAAGCCATCGGGAAACGATTGCAACCGCGCGGCCTCGCGCACCGAGATAGTTCGCGCCTGTTCACTATCATAGTGGATGTGGCTGTACGAATCTTTCCCGAGATGCGCCATCAGCGTCCGCACCGGCTTGTCCCGGTGGAGTTTCCACCACTTGTTCGGAAATTTCTCCGGGTCGTAGGGCAACGTCCATTCCTTGATGAACGCCAGCGTCTCGGCGCTGTCGGCGGCCTTGTCCTCCCCCGACTGCCATCGCTTGTTCATCATCTGCTGGCGCTTCGCCTCGATGAAGTGCCAGACCGCCGGGTACTGCCAGCCTTCTTCCATCAGGCGGAAAATCTTGTAGTCGCGGGGAAGGTAGCGGATGACGTGGCCGGTGCTGTGGTCGGTGGTGCCGAACTGTGGCCACTGTCGCATCAACCGGGACCAGGCGGTTGTCGGAATGGGGGAGGTGTAGCCCACCGGTTCGGCCGGGTCCTTACGGCCACGGCGGATTTGCCCTTGCTTCAGCAGGTCCAGGGCGAAGATCGGGGGCAGGTCGGCGAGCGCTTCGCCGGCCGTGGTGGTTGGCGGCAGGGCGTCATCCTCGGAGGGATCGCTCATCCAGAAGTGGCCGTGCTCGACCTCCCGGCTGTGCTTGCCGGCTTGCGGAACCAGCTTTCTGGCGGTTGCCCGGGTTCCCGTGTACCCGGCAGGAAGCCGCGAGAAGTGGGTCGGGGACGGGAAAATGACGTCCTCGTCCAAATCCTCGTGGACCCCGATCAGGAACATGCGCTCCCGCGTCTGGGGCACGCCGAACCACGACGCGTTCAGCAGCGTGTAGCGGACCCTGTAGCCCTCCTCCCGGAGATGCTCGGACACGGTTTCGGCGACATTCTTGCCGCCGTGATTCAGGATGTCGGGGACATTCTCCATCAGAAGCGCGAGGGGCTTGATCTCGCGCACATAATGCAGATAGCGGCGCCAGAGGTTCACCCGGCCATCCACCAGGAACGCGATGTCGGCGTCGTCCTCATCACGGCGGTGGGCCTCGTGGCGCAGCTTCGCGCGGCCGACACGGGCAAACGCCTGGCAGGGCGG
>JBAYSM010000327.1:0-2648 GCA_041676205.1 Rhodospirillaceae bacterium | reverse complement strand
CGTGGTCAGTTGGGGCCGGCATTACTCCGGCTGGCCCATCCCCGACCCGCCGACCCGCCCCGATCTTGCGGGGTCCATCTACCAATGGACTCCGGTAATTGCGGTGTCAGGCATGGATTTCTATACGGCCGACCTGTTTCCCGGCTGGAAAGGCAGTGTGCTGGTGGGCGGGCTTGTGTCGCAAGAGATGGTCCGCCTGTCGGTAGACGGTAAAACGATCACCGGCGAGGAACGCCTCTACCTGGAAGCTCGCGTCCGCCAGGTGCGCCAAGGACCGGACGGCGCCGTCTATGTGCTGACGGACGAAGAAGACGGCGCCCTTTTGAGGCTTACTCCGGCGGGGAAAAACCACTGACCGAGACTCATGCCCCTGCCGCCACGCCCCACCCAAGGATGCGTGGCCACAACGTGGCATGAGCATCACGGCCGACCAATGGGGCGAGATGGTGCAGCAGCGTCCCCGGCTCCCAACCCCACTCCTGGCGCTGGGTCAGCGGGTGGCGGGCCTTGTCGTGGAGGGGCAGGACGCTTGACGGCGGCACGACCCGGCTGCGCGGGTCGAAGATGGTCATCACGGGATGCGGCAGCGCCGGATTCAGAAGCGCCCCGAACAGGCGAAGGCGCCCGCGCATGAACAGATCCCGGCGGTACAACAATTCCACCACATCCTCGAACAGTTGAGCCGGAAGTGGCACTTCATCCAGGCTCCACCGCCGCACTTTGAGGTGAAGTTGCATGGCGTCCGGGTCCGCAAGGCAAGCCACCCAGTCCCAATACGGCTGATTGACGAAGGCATGGTGGTCAGCCTGCGCCGACACCCTGTTCAAGAAGCTCCCAGGCACGCCGCCCAGCAACGCCGTGATCTCGGCCGCATCCTGTATCTTGGCGACCTGCGGAGCGAAGGCTCCTGCCCTTGCCCCGAAGCCAGTCGGACTTTCTATGAGAATCACACCTGCGGCAACCGCCGGGTCCGAGGCGACGGCCAGCGCGGTCAAGGTGCCACCAAGGGAATGGCCGGCGATGATCGGCGTGCGCGTGGTTTGATGAACGACATGCGTTGCCGCCTCGATGATCCGGCTGACCATCTGCTCCAGCCCGATATCGGCGGGGAGGTCTCGTGCCCAGTCAACCAGGAAAATCCGCCATCCGGCCTTCATGGCAGTGCGAACGACGCTGACCCGTGGCGCCAAGTCCCAAATATAGGGCCGCTTTATAGGTGCCGGGACCACCAGCAGAACGCGGTCGGCCCCACCGCCGAAATCCATCAGGCTAAAGGTCGATTGCCTGATCGTGGGCACGGCGGGCATCGTCCACTGACTGTCCACCAACTGGCCCAACGCATCGCCCATGAACCGCCGACCCTCGTCGAGCAGCCACCACCCCATCGCCGACACTAGAATCTCACTCTCTGCTGATCGCGCCATAGTTGACAACGTTGAACGATGAAAAGGAGTTCCGCACCGCCGAAAGGACTATCTGGACGCCGTTCACGAGGCTAGACATTCTGACCATCCTAGCAGAAGGTTCCCCGGACCGCACCGCTGCAGTGCGGCACAAGCTGAATAGGGGCCTGCGCATGTTCCGATCCGTCGTCCGCCTGCCTCATGCCGGGCCTTCGGTGATGGCCGTGGGGGCGTTTTCTGAAGCTAGCGTCTGCGTGACGCGCGGCGACGAGGCATTCATATCCGCACGGATCGACGACCTGCCCACGACCGAATCCCCCTCTGCCCTACAAGACGTCGCGAACGCCCTGTGCATCGATTTGGGCGTCCTGCCCTTGCGCATTGCCCACGACTCAAACCCGGACTTTACTTCGACCCGCTTCGCGCGCAACCTCGGCGTGCCGACAGTGGCCGTGCATCCCCACCATGCCCTTGCCGCCGCCATTGCAGCCGAGCATGGCGTGGATAGCCCGCTGCTGGCCCTGACTCTGGACGCGGAGGGCGCGGTGATTCTGCGAGTTGATGGGCCGACGTTCGAAGGCCTCGGCAGGCATGAAGAAGGTGCCGCCGCGCTTGGCGCATGGGCTGTTCAGGCCGCCGAGGCAACGGGCCTGCACCACATTGCGCTGAGTGCCACAGGTGTTTTTGACACGGCATCCATGAGCCTGCTGGCCGACTATCTGAGCGCGCACGGCCTGTCACCCCTGACCTGCCGCAACGGGCTTACCGAAGGCCAATGCCTGAGCCTCGGCCAAGCCTGGGTCGCCTTGCAAACGGCAGAACTTTAGGGCGTCCGACTCCGAGGCTCGACTCGGGAGTTGACAGGGCCGAAAAACCCTCGCCATCGTCCCTGTTCTGGCAGGAATTCTTCTCGGACGGGAATGAGGCTATTCCGCGCACGATGGCGCGGCTTATGCGGCAGCACGGAATCCGCACCACCCGAACACACGGCCTAGGGGCGGCAGTTCGCCTGATTTACTGCGCAACCCCTCGCTTCTCTGGCGTGCTGCGGCGCAACGCATGGGAGTCTTGCGGGGCCGTTGGGGCGCCCGCAATGGGTGATTTCTGAGGTGGCGCGGGGATGCCCAGGGGAATCGCATTTGAAAAAAGACGGTAGCAGCGAACGTTGAAAGAGATTCTCCTGGGACCTCACGCGACTGCGAGAGGGGCCCCCAGATGTCGTGGTTTGACAAGGCTTTCGAGGCG
>JBAYSM010000326.1:0-2649 GCA_041676205.1 Rhodospirillaceae bacterium | reverse complement strand
GGCCAGGGTCTTTGGCTTATAGCGGTCTGCGGACAGGCCGGTTTGGCGCTGGTAATAAATGGCCTCGTTGCTTCCGGTGACGGCGCCGCTCAGCAGCATCGGCAGCATGGTGATGAACTCGTTGCTCCAGGTGTGGCCAAAGCGGCGGGTCGGCTCCTGGGCAGCCAGCCGGGCGCGCCGGTCGAACAGGCCATAAACCCAGCCGCTTTGGGCCGAGCGCAACAGCAGACGACGTCGGACCAGCCCGTCAACCTGATCGAGCGTCTCGGGCACCGGCGTCCGGGTGTCCTCGCGGCCATCCGGGTGGGTCTTGATCACCTGCGGCACGGCCAACAGGCAGCCGGGCCGCGCCGTGGCGGCCCGGTACAGGGCCTCGACGAAGGTCGGCGACCACGTATCGTCGTGGGCGGCCAGCATGAACCACGGGCTGTCGGCCTGCCCCAGGACCCAGGCGAAATTGGGCACCATGCCGATGTTTTCGGGCTGGCGGTGCGCGGATATGCGGCTGTCGCGCGCGGCCCAGGTGGCGATGATGTCCGGCGTTGCATCGGTCGAGGCATTGTCCGAGATCACGATGCGCAGGTCGTCAAACGTCTGGGCGCACAAGGACGCCAGGGCGTCCTCCAGGAATTCGGCGCCGTTATAGACCGGAAGTCCGATGGTGACAGCGGTCACGATAGTTCCTCCGCGCGGGTCAAAAAGGCCTCGATCGGACCATAAAAGGCATCCTCCATCGCGGCGATGCGTTCGTCCGGCCAGTCCCACCACCGCAGGGCAATCAGCCGCGCCACGATCTCGGGCGGGAAGCGGTGGCGGACCACTTCGGCCGGATTGCCGATGGCGATGGCGTAGGGCGGCACATCGCGGCGCACCACTGCTCCGGCCCCGATGACCGCTCCATCGCCCACGGTCACGCCCGACAGAATGATGGCGCGCGCGCCGATCCACACGTCATGGCCGATGGTCACGCCACCCCGCGTGACCGCGTCCTGAATTCCATCCTCGGGCCGCAACAGCTTGCTGCGAAAGGGAAATGTGGAGGCTAGATCGACCCGATGGTCGGCCTGTCCAAAGATCATGACGTCCGGCCCGACGGAGCAAAAGTTGCCCAGGCTGATCGGCGCGGCGTCCGTGGGACGGACCAGCATCCGCTTGGAAAGGCCGTAGGTGTGTCGCCCCACCGTTACGTGGGATGGCCAGACCACGTCTTTATTGCGTTTCCGGAACAGTTTCAGCAGGGACATCAGGAACTCTCCGGTCGGGCACGCCACCACGCCACGGCATGGCGCAGCGCGTCATCCAGGTCGTGGCGTGGCGTGAAACCGATGTCATGGGTCAGGCGGCGGATGTCGGGCACCAAAACCGCCGGTTCCCCGTCGCGCATGGGCAGTGCGCCCAGCCGCAGCAAATCCGGGCGCCCGCAGATCTCGGCGGTCCGGCGGGCGATGTCGGCAACCGAAGTACCGCGCCCGCTGCCGAGGTTGACGGCCCCCGTGACTGGCGTGGCGATCAATGCGGCAAAGGCATCACCCAAATCGCGGACGTCCATGATGTCCTGAACCTGCGTGCCGGCGCTGCACGGAGCTTCGCGCCCGGCGTCCAGGGCAGCGATGATCCACGGCACCAAACGCCCTGCCCGCTCGAACGGCCCGACTGAATGAAACACCACGCCCCACGCCGTGGACAGTTCGTGCGCGGCGCCAAAGCGATGAAGGCAGTCGCGCAGGGCGTTCTTGGCCGTGCCATAGAGGGTGTGCGGCCGACGCGGCGCGTCTTCGCCCAGCGGCCGCCCGTCCAGGGCGCTCCAGTCATACTCGGCACAGGTCCCGGCCCCAACGAACCGCTGCCCGCCCGCCTCGGCAAAGGCCCGCAGCAGGGTCAGGCTGGCCGCCAGCCAATCCAGATTGGCCGCCGACGTCCAGTATCCCGCTCCGACATCCCATGCCAGATGCAGGCAATGCGTGGCCCCGGCCTCGGCCACCACGGCCCGCAGCGCCTGGGTATCGAGCAGGTCAACGCAATGCCAGTCAGCCAAGTGCCTCAGGTCGTCCGGGATCGACCGCGCCAAGGCCACCGGCGCAAAGCCCCGCGCCACCAGCCCCTCAAGGGCATGGCGGGCGATATACCCGGAGGCTCCGGTGACCAGAACGCGTGGCATGGCGCAGGTGAGTCCGTAATGGCGTGCGATGCCGCGAAAGATACCCCGCCTTGAGGGATGGGGTCCAGGGTCGGGCGCTGGGATGGTCGTATGGGCAAGAAAAAGGGCGGGAGCCATGGCCCCCACCCTTTCCTTGACTTTCAACCGTAAAGGCTTACTTGCCGCCGCGGTTGTCGATCAGGTCATCGACCACGGACGGGTCGGCCAGGGTCGAGGTGTCGCCCAGCGAGCCGAAGTCGTTTTCGGCGATCTTGCGCAGGATGCGGCGCATGATCTTGCCCGAGCGGGTCTTGGGCAGACCGGGCGCCCACTGGATGACGTCGGGGCTGGCAATCGGGCCGATTTCACGGCGGACCCAGTTGACCAGCTCCTTGCGCAGGTCCTCGGTCGGTTCCTCGCCGGCGATCAGGGTGACGTAGGCATAGATGCCCTGGCCCTTGATGTCGTGCGGGAAGCCGACCACGGCGGCCTCGGCGACCTTGGCGTGGGCG
>JBAYSM010000325.1:0-2661 GCA_041676205.1 Rhodospirillaceae bacterium | reverse complement strand
GAAGGCGGCACCGTGGTCCGACTGGCCGAACGCATCCGCGACAACCTGATCGGTGAACCCACCGGCGACGTCACGGCCACCGACGACGTGGCGACCCTGATTAGCCGTCACGCGGGCGAAGAGGTGGATGCCGAGCAGATGCGCGTCATGATGGATGCGCTGGAAAAAGACGAAGCAGCAAAAGCGAACAAGTTGATCTCCTAAAGCGTGGGCAGTTGCTGCTTGAATTAGGGGGATGGTGGTTGCACAGTGCGTTCCCTCTTTCCTCTTAGGTAAGGCGCTGAGTAGCTGCATGTGCCCCAAGTCCACCCGTCCAGGCGCCCTGTCGCGTGAAGAAAAACAGGAAATGCTCAAGCGTATCCTGGCGAAACGGGGGGGCGCAAAAGGGACTGGCAACTTGGGTAAGGGTGCTCCTGCCGATGACGTGCGGGCCGACGAGGACGTCCCCGAATCCGCGTGGCGCATCGACAAGTTTCCCCAGTACCTTCAACTGCACCTGCAACGCGCGGTGGCCGATCAGATCGGCGTGCGCAGCCCGTTTTTTCTGGTCAACGACGGCGTGGCGACCAACACGACGATCATCGATGGGCGCACGGTGGTCAATTTCTCCGGCTACAACTACCTCGGCCTCAACGGTCATCCGCGTGTGGTCGCGGCGGCTGCGGACGCGGGCGCGCGGTGGGGCACCTCGGCCTCGGCCAGCCGCATCGTCAGCGGCGAAAAGCCGCCGCACCGGACCCTGGAGCGCGCCCTGGCCGACCTGCACGGGACCGAGGACGCGGTGGCCTTCGTCAGCGGCTACACCACTAATGTCACGGTGGTCGCTACCCTGGTCGGGCCGCGCGATCTGGTGTGCCACGACCGGCTGATTCACAACAGCGCGCTCCAGGGGGCGCGGCTGTCGGGCGCCACGCGCCATGCCTTCCCGCACAATGACTGGCAGGCGCTGGACGCCTTTTTGAGCGAGAACCGCCGCCACTACGAGCGCGTGCTGATTATCTCCGAAGGTCTGTTCAGCATGGATGGCGATGCCCCGCCGCTCGACAGGCTGGTCGAACTCAAGCGCCGGCACAAAGCCCTGTTGATGGTCGACGAGGCACATTCCATCGGCTCCCTGGGCGCCACCGGGCGCGGCATCGGCGAGCATCTGGGCCTTGCGCCCGAGGATGTGGACGTGTGGATGGGCACCCTGTCCAAGACCCTGGCGAGTTGCGGCGGCTATGTCGCCGGGTGCTCCGCCCTGGTCGAACTGCTGAAGTTCAGCGCCAACGGGTTCGTCTACTCGGTCGGCATGCCGCCCCCCATGGCCGCCGCCGCCACCGAGGCCCTGGCCCTGATGCGGGCCGAGCCTGAGCGCGTGGCCCGCCTTCAGGCCAACGGGCGACTGTTCCTGGAAGCCGCCAAGGCGGTGGGTTTGGATACCGGCCTGTCCGAAGGCTTCAACGTGGTGCCAGTGATTTTGGGCCGCTCGCTGGCCGCCGCGCGGGCCTCCAATGCCCTGCTGGCGCGGGGGATCAGTGTCCAGCCGGTGGTCTATCCAGCGGTCGAGGAACGGGCGGCGCGGCTGCGCTTCTTCATCACGGCCGATCACACCGCCGAGCAAATCACTCAAGCCGTTGCCGCCGTGGCCGAGGAAATCGCCCGGCTTGATCGCGAAGCGGACGAGGCATAGTGGAGTTTCCTGTTATGCAGGCCCTTGCCGCCCTCAGCGCGGGCATCGCCGCCTTGATCGTCACCGCCCTGCTCATGCGTCCCTTGGTCGCGGCGCTGCGGCGGCGGGCGGTGATGGACATTCCCAACGAACGATCCAGCCATACGGTGCCGACCCCGCGCGGCGGCGGGCTTGCGGTGACGACCGTCATGGTGGTCGGCTGGGCAATCGCCATCGCCATGTTGGGGGACGGGCCGTACCTGGGAATGGCTGGCGTGGTGCTGGCCGGAGCCGCGCTGCTGGGCGGGCTGTCGTGGATCGATGACCGGGTGAACCTGCCGCGTCGTCTGCGTTTCCCCGTCCATGTGCTGGTGGTGGTGGCGGCGCTGGCGGCCCTGCCGGCGGACGCACTGGTGTTCCAGGGCGTGCTGCCGACGTGGGGCGACCGGCTGGTAAGCGCGCTGGCCTGGGTGTGGTTCGTCAACCTGTATAACTTCATGGACGGCATCGACGGTATCACCGGGGCCGAGACGGCCAGCCTGGGTCTCGGCGTCACCGGGTTGGCGCTTGGCTTGGGGGTGGGTGTTGCCAGCGGCTTGCCGGTCGCCATGCTCGGCATGATTACCGCCGGGGCGGCGGGGGGATTTCTGCTGTGGAACTGGCATCCGGCCAAGGTTTTCCTGGGCGACGTGGGCAGCATCCCGCTGGGCTACCTGCTCGGGTGGCTGCTGGTGATCCTGGCGCTGTCGGGTTTCCTGGCCGTGGCGTTCATTCTACCGGCGTTCTATCTGGCCGACGCCTCGCTGACCCTGGCAGCGCGGGCGGGGCGCGGTGTGTCGATCATTGCGGCCCACCGCGAGCATTTCTATCAGCGCGCCGTGCATGTCGGTGGTCTGCGGCATGATCAGGTGGTGATCCGCGTGCTGGTGGGCAATGGCGTGCTGGCGGCGGCGGCATGGGTGGCCGCAGCGGGCGCGCCCGGCATCGGGGCTGCCATTGCCGTGGGTATG
>JBAYSM010000324.1:0-2688 GCA_041676205.1 Rhodospirillaceae bacterium | reverse complement strand
CTCCGCAATGGCGCGTTCCAGTACAATATGCCCGTCGAGAATGCCGCGCACGGCGTCAGAGATCGGTTCGTTGTGATCGTCGCCTTCGACCAGCACGGTGAACAGGCCGGTGATGGACCCCTGCCCCTTGGCTCCCGGTCCGGCGCGCTCCAACAACTTGGGCAGTTCGGCAAACACCGTCGGCGTATAACCCTTCGACGCCGGAGGTTCACCCGCCGACAGGCTGATTTCGCGCTGCGCCATGGCGAAACGGGTCACGCTGTCCATCAGGCATAGCACGTCCAGCCCCTGGTCGCGGAAATATTCGGCCACCGACAGCGTCATATAAGCGGCCTGACGGCGCATCAAGGGCGGCTCGTCCGAGGTTGCCACCACGACCACAGAGCGGCGCAGGCCATCCTCGCCAAGGTCGTCCTCGATGAATTCGCGGGCTTCGCGGCCGCGTTCACCAACCAGCCCGAGGACGATCACATCGGCCTTGGAATGACGCGCCATCATCGACAGTACCGACGATTTGCCGACACCCGACCCAGCGAAGATGCCCATGCGCTGCCCCCGGCAGCACGACGCGAACACATTGATGCAGCGGATGCCTAGGTCCAGCTTGGCGCCGACGCGCTGGCGTGAATGCGCCGACGGCGGGCTGTTGTGGAAGGGATAAGGCCGTTCGCCGCTGAGTACCGGCCCGAGGCCGTCCACCGGCTCGCCCATGGCGTTGAGGACGCGGCCCAGCCAGCTTTCGTGGGGATGTACCGCCGGGACGCCGCGGGCGATTTCCGCCCGGCAGCCCAGCCCGATGCCGCTCAACGTCCCGAAGGGCATCAGAAGCGCCCTGCCATCACGGAATCCGACGACTTCGCATGCAACCTGTTTGTGGTCCCGCGCGTGTATCGTGCAGCGATCGCCGACCGACAGCGCGGTCTGAATTCCGCCGACCTCGATCAGTAGACCCTGCACACCAACCACCCGGCCATAGACGGCATGGTCTGGTACCCGCTCAAGCTCCGTGAGGAAGTTTTGAACCAATTTCGACACAATTACCTGCCTTGTATGGCCTTACTCATGGGGACTGAACGGAACGTGGTTCTGGTCTTGTCAGGGCGACTCGACCACCTTATGGTTAAGCCGGGGTTAATCCCAATCGTAAACCCAACTTATCTCCCACTCCGGGGGCGGGGACTACATGCGCGTACTGGTGGTAGAGGATGATCCGGCGACGCGCCAGAGCATAGAGCTCATGTTGCGCAAGGAGCAATGGGTGGCCGATTCCACACATCTGGGCGAGGACGGCCTGGAAATCGGCAAGCTCTACGACTACGACATCATCATCCTGGACCTGATGCTGCCCGACATGGATGGCATGGACGTCATCCGCCAACTGCGGGCGTCGCGCATCAATACGCCCGTGCTGATCCTCTCCGGCCTGGACGAGCCCGAGCGCAAGATCCGGGGCCTGGGCATCGGGGCCGATGACTATATCGTCAAGCCGTTCGACCGTGGCGAACTGATGGCCCGCATCCAGGCCATCGTGCGGCGGTCCAAGGGGCACAGCCAGTCGCTGGTCCGAATCGGTCGCCTGGAGGTCAACCTGGAGGCCCGCAACGCGACCATCGACAGCGCACCGCTGCACCTGACCGGCAAGGAATACGGCATCCTTGAACTGCTCGCCGTCCGCAAGGGCACGACGCTGACCAAAGAGCAGTTCCTCAACCACCTTTACGGCGGCATCGATGAGCCGGAGTTGAAGATCATCGACGTCTTCATCTGCAAACTGCGCAAGAAGCTCAACCAAGCCTCCGGCGGTGAAAACTTCATCGAAACCGTGTGGGGGCGCGGCTATGTCCTGCGCGAACCCGACGCCACCTCCCCGGC
Organism: Rhodospirillaceae bacterium; assembly: GCA_041676205.1. GTDB lineage: Bacteria > Pseudomonadota > Alphaproteobacteria > Rhodospirillales > Rhodospirillaceae > Cauispirillum. The sequence continues at coordinate 816 of JBAYSM010000324.1, read as the reverse complement.
AGCGGCGGCAGCGGTAGCGGCAGGCGAGTAGGGCAGCGCGCCAAACACTCGCGGCGGGTTGACCAAACTTTCCTGGGCGGCGATCAGGGCGAGTTCCCTCCGCCCCTCGGCGCGGGTTTGCTCGATCACGGCATGAATCGACGACACCGCGCGGGACAGCGCCTCAGCCGGGGGCATGGCCCGCAATAGGTGGCCAAGCAGCAGGGCGGCCAGCGTATCTCCCGCTCCGTTGACCGGGGTGTCCATGGGAATACGCGGCGTCTCGACCGTCCAGGCATCCCCGGCGGTCACGGCCAAACAAGCAATCGTCTCCTCCCCGCCGCAGGGCAACGACGTCACCACCACCAAGCGGGGGCCGCGTTCCAGCAACGTCCGCGCCGCCGCGACCGCCTCCGCCGGGGTCCGCACCGGCTTTCGGGCAAGAACGGCGAGCTCAAACCTGTTGGGCGTCAGCACATCCGCCAGCGGCACCAGTCGCTGCAAGATGAAGTCTGGAATGTCGGTCGCGCAGTACATCCGCTCGCCGCAGACGGTATCGTCGCCCATCACCGGATCGCATAGATACAGCACATCCGGCCGCCGTGCCCGAACATGCTCCACGGCCCTGGCGATGGCTTCGCCCACCCCCGCACCGCCCAACCAGCCGGACAACACCCCCGCGCACTGGGCAAAGGCATCCCGGTCGTGCAGCCCGGCCAGGACTTCCTCCACATGCTCGGCCCCGAACACACGACCACGCGCCGTGGGATAGCCGGTATGGTTGGAAAGCTGGCAGGCGTGCACCGGCCACACCTCGAACCCCAGGCGCTGAAGCGG
>JBAYSM010000323.1:0-2702 GCA_041676205.1 Rhodospirillaceae bacterium | reverse complement strand
CGTGACCACCGGATCGAGGGCGCGCACCTTCAGCAGGTGGCGCACCACGGCCTGCGCCACGAAGCTCCCCATGCAGTCATTGATTCGCCGCCCGGCCAGGATGACTTCAGGGTGGTAGCCTGTCCGCTGCGCCCGATGGGTCAGGTAATAGGGATCAACGCCGATGCAATGGCCGCCGACCAAGCCAGGGCTGAAGGGCAGGAAGTTCCACTTGGTCCCGGCGGCCGCCAAGACATCGAGGGTATCGATGTTTAAGCGATGGAAGATCAGCGACAGTTCGTTCATCAATGCGATGTTCAGATCGCGCTGGGTGTTCTCGATCACCTTGGCGGCCTCGGCCACCTTGAGGGACGGGGCCCGGTGCACCCCGGCTGAGATCACCGACTCATAGACGGCGGCAACCACCTCCAGAGTTGCTGCGTCAGAGCCCGAGACCACCTTTGTGATGGTAGTAAAGCGGTGCTCCTTGTCACCCGGGTTGATGCGCTCAGGGCTATAGCCGACGAAAAAATCCTTGTTGAAGATCAGGCCGCTTTCGGCCTCCAGTACGGGAACGCAGTCTTCTTCGGTTGCGCCGGGGTAGACTGTGGATTCGTAGACGACGATGTCGCCCCTCTTGAGCTCCCGCCCCACGGTCCGCGAGGCGGTCAGCAGGGGGCCCAGGTCGGGCACGCTGCCGTCGCGCACGGGTGTCGGAACGGTGACGATATGGAAGTCGGCCTCCCGGAGGTCCGAGGGATCGGCCGTCAGGCGGAGGTTGGCAGTGACAAGCTGCTCGGGCGAGATCTCTTCCGTGCGGTCGATGCCGCGGCGCAATTCGTCGATGCGCACCGGGTTGATGTCGAAGGCCACCACCTCGCTCACCTGCCCAAAGGCAGCCGCGACCGGAAGCCCCACATAGCCAAGGCCAATGACTGAGATCTTGCGTGACGACGATGCCATTTCAATTCTGCCTGCCCCAAAGGTCGGAGACAGCTCCCTTGTCCAATACCGTTTGGAGGCGGATACTAGGTCGGCGGCCCAGGAAGGGCAAGGTATCAATCGTCCGCTGGTGAAGGGTGGGCTGACAGGAACGCTCTTGATGGGGCGTGGCACGCCCGAAGTGCACGTCTCAACGCGCAGAAAAGCGCAGAGAGAACTTGATTATAGAACCCTTTTCTCCGCCGACCCCTCGTGGACGCGCAGGCACAGATGGTGTCGCGATGAACCGCGACGGCACGGTGTAGAATGCCCGCCACAGGACGAAGCCGCTGGCGCTGGACGAGCGCCTGCGCCTCCACTTAGTCCATCGTCTGACGCCGGGGCAGAGGCCGCAGGACCCGCTTCTCCGTGGCCAGCAGATCCCGGCCCCGCGCGTTCGCCCGTCCCACCACCTCGGCCACGAAACGGCGGTAGGTGTCCAGGTCCGGGAAGTCCCGGCTGCTGCGCAGCAGCAGGGCCTGGCCAAGCGCTTACTTGAGATGACCGTTGCGGCTCTCGAGGGCGCCGTTCACGTGGGCGATGCGGCAATTGTTGCGGCTTGCCGTCATGCCGTAGTGCTCGCACAGGCTATCATAGGGAATGACCGCCAAGGGAATGCGCGCCCAGTCGTAAAGGCGCAGCTTCTTCGAGCTTTCACCGGCCGCGTGCGCAGCCCAAGCTTGGGCGTCACGCGCCTCGGCCACGGCCGCCGGATCGGTCTAGGCGAGGCCTTCGTAGGTCACAAAACGGTTCAAGGGAACCGCCAACGCATAAGGCTGACGCCGGTCCTCCATCATACGCCGCAGCCAAGAGGCCAACCCGTAAACCGCGTCTCCAAGCACCCAGGCGCAAGGCACGCGAGCGTCAAGGACCATGCCGATCATCTCGCGGGCAAGTTCGGGCTTGGTGGCGGAGGCCACACGCTGTAAACATGCGGCGCATCATCTGCTGGAGTGTAATGGGCAGGCATATCAATTGCCGACTTCGGCGCCGCCAAAAACCACGAGGCCGACGTGGCCCGCCGATCGTGTCCCTTGGATCGGTGTAACAGCGCGGTCGCCGTTTGATCTCTGGCAGGGTTGGCCGGGTTGATCAGGCTGCCGCGATGGGCGGCAGGCTGGTGGGGGGATCATCGCCCAAAGTGGCGACGGATTCCAGGGTCATGTAGCGGGACCGCTGGACGGCCCATTCATCGTTTTGGTCCGATGGCCAGGCGGGAAGGTCATATAGGCCAGGACGTCGGTTTCGGCGTGGTCCATCAGTTCGGCCAGTTTGCGGGCCTTGGGACGAAGCTGATCGGCCACTGGGCGCTGGCGGCTTGGGCCGTATCCTGGGCGAAGGCCAGGGGAATCGCATTTGAAAAATAGAGAGTAGCAGCAAACGTTGAAAGGGATTCTCCTGGGACCTCGCGCCATGGTGAGAGGAGCCCCCAGATGTCGTGGTTTGACAAGGCGATCGAGACGCTGCCCGATCCCCGAACCGGCAATGCCGAGCGGCACGAGCTTTTGGAAATTCTAACCATCGCCCTGACGGCGACGGTATGTGGTGGGGAGAGTTGCTCGGACTTTGCCGACTTCGCGGTGGATCGGGAGGATCTGTTTCGGGAGTTTCTGCGGCTTGAGAACGGGGTGCCGGGCCACGACACCTTCTCGCGGATTTTCCGGCTGCTCGACCCGGCGGCCTTCGCCACCTGCTTCGGACATTTTGTAAGCGGACTGGGGGCTGCGGGGGAAGGAGTGATT
>JBAYSM010000322.1:0-2715 GCA_041676205.1 Rhodospirillaceae bacterium | reverse complement strand
CGGTGCCGCTCATCATTTGCGCGTAACCCTGTCCGGCTGCGACCATCTCGGGCGGCACGCCGATGAGGTGGAGCAGGCTTGGGCAGACCCACACCAACGCTGCCGCCGGACCGGCTGCCAGAACAGCGGCGACCACCCCAGAGCGGATAAGTTGACGAACCTCGCCGGTCCGGCCAGCGCCGCGCGCTTCGGCGATCAGCGGCCCGAGCACCAGGACGAAGCCAGTCGCCACGTAAAAGACGATGGAATAAAGATCGCTGACCACTGCGACGGCGGCCAGGGCATCGGTTCCCAGGCGGCCGACCATGACCATGTCGGTCAGTGACATGCCCATATTGAGCAGCGCAATGGCCGCGATGGGTCCGGTCAGGCGGAGCAGGGCGGCGGTTTCGCGGAACGTTGGCAGGTGACGGGAATACAGGGCGGTAGTCATGATGGGCGTCCCAGTGTCGCTATCGACCGGGACAGGCTGGCGGTGCCACCTCATGGGCCGATCAAGCGGCCCATCAAACGAATGTGAAAAAACCGATGGAGGAACTGAAACTGCGGTGGACGCTTTTTTGACCGGACTCAAAGAGAGAGGCCGCCACGAATGCGGCGGCCTGAGAAACGACGGTAACTTAATGGTTGCTTGACGGCGTCTCCGGCGCGAAGCTGGTTGTGGGGCCATTTACCGCAGCCGGTCGTCCCATCCTGCGGCGACGGAATCGGCTTCGCTGCGGTGAAGGCCGATGTCCTTGAGTGCTGCATCGCTCAGGCTGCGCAGAGCCGAAGCGGTCTGGCTGGCGCGGCGGCGCCGCTCCAAAGCCTGCATTGCGGTTCGTGCGCGGCGGAAAAGACGGGCGTAACCCGTGCTTGAGGCGATTTTCAGGGAAGGAATGAGCAGGGCGCTCATGGCGTGAACTCCGACATCGTGGTTTCGATGCCAACCACCGTGCCCCTGTTGCCTCACCGCCCTGTCATGGGGGCCGTCAACGAAGCGTCAAAAGCAAAAGGGGGCGAAAAAGGCGGGGGGAGTATCGGGCGACCGACGATGATGCGTGCCGTGTCCCACCTAAACTTTCAGGTTCTGGGTCCCTTCAACGCCCAGGGAATCCGGTTGCCCACCCGCAAGGCCGAGGCCTTGGTTGCTTATCTGGCGATGGAGGCCGGGCGACCGCATCGGCGCGATACTCTGATGGAGCTGTTGTGGGGCGACCGGGGCGACAAGCAAGCCCGGCACAGCCTCAGCCAGACGCTGTTTTCTCTCCGCAAAGCCTTTGGGGATGCCGCCGACTGTCTGGTGACGGACGGCGACGGCATCATGCTGGCGCCCGATCTGGTGACGGTGGACGCCCGTGAGTTCCAACGCCTAGCCGCCAACGGCAACCCCGAGGATCTGGGGGCCGCCGCCGCGCTGTGCCGGGGCGACCTGCTTCAAGGCCTCAATGTCCGCGAAATCGCCTATCAGGATTGGCTATCGAGCGAGCGGACGCGGTTCAAGGAACTGGCGCTGACCGTCTATGGCCGCCTGTGCGCCCTCCATGAAACCCACGAAGACCTTGATGCCGCCGTGCAGGCTGCCGTCCGCCTGGTTGCGCTGGACCCGCTTCAGGAAAGCGCCCATCGGACCCTGATGCGCCTCTATGCCGCGCAGGGCCGCCCGGCTGCCGCGCTTCAGCAGTTCGAAACCTGCGCCGCCCTGCTGAAACGCGAACTGGACGAGGAACCGGAGGCGGAAACCCGCCAACTTCAGGCCGAGATCGCCCGCCGTCGGCGGAGCGCGCGGCCAGTTGCGCCTGCTGCCCCGCCGCCCGTACAGCCCACATCGCGTCCGGTCGCCGCCAAGGCTCTGTTCGGGCGCGATGACGATCTGGCCAAACTAGACGACTGGCTGGACGAGGCGCTTGGGTCGTATCGGCGATTGGTCTTTGTGTCCGGCGAGGCGGGCATCGGCAAGACCGCATTGGTCGATGCCTTTGTCGCGCGGGTGGTCGCGGCCCACCCCACGGTGCTGGTCGCGCGCAGTCAGTGCATCGACCTGCGCGGCCCGGCCGAGCCATTCATGCCGGTGCTGGAAATCCTGTCCGCCCTGTGCCGGGCATCGCCGCAGGCCAAGGTCGCCTTGGAGGCTGCCGCGCCCAGTTGGCTCGGGCTGCTGCCGTCCCTGGGGCCAAGTCCGGCCACGCCGCCGGACGGCGTCGGCACGCGCGAGCGCCTGCTGCGGGAGCTTTTGGACGCGCTGGAGGCGATGGCGGCGCATCGGCCGCTGTTGCTGGTGCTGGAGGATCTGCATTGGAGCGACTGTTCGACCCTGGACGTCATCGACGGCCTGATAAGCCGACGCACCCCGGCGCCCATCATGCTGCTCGGCACTTGCCGCTGCGCCGACCCCAGCGAGGCGTTGCGTCAAGTTCTCGAACTGCGGATGCGCGGGCTGGCCAACGTGCTGCCGCTCCAACCGCTGGAGGCCGTGGCGGTCAAGCAATGCCTGTCCGAACGGCTGGGCGATACCGCGCCGTCCGATGCCCTGGCGGCGGTGCTGGTGCGGCGGGGCGGCGGCAATCCGCTGTTCATGCAGAACCTGCTCGACTGGTGGGTCGATAACGGCATCCTGCGGGTCGATCACCAGACCTTGACGGTCGATCTTGAGGCGCTGGAGCAGGGAGTTCCGGAAACCCTGGGGTTTCTCATCAACCGCATGGTGGAACGCCTGGACGCCAGCGAACTGGCGCT
>JBAYSM010000321.1:0-2753 GCA_041676205.1 Rhodospirillaceae bacterium | reverse complement strand
GGCAACGTGGCCGAGGCGCGCATCCTGCTGCCCCAGGGCACCCCGCTGCCCCGCACCCGTGCGGTGGTCGATGACGTGATGGCCGCCGCCCGCGTCGTCGGCCACGACGGCATCATCCGCCATGCCACGGTATCCTTCGGCCAGAACCGTGATGCCTTTGAAACCGGCGCCCATGTTGCCACCGTCACGGTGGACTTGATCGATGGCGACGATCGCGACGTCACACTGGACGAGTTCCTCGATGCATGGCGGGACCGGGTCGGACTACTGCCCGACGTCATCTCCATCAAGTTTGCCGAGCGGGAAATGGGTCCGGCCGGACGCGACATCGACATCCGGCTGCACGGCCGCGACCTCGACCGCGTCAAGGCTGCCTCGGAGGAACTTCAAGCGTGGCTCAACGGCTACGCCGGGGTGCGCGACCTGTCCGACGACCTGCGGCCCGGCAAGCCAGAACTGCGTCTGCGGCTGAAGGACGGCGCTGCAGGCTTGGGCTTCACCGCCGAAAGCATTGCGAGCCAAGTGAGCGCCGCCTTCCAGGGCGTCACGGTTGACGAGTTCCAGATCGGCGGGCAGACCGTTGAGATCGACGTCCGCCTGGTCGACGACGCCCGTGGCAGCTTGGGCGACATCGACGACTTCGTGGTTGCCCCTGCAGCGGGGGGCGGCGCCCTGGTCCCGCTGTCCGTGGTGGCCGAGGTGGCGCAGGATCGCGGCTGGGCGCGCATCCAGCGCATCGACGGACGGCGCACGGTCTCGGTGCAAGGCGTAGTCGCCGCGCCGGGCAATGCGGCGGAGATCATCAGCCATACCGGCACTGCCTTCCTGCCCCAACTGCGGGAACGGTATCCGGACCTGACCATATCCCTTGAAGGCGCGGCACGGGAAACCGCCAAGACCGGGGCCAGCGTGCGGCGCAATCTGATCCTGGGGTTGGTCGGAATTTACCTGCTTCTGGCCTTCCAGTTCCGCAGCTTTGTCGAGCCAGCCGCCGTCATGGTGGCAATTCCCATGTCGATCGTCGGTGCGTTCTGGGCGCACTTCCTAATGGGCATGGACCTGTCGATGCCGTCCATCGTCGGACTGGCGGCACTGACCGGCGTGGTGGTCAACGACTCCATCCTGCTGGTCATCTTCGTCAAGGAACGCGTGCACGCCGGGCAAAAGGCCGCCCTGGCCGCGCCATTGGCTGCGCGCGAGCGATTCCGCGCCATTATCCTGACGTCGCTGACCACAGTTGGCGGGCTGGTGCCCCTTCTGTTGGAAACCAGCCTCCAGGCGCAGCTCCTCATTCCTCTGGCAACCAGTCTGGCCTTTGGTCTGACCAGCGCGACGATCCTCAGCCTGTTTCTGGTGCCGGCAGTCTACGCCATTCTGGACGACCTGGGCCTCAGTGAATACAAGAGCGCGCGCCGCACGCGCGAAGTCGATGGGCACCCCAAGGCACCCCCGCCCGGTAGAGTGCGTCCGACCAAGGATCTAAATATCAGGACGCCCGAAGGTATTGAAATACCCTAAAGCAAAGCGCTTCCGATGGGCCGGAAAAGTAGTGCCTGCTAACAAAAACGTTGTACGAACTCGACCAAACGCGCAAAATATCTCCAAACGCGGGAATATTTCCGTTCGTCATGCTCTTGGGAAAATAGGCCCTGGTCCGGCAGATGCCGGGTGGGGCCGTAAAAGTGCCTGCGGGCAAAGCCAGAAGAAGACATCATGGCCACGATCTCCGATACTCCGCTTGCCGGAAACGCTTCCGCACGGACGCTCTCGGTTTCCGATGCAGGCGATGGCGTGGCGCCGGTCGATTCGGCACACCTTCTCCTTCAGGGTGACTATGCCCGTAGCGGCCCCGATCTCGTCATCACCGGTTCCGACGGAACCCAGGTGGTAGTGCGCGGCTTCTTCACCACGGACCCGCCCCCGGCACTGCATGGCCCCAACGGAGAAGTCATCGCCGGAGATCTGGCGGCACGGCTGGCCGGCCCCATTGCGCCGGGCCAGGCGGCGCAGGCTGGAACCAGCGCATCCGATGCCGGCGGCGACGTTATCGGCACCGTGACAAGTGCCAAGGGCACCATCACGGCAACGCGGGCGGACGGCACGCAGGTTGAACTCCAGGTCGGCGACCCGGTCTACGCCAATGATATCATCGAGACCTCCGACGGCGGCGGCGTCGGCATCACCTTCGTCGACGAAACCGAATTTGCGCTGGGCGCTGGTGGCCGGCTGGTCTTGGATGAACTGGTTTACGATCCCGCCACCGGCGACGGGTCGGCCCAGTTCAGCCTGATGTCGGGCGCGTTCTCCTTCGTGTCAGGGCAGCTTGCCAAAGCCGGTCCCGATGCGGTGGCCGTGCGCACGCCGTTGGCCACCATCGGCATCCGCGGCACGTCCGGGTCGATCAATATCGGCGAAGGCGACCTTCAGGTCGTGCTGATCCCTGATGCGGACGGCGCCGTCGGCGAAATCCAGGTGACGACAGCCAACGGCACCACGTTCTCCATCAACAATCCGATGGGCGCGATGCGCATGGCCGGGGGCCAAGTGCAGACGTTCGTCATGTCGCAGCAGGAATTCAGCCAGACCTTTGGCGCATCGCTGAACAACTTGTCCAATGCCGCCGCTCTGAACACCCAGGTCCAACAAACCGCGCCGGCGACGCCGGACGACGCCCCGCCCGCGCAGACCATGCAAGACGGTGGCCCGGACCAGGGACAGCAGGACGGGCCGATGGATGGCCCTCCGCCGCCTCC
>JBAYSM010000320.1:0-2753 GCA_041676205.1 Rhodospirillaceae bacterium | reverse complement strand
TCGGTGGCGAGATCGCGGTAGTCCGCCGCCACCGGTGAGCGCGGTGCGTAGGCCAGCAGGGGCTGGCCCTGAAACGCGGCCTCGCGGACCTTCACGCAATGCCGCACATGCGTCGCGCAGACGGCCAAGTCCTGAGCCTGCAACTGTTCGGTCAAATCACGCGCCAAGCGGGTACGGCCGTCGAACATAGTCGGGAGGAGGCGCATCGGCAGGTCCAGGGCGTAACGGTCGGCGATCAGTCGTACGGTGTCGCCGAGCCTCTGAAGGCCGTCGAGGGCATACAGACTCGCCTCGACCGGTACCAACACCTGGTGGGCGGCGCGTAACGCATTGACGGCCAGCAGCCCAAGCGACGGCGGGCAATCCAGGATTACATAATCATAGTGCAATTCCAGCGCGTCGAGATGTCTGGTCAGCTGGCGCTCGCGCTCCGGGCGGTCGGACAGGCGATGCTCGGTGGCGGCGAGCGAGATGCTCGCGGGCACTAGGTCGACGCCCCAGGCGACACCTTCTTCGGTGACGTCCTCGAGCGTCGCGGCGCCGTCGAGCACTTCGTAGAGGCCGTCCTGTTCCGGGTCGCGCCGCCCCAGGCCCAGCGAGGCATGGCCCTGCGGATCCATGTCGATCAGTAATACCCCGGCGCCTTCTTCACCCAGTGCAGCGGCGAGATTGATTGCCGTTGTGGTCTTTCCGCAGCCGCCTTTCTGGTTGGCAATGGCAATGACGTGCATAGCGTTGTCTCCATGTGCTCGCCGGCCGCATGGCCGCCGATGTCGACAATAGACGCGGCCTGCGCCACGTCGCCCTGCCTGCCGAGCGCAGGCTGCTTGCGTCATCCCTGATTCCGGCTGCTTCCTCTAGCGCTGACTTGGTCCGGCTCGTCGAACAGCTCCCATTGCCGGGGTGCTTCATGGTTGGCGCCGTCCAGCGCCTCGATTTCACGCAGGATGTCCGCCACCGGCAGCACCCATTCCTGTCCGCTCAGGGCATCGAAGGCGCGCTCTGCATGCAGCGCCAGCACCACATCGCCGGTAACCACCAGTGAAAGTTCGCTCAAGGGCGTCTTCAGGTCGGGGAGAAAGCGCGTCAGCGAATGCAGGCACTTGCGGACCCGTTGCAGGGATACGCCGGCGTCCAGCAGACGGCGGGCGCTTTTGAGGGCAATCAGATCTGTGAAGCTGTAGCGGGCGTGGCCGCCGGGCGTGGAGCTGGAGGGCGAGAGCAGGCCGGTCCGTTGCCAGTACCGCAGCTGACGGGCGCTGAGGCCGGTGATCCTGCAGGCCTGGCGGCTGGAAAATCCGAGCTCGGCCAAGGGATTGCCCTCCGGGGCGCAAATAATTCGCCCAAGTCTTGCACGGAATAAGCGTTTGTCAAGGAAAATGCGACAAAGAGTTTCGTTGTTGTCGCTTTTTTGGGAGGGGTGGTGCGCCGCTGTAGCGACGCACCATGTGACCGCCGTCCGATGCGTCGGCCTAGGGCTCGACGCACCCTAGCGGTTCCGGATTAGCGCAGACGCGACTGGGACGGTTCGGCGAGGCCCTGCTGGCTGGCGTAGTAGGCCGACAGGTTGGCGATGTCTGCATCGCTGAGGCCGCCGGCAAAGCCCGACATGATCGGGTTCTGGCGGGCGCCCGAACGGTAGTCCAGCAGGGCGCGGGCCAGATAATTGGCGTACTGGCCGGCCAGGCGCGGATATTGCGGGTCGGTGCTGTTGCCGTCCTCGTTATGACAGGCGACACAAAGCGCGGATTTCTCCTTGCCCGCGGCGATATCCGCGGCGGCGGCCCCGCCGGCAAACCCGATCGTCAGCAGACCAAGAACGAACAGTAGGGAATTTTTCATGTCAGGTACCTTCTGAATTTTTATGTATCACGCGCCATGCGTTAGCGGCGTGGCTCATTCGCCGCGGGACTCGAAATAGGCAGCGATGTCTTCCATGTCCTGCTCGCTCAGATTGTCCGCTTGCGCTCGCATGGTCGTATGGCTGCGCTGGCCGTTCTTGTAGGCCTTGAGCGCGGCCACCATGTATTGCGCATGTTGTCCGCCCAGCTTGGGCACGTGGTAGGTCGGGTAGACATTGTTGTAACCGGGTACGCCATGACAGCCCATGCAAGTAAAGGCCTTGACCCGGCCCGCCTCGACGTCGCCGGCCGCGAGCGCCGTGCCGGAGAGCGCGGCACTCAGGCTCAGGGCCAGCAGTTTCAAACCTGTTTTTTTTGTCATGATCCCTTCTCTTCGGTGGTTGTTGATCGTTATGCGGAACTCGGTCGATCGATACGGAAGATCGGGCGAAGGTCCGGTGTGTCTGAGCCGGAAACGACGGCGATGTACTGCCTTCCGGTCGGCCGGCGACGACGCTCTTCGAGGCGCCTGACGACTGCGGCGGGAGTATAATCCCGTTGCCCTTCGGCGGTCATGCGCAGGAAATGCTTATGCCCGGATAAAAAGCCCTCTGGCGAACGGGTTTCCTGCATAAAAGCGCCATCCGGTTACCAGCTGATGTAACTGAAACCTTGTTCCTGCAATTGCATGATGTCGTCGGCGCCGACCTCGACTACGGTCGCGTAATCGAGCAGGTCGTCCTCATCCCAGCCGAGCCCCTTGAGGGTATTGCCGCAAACGTGGAATTCCACGCCGTACATGGCCAGGCTCTCGGCGCGCTGCCGCGCCAGCTTGCTCACGGGGCGCTCCGGGTTCCTGCCGGTCAGATGCACGCCCGGACCGATCAGGGTGATGACGATTCGGACGTCGTC
>JBAYSM010000319.1:0-2754 GCA_041676205.1 Rhodospirillaceae bacterium | reverse complement strand
CTTGTAGTAGCCGGGCTCAACGGACAGCACCATGCCCGGCTTGAGCGCCACCGTATTGCCGACCTTGGACACCCGCTGCGGTCCTTCGTGCACCGACAGATAGCTGCCCACCCCGTGCCCAGTGCCGTGGTCATAGTCCACGCCGTCCGCCCACAGGGCCTGCCGGGCCAGAACGTCAAGCTGGCTGCCCGTGGTCCCGACCGGAAACACCGCGCGGGCCAAGGCGATGTGGCCCTTGAGGACCTGGGTGAACCGCCGCTGCATGTCCTCGGTGGGGGTGCCGACGGCAACCGTGCGGGTCACGTCGGTCGTACCGTCCATGTACTGCGCGCCGCTATCGACCAAGAACAATTCGCCGGGCCGCAGAGCACGATCACTGTCCGGGCTGACCCGGTAGTGCACGATGGCGCCGTTCGGGCCTGACCCGGCGATGGTCGGGAAACTCAGGCCCTTGAACAGGACGCCCTCGGCCCGAAATGCCTCCAGGCGGTCGGCGGCAGCCATCTCGGTCAAGCCGGGTTCGGCACGGTCCAGCCATGCCAGAAACCGCACCAGAGCGGCTCCGTCGCGGCGGTGAGCGGCGCGCATCCCGGCCAGCTCCACGCCGTTCTTGCAGGCACGCGGCAGGGCGCACGGATCGTCCCCGCGCTTGACCACCGCCCCGGCGGCGCGCAGGCGCTCAAACACCCACATGGGGGCCGAGGCATGATCCAGGCGCACGACCTTGCCCTTCAGGTTATCCAGCGCCGCGCCGAAATCCTCAAGCGGACGCGTCCACACAGCCTTGCCGAGATGCGCGCAGGTGGCGTCGGACAGCTTGGCCGGGTCCATGAACAGATCGACCGCCCCATCGGCGGCCAGAATGGCAAACCCCAACGGCAGCGGCGTAAATGGAACATCCCCGCCGCGCAGGTTGAGCAGCCACGCCAGGCTTTCCGGCACCGACAGGATGCAGGCATCCTGCCCGGCCTCGGCCAGCATCGCGCCCACGCGGCGGCGCTTGTCATCGGCTGTCTCCCCGGCATAGTCCAGCGCATGAGGCACCACCGGCGCCTGCGGCGGGGCCGGGCGGTCGGTCCAGGCGGCATCCACCGGGTTGCCGTCCACCGCCACCAACTCCGCCCCCGCATCAGCGCACGCGGTATGGAGGCGTCCCGCCCCATCGGGCGTGTGCAGCCAGGTGTCATAGCCAACCCGCGCGCCCTTGCGGAGCACGGTGCCGAGCCACGCGGCGGGCGGGGTTTCGACCAGATGACAGTATTCATAGAGCGACGGGCTGGTTTCCTGCTCCGCCTGGAGCGTATAGCGCCCATCGATGAACAGCGCGGCGCGGCCGCGCATCACCACCGCCGCCCCAGCCGAGCCGGTAAACCCGGTCAGCCACGACAGGCGTTCGGCGCTTGGCGGGACGTATTCGCCCTGGTGCTCATCGGCTCGTGGCACCACGAAGGCGTCCAAATTGCGCCTCCGTAGTTCGGTCCGAACAGCCTCCAGTCGCCGTGCCTGCTCCGCCGCGTTCATCCACGCTCTCCCGTAAAATCATCGATTGCGTTCAAGGTAAGGGGCCGCACGGCGGTTTTCCAGCAGCCCGAAAATGTTGCCCAATATGCTGCTATGCAAAAAGTGAATTGCTGCAACGCAAAAAAGGGGCGGGTTTCGGCCAGCCCTCCTGACCTACCTTAAGCCCAACGGATGACCCAGGAGACCTGCACCATGAACCCGATCACGCTGTTAATCATCGCCCTGGCCGGCCGCCGCGCCAAGGCTGCCGAGCGCGACGCCCTCTATGCCATGAACGACCGCGATCTGGCCGACATCGGCCTCAGCCGGGCCGAGATCCCCGCCGTACTCGACGGGTCGTACCGGGACGAGCGCCCGTCGCTGTTCGTCGCCCGCCACGGCTGGTGATCGGGGGGTAAACCCCCCGCCCGTCCGGGCGGTACACCCGTCCGGCCAAAGGGCCTATCCTGCTGCCCAAGAGTATGGCGCGCAGCCGGAAAGGACCTTTCGTATGCATACCGTGACCGTAGCGCCGGACGTTGCCGGGACAGGCCCCGTGACCCTCGGCATTCTGGAAGCCCGTGTCGTGGTGCGGGCCGACGACGCCGAATTGGCCATCCTCCTCGCCGCCGAGGCCGACCGCGCCGCCAACCGGCCCGTGGACGCCATCGCCGACCTTCCCGCCGTCGCCGGTACCCGCCGCGCGTACAAGGCGCTCGGCAAAGATCCCGCCCGCTACCGCCCGGCGTCCGAGGCTTTGCTGCGCCGCCTAGCCCAAGGCAAGGGCATGTACCGCGTCAACACCGTGGTCGATATCAACAACCTGATTTCCATCACCACCGGCCTGCCCGGCGGCACCTATGACGCCGCGCTGGTGCAGGGCGATGTTGTGCTGCGGCGCGGCGGACCGGACGATAGCTATGCCGGAATCGGACGCGGGCCACTGAACCTCGATGGCCTGCCGGTGCTGGCCGACGACCTGGGCGCTTTTGGCAGCCCGACCAGCGATTCCGAACGCACCGCGATCACCCCGGCCACCCGCCGCCTGCTGATGATCCTGTTCGCCTTTGGCGACGGGGTGGACATCCAGGCGCCCCTCGGCCGCGCCGCCGAACTGCTGGCCCGCTTCGCCGTGGCCGACGACATGGAAACGCGGGTACTGAGGGGTTAGCCCTTCTTCAGCACCAAGGTAGACCACGGCGCCAACCGGATACGCCGCTCCAGGCGCAAGCCCTGCATGTGGTAGGCGGACAG
>JBAYSM010000318.1:0-2776 GCA_041676205.1 Rhodospirillaceae bacterium | reverse complement strand
GTCGGCAGGGGAACGCCGGTGTCCGCCGCAATCTGTTGAGCCGAGCGCACGCGCCCGGTGCGCGCCATGTCGACGAGCAGAACCACTGCATAATCGGTCAGCTTGTTGATGCGGAACATGGCGCCACTTTCATACAGGACCAATGCGGTCCCCTTTAATAGGACCATTTTGGTCGGGATTTCAAGCCCCCCATTTTCTCCGGCCGCCAACTTTCGAATTTGACCGCAGACACATTTTGTTCTTGCATCCGCCGCCGGGCGCGGCAACATATTAGTAAAAGCAAATACAACTCGCCAAACCAACCAGGCGAGAGGCTGAAACAGGGAGACGAACGGATGGACCAGGGCACTCCGCCGGGACCGGAACAGCAGCCTGTGGGCAAGGTCTACCTGATCGGCGCCGGGCCGGGCGATCCCGATTTGCTGACCGTCAAGGCCGCGCGGATGCTCCGGGAATGCGACGTGGTGGTGTTCGACCGTCTGGTCAGCAGCGCCATCATGGACATGATCCCAGCGGGGATCAGCCGCATCTATGCCGGCAAGGCGCTCAACCGCCACCATCTGCCACAGGACGAAATCAATGCGTTGCTGGTGTCCCTTGCCTCGACCGGCCGGACCGTGGTGCGCTTGAAAGGCGGCGACCCGTTCGTGTTCGGGCGCGGGTCCGAGGAGGCTCTGACCCTGGCCGAAGCCGGTATTCCGTTCGAGATCGTGCCCGGCATCACGGCGGCGTCGGGCTGCTCGGCGTACTCGGGTATTCCGTTGACCCATCGCGGACTGGCAACCAGCGTGCGTTATGTCACTGGACACTTCCGCGCCGGTGAAGAAGACATGGAACACAACTGGGCCAATCTGGCCGATCCCGACACCACCCTTGTTTTCTACATGGGCCTGACCAATCTTGATAGCATCGCCAACGGCCTGATGACCCATGGCCTGCCCAGCACCACGCCCGCTGCCGCCATCCAGAACGGCACCACCGCCAGCCAGCGCAGCGTGCGCGGCACCCTGGAGACGCTGCCAGGGCTGGTGCGCGAGCATGGCCTACGCGCCCCCGCCGTGCTGATTATCGGCAAGGTCGTGGCGCTGGCCGATGATCTGGCGTGGTTTACGCCCGACGCCGACAAGGCTCCGTCGGCCTGGACCGACTCTAAAAAGGAACCGGCCGGCGATGACCCTCACTGCGGACCTACAAACGTCCATGCCGTCGGGGGCTGAACCTCACCCATCCGCCTTGCTGCTGGTTGCCCATGGGTCTTCCCGCGCGCCGCACGCCCGCGCCGCCACTGACCGCGTGGCCGAGGCCGTGCGCGCCACCGGCCGGTTTGCGGAGGTCCACACGGCGTTCCTCAAGCAGTCGCCGTCCATCGCCGAGGCCCTGGCCGCCATCACCGCGCCTTCGGTGACAGTGGTCCCGAACTTCGCGGCTGAAGGATACTTCACCCAAAAGGTCATTCCTGCCGTTCTGGCCGAGGCGAACTTTGCCGGAGCCATTCACCAAACCCTGGCGGTGGGCGCCCATCCGCGCATGGAAGACATCATCCGGCGCCGCGCGGTCGAGGCTCTGCGCCGCTCTGGCGCGCCGACCGAGGACGTTGCCGTTCTGCTGATTGGCCACGGGTCCAGCCGCCCCGGCGGCGCATCGACCGCCGCCAAGGCGCTGGCCGAACGACTTCGCCACGGCTGCGGGTGCGCCGGGGTTTATGCCTGCTTCCTGGAAGAACCGCCGCTTGTCGCCGACTGGCCGTCTTTGACCGACGCGCCAGTGATCATCGCCCTCCCCCTGCTGGTGGCCGAAGGGCTGCACGGCAGCGAAGACCTGCCGCCGCTATTCGGACTGCGCCCCGAGGATGTGATCGGCGAAGACATCGCACCCTTGCTTGGCCCGACCGAGGTGGCCGGGCGGACCGTGTGGTACTGGCGGGGCATCGGCAGCGACCCGGATCTTGTTCCGGTCATCCTTAACATTGCCGAAGATGCAAGCCTGAAAGCCTGAATATACCTTTTCAACAGTGATTACCGATATCGGGTATACCGAATTACGGCGCTCTAGACCCCTGCACGCAGGGCCTCTGTTACCCCTTCCGTTATTCTGAAGGTGGTAGAGGATTTTGCGCTGGAGCGAAACATGACCGTAATGATGGCTAACCGGGCGCACCCGGCATCCCTGCAGATCAGCGCCAAATCCGCCCCTCACCAGGGACCTGCCCCAGACTTAGGCCCGGACGGTGCGGCCCTGGTCAGCCAGTTGCCCGATCATCTGCGGACGCAGCACTGGTACTGCGATCTCCACCACGCCATGTTCCTCATCCTGCTGACCAAGGGGGCCGAGGCTCTCAACAGCGGGAACCGGCGCCTGGCCGAATACTTCATCGACACAGTCACGGTGTACTGGCTGGTCCACAGCCTGATGGAGGAGGAAAGCATGGCCGGTGGCCGCGCCGACAATATCCTCAGCGCCGAATTGGTCGAACGCCACACCATGGCCCACGTCATGATCACCAAATGGTGGCACACCAATGTCCTGGCCCCGTTCAAGGACGGCGCAGACGCCGCCTTCGTGCAGGCCAATGTGGTCAAGTTCTACCACATGGTCATCAAACACATTTCCGAGATTGACCAGCTTACGTTTGGCGTGGAATCCGGCTTGACCCAACGTGAAGTGACGCGGATGGTCAAACGATTGGCCGAAAGCGGCCTGCCGCTGTCGCCCTACATGCCGGGCTGCCGCACCCTGCTCGACGTTCTGGCGCCGTACATGAGCCAGCGCCTTTCCG
>JBAYSM010000317.1:0-2794 GCA_041676205.1 Rhodospirillaceae bacterium | reverse complement strand
CGCGGGCCGCACGTCAAGAGAGCATAACGTAGATTGCACACCCATCACAAGAGTCTCCCGGCCCATGTTCTGCTTGTCGCCGGAGCAAGCATGATCGGGGCTGCCACCACGGGTGCGGCCGAGCGGCTGCGCGGCCCCATCGAGGCCGAAGTGGTGCGCATCCTGGATGGCGATACGGTGGAGGTGCGCGCCCGCATCTGGCTGGGTCAAACCATCACCACCCTGGTCCGCATCGACGGCATCGATACCCCGGAGCGCCGCTCCCGCTGTGCGGCGGAAAAGGATGCCGCCGACCGCGCACGGACGCTGGTCGCCGAGATGCTGCCAGCCGGAGCCGCCGTTCGCCTGCACGGCGTCAAAACCGGCAAGTACGCCGGTCGCGTCGTGGCCGCCGTGGAAACGGCCGCCGGGGTGGATGTCGCTACGGCACTTCTGGACCGCGCCTTGGCCCGCCCCTATGACGGACGCACTCGGGCCGGGTGGTGTGACTGAGGCATCGTCCGCAGACGGGAAAATCGCCCGCTTCCCCTCATCCAATGGTATGGGTACACTGCACAGTCGTACGTCTCCCCCGAACTCCTGGACAGCGCACCCAACCCCATGGCCCTGCTCTCCTTTTTGCGCCGTATGCTCAACGCGCCAGCCGAGCCCGTCCGCATGGAGGCAGCGGCAAGCGCCAACGCGCGCACCGCCTTTCCGGTGATCCTGGCCGATATCGACGGTGATGACGGCAACATTGCCGCAAGTGCCGTCGCCGCCGCCCTGGAGGGCACCGAGGGTCTCATCCTGCACCGCGTCGACGTGGGCATAGGCGCCGCCGATGACAGCGAAACCCCGGCTGCCAGCCTGGGCAAGGTGGTGGCGCGCGCCCGTGCCCTGGCCGCGGCCCATCAGGCCGCCGCCGTGATTGGCGGCCAGATGCTCGCGCCGGGCATGGTGCGGCTGCGCTTCATTGCCGCATCGATCGACAGCGATCCGGCCAGCGGGACGTGGACGGTGGGCGACATGCTCGACGTGCCGGTGCCGCTTCCGGCGGGCGGCGGCGGCTTCCTGCGCGCCTGCGTGCTGGCCAGCCTGACCTTGGCCAATGACGTGGAACGACGCACCCGCTTGGCATTGTTGCGCAGCGCTTTAGGCGATGGCGAAGCCCTCATTCAAGGCGAAAACGCCGCGCTGAACGGCGTCGCCAAGGCCATTGCCGTGGTGGCTTATGGCGGCATGTTGACCGAGATGGGCATCCGCACCCACCAGCAACCGGTCCTTGATCGCGCCCATCAAGTGCTGCGCGGCGTGGTCAGCAAAGCCACCCGAGCCACCACCGAAACCATCCTGCCGCCCGTCGTCATTGCCGCGGCACGCCTACATCTGGCGGCCATCGCCGCCGATGGCGGCGGGCGCAACAGCGACATGGTGCGCCTGGAGGAGTCTGGCCGGCAGTTTCAAACCGCCGCGCTGGCGATCACCGGCGACGTCCTGCCCGACGACAACGCTTCGCTGTGGGTGCAGTTCGGACGTGCCATGCACCGCCTGTCGGCCCTGTCGGGCAAGACCGAGCATATGAAAGCCGCCGTGCAGGGCTATAACCTTGCCTCGCAGGTGTGGTCCAAGGGCAGCAATCCCGACCGCTGGGCGGATCTGCAATACGGCATGGGCAGCGTGCTCAGCCAGTACGGCGAGTTCACCGGGTCGGCGCCCGCCCTGGAGCGCGCCATCGCCGTGTTTGAAAAAGTGGCCGAGGTGTGGACCCGCGACTCCAACGCGCGGCGCTGGGCCGGCTTGCAGAACAACATCGGGGCGTGCCGGTTTGCCCTGGGCAAACGCAGCGGCGCCCTACCGGCCCTGCGGGACGCCGCCGAGCGGTTCTCGCGCGCGTTGGAGGTCTATCAGGCCCTCAACATGACGCGCAATATCCACGTCACGCAAAAGAACATCGCCCGCGTCGAACGCCTCATCAGCGTTCAGGAAGGGGCGGGCTGACGCCACCATCAGCCGCCCCTTCCCCGGCTTTACTGGCCCTTGACGTTGCAGGCCTTGGAGATGGCGTCATAGGCCGCAGTGGAGCCGCCGAGCGAGTAGGTGTCGGTGGTGACGGTGCCCCGCTGCGACGTCCCCTTGATGGTCATTTCGCTGCCCTTGCGGATGGCCTGGGCAATCTGGCTGTCGATCTGGCTGGTCCGCGCCCAGGCACGGTCGCCATGCGTGAACAGGGTAAACCCCGTCCGGCCGACGGTCAGGCTGACTTCACTGCCTTCCTTGTAGGGATAGCCGGCCACGATGCTGACCACGTTGTTGCTGTTCTCGGCCGGGCGGTGGGTGATCAGCGCGAAGATGTCGCCCCGGCTGGAGTAATCGCCTTCGGCCTTGCGCGGCTGGGCGGCCATGTAGCACACCTTGCCGGGACCTTCCTGGAAGGTGTAGGCGGTCCATGCCCCGAACGTGCCAATAAGCTGCGGGTCCGCGGCCTGGGATGCGGTCGGGGCGGTGACAAACGCGGCCGCGGCGAGGGCCACGGCAGCGAAGCGGCAGGCCAGTGCGTTGCGGAACGGGCGGCTCGATCGGATCATTCGGAACGTCCCTCCTGTTTGGGTCCGTGGATTAGGGGGGTGCGGGCGGCAACCCCACCGGGATAGCACAGCCGCGCCCATCGTTGAAGCGGCTTCGGGCGGGATCACAGGGTCATCGCATTTGGCCGAGAATGGATCTTGCGAAGTCGTTGGACCATCCTGAGCGTTTGCGTTTGCGGCGAACGGATATGCCGGGGCGGGCCAGATTCAGGACGTTCAGGGCGAGTTTG
>JBAYSM010000316.1:0-2802 GCA_041676205.1 Rhodospirillaceae bacterium | reverse complement strand
CCAGGTACGCGATGCGGTTCCCGCCATCACGGTCGCCGCGCCCCTGGCGCAGGGCAGCGGGACAATGGTGTTCCGGGGGCGGACCTACCTGTCCAGCGTCACCGGCGCCACACCGCACCTGGCAGCCATCGGCGGGCTGAAGATGGCCGAGGGCCGGTTTCTCGGCGCAGTGGACGATGGCGCGGCGGTGGCCGTCCTCGGGTTTGACGCAGCCGCTGAATTGGGCGGCGAGGGGCGGCCTCCCACGGTGGGAGATCTGGTGCGGATCGACGATGCGGTGATGGAGGTTATCGGGCTGCTGGAGCCGACCCCCCGGAACACGTTGCTGCCGACGGATTTCGGGCGCTCCGTGATCGTGCCGCTGGGCAGCGTCGGGCGCATCCGGGCCGCTCCCGCCATTGACGCGGTGTTGATGAAAATGGCAATCGGGACCGATGAACACGCCGCCGGCCGCGCCACGGAAGCCTATTTCGCAACGCTGGGGCGGGGGGGTGAAATGCGTGTGGAGAGTGCCCGCCAGTTGATCGACAGCATGCGCAGTCAAATGAAGACGGTGGCCGGCATGATCGCCGCGCTGGGCGGGGTGGCGCTGGTCGTCGGAGGGGTCGGGGTCATGAACGTCATGCTGATGAGTGTCCTGGAGCGCCGCCAGGAGGTCGGGCTGCGCATGGCCGTGGGGGCGACGCGGCGGGACATCACCCTGATGTTCCTGGCCGAGGCGGTGGTGCTCTCGGGCCTGGGGGCGGTGTGCGGGCTGGTCCTTGGGCTGGCCGCGTGCGGGCTCTACGCGCTGATGGGCGGGATTGCCCTTGCCGTGAGCATCGCCGTTCTACCGCTCGCCCTGGGAGTGGCCCTGGCGGTCGGCGTGGCGGCGGGGCTGTATCCGGCGCTGGCGGCGTCACGGCTGGACCCCGTCGGTGCGCTGCGGGCGGGGGGCTGAGAGTGGCGGCACTGTCCCGGCGGCGTGTGGGCGTGGTCCTTGCGGTGCTCGTTGCGGTGGTGGCTTCAGCCGCTTGGGTGGCTGTCTCCCGCGAGGGGCCAGAAGTATTCCGGCATGAGGTGCACGAGGTGCGGGCCGGGCCGTTCTCGGTGCACGTGCATTTTAGCGGCACGCTGGCTCCGGCCCGGACGGTGGCGGTTGCCGCGCCGTTCGACGGCACGATTGCGTCGCTGGAGGCTTTGCCGGGCGACCTTGTGACCGAGGGGGCCGTCCTGATGGTGCTCGACACCTCCGACATCCTGATAAAGCTGCGCGACGCCGAAGGGGCGTGGCTCGAAGCCAGGGCCAAGGTGCTCGCCCTGCGCAACTGGGACACCGCGCCCGAGATGCTTACGGCCAAGCGGGCGTTGCGCGCCGCCGAGGCTGCGGTCGAGGATGCGGCCACCGAGGAAGCCCAGACGCTCCAGTTGCTGAAAGCAGGGGTCATTCCGGCGCAGGAATATCAGGACGCCCGCCGCCAGCGCGCCGCGACCCAGCGGGAGTTGGACGGCGCGCGCGTCGCCCTGGAACAGATCCGCCTGCAGTCGGCCAGCGAGGTCGTGCAGGTCGCCGAGTTGCGGGAGGAAAACGCCCGCGCCATCTTTGAGGACCTGCGCCTGCGCGCGGGGCGCAAGGCCCTCGCCGCGCCCCTTTCGGGGGTTGTCCACCGTGCCGTCCGGACGGGGGAGCGGGCCGGGGAGGACCTGGGGGTGGGGTCGCGCGTTGCCCACGGCGAAACGCTTTATACCCTGTCGTCTTCGGATGCGTTTGTCGTGACCGGGCATGTGGACGAGCGGGACGTCAACGCCGTGCGCGTCGGTCATCCGGTGGAGGTTCAGGCCGAGGCTTTGGTGGGGGGGCGAACCGGGCGGGTGGTCCGGCTGGCAAACCATGCTGAACCCGGCGCCGCCGTCCCGAAGTTCGAGATCATGGTGGCCCTTGACCCGCCCCGTGATGGTCCCGAACCCCTCAAGATGGGGATGAACGTAATGGCGTCCGTGCTGGTCTATCACCGTGACGCCGCCTTGACCGTGCCCACTTCCGCACTGCTGCCGGACGGCACGGTCCTGGTTCCGAACGCTAAGGGCGTTGAGCGCCGGACGGTGACGATTGGGCACTCTGGACCGGGCAGCACCGAAGTCCTGTCCGGGCTGGCCGAGGGCGATGTGATTGGCGTCACGCCACCCCCTTGAACCTGCGGCCTGAACCGGGCACTCTTTGCGCCGCTTCGCGCCCCACGCGCCGGCCATCAAAGCATAGGGAGCCTCCATAATGTCCGACGAAACGGTCAAGTATCTGCTGCCCGAAGACCGCATTCCGAAGTTCTGGTACAACGTCGTGGCCGATCTGCCCGAGGCGCCCGCCCCGGTGCTGCATCCGGCCACCGGCAAGCCGGTCGGGCCGTCGGACCTGGAGCCCCTGTTCCCCATGGAGGTCATCCTCCAGGAAGTCGCCACCGAGCGGGACATCGAAATCCCTGAGCCGGTGCGTGAGATCTACAAGCAGTGGCGCCCTGCCCCTCTGTATCGCGCCCGCCGCTTGGAAAAGGCCCTGGGGACCTCGGCGCGCATCTATTACAAGTATGAAGGCGTGTCGCCGTCCGGCTCGCACAAGCCCAACTCCGCCGTGCCGCAGGCGTTCTACAACAAGCAGGCGGGCGTCAAGCGGCTGATCACCGAAACCGGGGCCGGGCAGTGGGGCAGTTCGCTGGCCTTCGCCGGGCAGGTGTTCGGCCTCGACGTCGATATCTACATGGTCAAGATTTCCTACGAGCAGAAGCCCTATCGCCGTTCCCTGATGGAAACCTACGGCGCCCGCTGCGT
>JBAYSM010000315.1:0-2849 GCA_041676205.1 Rhodospirillaceae bacterium | reverse complement strand
TGGTCAGGGTGTTGGTCGGCTTCTGGTGGGCGTGATAGGTGCGGATGCGATCGGCCGCCGTGCGCAGCGCCGCGATCAGCTCGGGCGGGCAACGGTCGGCCTCGGACGCAATGACGTCAGCCGGAATGCGCAGGGTTTCAGGCGTCAGATCCAGGCGGTCGAAGCGCGACGTGTATTCGATCACGGCGGCATCGCCGCGTGCCCGGACGTCGGCCAGGATGGAGGTCACGACGGCATTCACGTCGTCATCGGTTTCGCGCTTGGCACTCAACAGGTCGGTGAAGGCAGCCTCAAACCCGGCGTCGGAAGTGCGCAGATCAACGGGCATCGACAACCTCCCGGAACTTGGCGATCCAGCCGTTCATCTCGGCCGAGCGGGTCTTGAGGGCGGCGCGGTTGACAATCAGGCGCGAGGTGACGTCGGCGATGTGCTCGACCTCCACCAGCCCGTTGGCCTTAAGCGTCGAGCCGGTCGAGACGAGGTCGACGATGCGGTGGCACAGGCCCAGGTTCGGGGCCAGTTCCATGGCGCCATTGAGCTTGATGCACTCGGCCTGCACTCCGCGCGCCGCGAAATGGCGGCGGGTCACTTCGGGGTACTTGGTGGCGACGCGGATGTGGCTCCACCGCGCCGGGTCGTCGCCTTGGGACAGGTCCACCGGCTCGGCCACCGACAGGCGGCAGGCTCCGATGCCCAGATCCAGCGGCGCATAGATTTCGGGATAGCCGAATTCCATCAGCACATCGTTGCCGCACACCCCCAGATGCGCCGCGCCAAAGGCCACGAAGGTCGCCACGTCGAAGGACCGCACCCGGATGATGCGAATATGCGGATGATTGGTCGAAAACATCAGTGCGCGCGAGGACGGGTCATCGAACGCCGCCTCCGGCTCAATGCCGGCGGCACGCACGAGGGGCATGCATTCCTTGAGGATCCGGCCCTTGGGAAGGGCGAGAACCAGTTGTTCGCGGCTCATTTCGACTCGGCTCTTCAGGACGTGAATGACGGGCTTTCGCCGTGGGGCCGCATGTTTACACGGAACCCCCACCCGTCACCAGCCCCTATTGCCCACAAGACGCTGCCCAAGCGATCATCCCTTGGCCAAAAAGGTCACGCCGAAGAAGCCCAGCGCCACGGCGACCACGCTGGCGAGCAGCACGATCAGCACCGTTTGCATCAGGCCCATGCCTTTGCCCGACTTGACCTTCTTGCCATTGATCGCGGCTTGCAGTTCATCAAGCCGTCTCTGCATATGCTTGTGGGCCGCCTTCTGCTTGTCGGGCGGAAGGCGCTTGTACATGTTTTGCAGGCGGGCCATTTCGGTGATGTTGTCTTCACGCGAGCGTGTCTTGGGATTAGCCATTGCCCCCTCGTTTCAATGTGCTCCCTCAAGCACGCCGACGCCGCGCTGTCCCCCTGGACCGGCGCGGCGACATACACTCATTAGGCGTCGCGCTTGGTGCGCGTTCAAATAACACTACCACCGAAGATTTACGCTTCCAAGCGGCCAGTAACACCCGATCAGCCGCGCAGGCGTTCGATTGTTGCGCCGCAGGCCGCCAGTTTGGCCTCCAGACGTTCATAGCCACGGTCGAGGTGGTAGATGCGGTTGACGATGGTTTCGCCCTCGGCGGCCAGTCCGGCCAGGACCAGCGACACCGAAGCGCGCAAATCCGTTGCCATGACCGGCGCGCCCGACAGCTTGGGCATCCCGCGCACAATGGCCGACGACCCATGCACGTTGATCCGCGCGCCCATGCGGGTCAATTCGGGGACGTGCATGAAACGGTTCTCAAAAATCGTCTCGGTAATCATCGAGGCCCCGTTAGCCGTCGCCATCAGCACCATGAACTGCGCCTGCATGTCGGTCGGGAAGCCGGGATAAGGCTCCGTCATGACGTCGATGCCGCGAATGTCGGCATCGTCGGCCTTGACCCGGAAGCCCTTTTCGGTGGCAGTGACTTCGACCCCGGCCTCGACCAAAACGTCAGTCACCGACTGCATGAGGTCCAGGCGCGCACCGATCAGTTCCACGTCGCCGCGCGTGATGGCGGCTGCCAGGGCATAGGTGCCCGTCTCGATGCGGTCGGGGACGACGGAGTATTCGGCGGCGTGCAGCTTGTCCTTGCCCTGAACGCGCATGACGTTGGTGCCGATACCTTGAATGTCGGCACCCATGGCGACGAGGCAGTTGGCGAGGTCGATGACTTCGGGTTCCTGGGCGGCGTTGACGATGACCGTTTCGCCGACCGCCAGGGACGCCGCCATCAGGATGTTTTCAGTGCCGCCGACCGTGACCTTGGGGAAGATCACCGTGGCGCCCCGCAGCCGGCCACCGGGCACGCGGGCGTGAATGTAGCCTTCTTCGAGGTTGATCTCGGCCCCCAGGGCCTCCAGTGCCTTGAGGTGCAGGTCCACCGGCCGCGTGCCGATGGCGCAGCCGCCCGGCAGGCTGACGCGGGCCTCGCCGCAGCGGGCCAGCAGCGGGCCGAGGACCAGGACGCTGGCGCGCATCTTGCGCACCAGATCATAGGGCGCGGTGGTGTTGGTGATATCGCGCGCCGTCAGGTCCAGCACCCGGCCGGAGCAATCGCCGTTGCCTGCGCTGTCGCCGTTCATGGACATCTCGACACCGTGCTGGCCCAACAGGTGCGCCATGGTGGTGATGTCGGCCAGGTGCGGCAGGTTGGTCAAGCGCAGCGTCTCGTCGGTGAGCATGGCCGCCGCCATCAGGGGCAGCGCGGCGTTCTTCGCCCCGCCAATAGGAATGCTGCCGCGCAACGGGTGTCCCCCGACGATGCGGATACGGTCCATGGTCAAACTGTCCTTACGTGAAAATTGGCGGCGT
>JBAYSM010000314.1:0-2871 GCA_041676205.1 Rhodospirillaceae bacterium | reverse complement strand
TCTACGCCGTCGGTACCCGCATGCCCTCCTGGGTCCAGGCGGCCTGGCAGGACTTCGCCAAACGCATGCCCCGCGACTGTCCCCTGGAACTGCGCGAAATCCGACCCGAGCCCCGCGCCAGCGGCAAGACCGCGCAGCAACTGATGCATGCCGAGGCCCAGCGCATCGAGGCGGCCCTGCCCGCGCAAGCCTGGCGCGTCGTACTGGACGAGCACGGCCGCGATCTGACGACACGGGATCTCGCCGGCCACCTTGAAACCTGGCGCGCCAGCGGCGACGATATCGTCTTCATTGTCGGGGGGCCCGACGGCCTGGACCCGGCCCTGAAACAGACCGCCCGCCAGACCCTGCGCCTGTCCTCGCTGACCCTGCCCCACCCCATGGTCCGCATCCTGCTGGCCGAACAGCTTTACCGGGCCTGGACCATTCTGGCGGGGCACCCCTATCACCGCGCCTGAGGAGCATCCGACATGACCGCCCGCCGCCGCACCAAGATCGTTGCCACGCTGGGACCCTCGACCTCCAGCCCCGAGCGCATCGAAGCCCTGATCCTGGCGGGCCTGGACGTGGCCCGGCTGAATTTCTCTCACGGCAAGCCCGAAGACCATCGCGAAAGGGTTCGCCTGGTCCGCGAGATCGCCGCCCGCCACGACCGCCACATCGCCCTCATGGGTGATCTCCAGGGACCCAAGATCCGTATCGGCCGCTTCGAGGCCGGTTCCGTGACACTGCGCCCGGACGCCCCCTTCACCCTGTCCACCCGGCATCCGCAAAACGCGGGCACCGACAAGATCGTGGGGATCGAGTATCCACCGCTGGTCAAGGACTGCGCCCCGGGCGACGAACTGCTGCTGGACGACGGCCGGGTGATCCTGCGGGTCGAGTCCGTCGACGAGAACGCCGTCCACACCCGGGTCGAGGTCGGCGGGCCGCTGTCCAACAACAAGGGCATCAACCGGCGCGGCGGCGGCATCTCGGCGCCCAGTCTGACCGACAAGGATCGACAGGACATCCGGCTGGCCGCCGAACTCGAACTGGACTACGTGGCGGTGTCCTTCCCCCGCGCGGGAGCCGACATCGAACAGGCACGCCAACTGGTGCGCGAGGCCGGCAGCCCCGCCTGGATCATCGCCAAGATCGAGCGCGCAGAGGCCGTGGCCGATGACGCCGCACTGGACGACCTGATCCGCGCCAGCGACGGCGTGATGGTGGCCCGGGGCGACCTGGGCGTGGAAATCGGCGACGCCCGGCTCGTCGGCATCCAGAAACGCATCATCCAGCATGCCCGCACCCAGAACAAACTGGTGATCACCGCCACCCAGATGATGGAATCCATGATCACCAGCCCCATCCCGACCCGGGCCGAGGTCTCCGACGTCGCCAACGCCGTGCTCGACCACACCGACGCCGTCATGCTGTCGGCCGAATCGGCCTCCGGCCAATACCCCGTCGAGGCCGTCCAGGCCATGGCCCGGATCTGCCTGGGCGCCGAACAGGAACCCACCACCATCCGGTCCCACCACCGCCTGGGCGAAACTTTTTCGCGCTGCGACGAGACCATCGCCCTGGCCTGCATGTACGCCGCCAACCACTTTCCCGGCATCAAGGCCATCATCAGCCTCACCGAAAGCGGCCACACACCGCTCATCATGTCGCGCATCCGTTCGGGCGTGCCCATCTACTGCTACACGCGGCATCCCGCCACCCAACGCCGCGCCGCACTGTTCCGCGGCGTCTACACGGTGCCTTTCGACGCCGCGACATTGCCACCCGCCGAGGTCAGCGAAACCGCCATCGACATCCTGCGCCGCAGGGGTCTGTTGCAGACGGGCGACTGGATCATTCTGACCAAGGGCGACTTTTACAGCGACAGCGGCGGCACCAACGGCATGAAGATCCTGCGCGTGGGCTAAACACCGATCCTGCCCCTCCTTCCAGTCAACCCGACCCCGCCATCATGCCGCCTTTCATCCTGCTGGCCTCCGCCAGCCCCCGCCGCCACGAGATCCTGGATCAACTGGCCATCCCTCACGGCATCCTGCGCGTGCCCTCACCGGAGGGCGAAGACGAGCCCCGGCTGCCGGGCGAGCCGGCCGCCGCCTACGTCCGCCGCACCGCGCGCGAAAAGGCCGAGCGTGCCGTCTCCTGGCTCGCCTCGGGCGCGCGGCCCGACCCCCTGCCCGACGCCTGGCCTGCGGACTGGCAGGACGCCCCCATCCTGTGCGCCGACACCACCGTCATCCTGGAAGGCGATATCCTGGGCAAGCCACGGGATGCGGCCGACGCAGCCGACATGCTGCGCCGCCTGTCCGGCCGCTCACACGAAGTCCATACCGCCGTGACCCTGGCATGCCGGGGAAGCCTCCATGAGGCAGTCAGCATCAGCACGGTACGCTTCCAGACGTTGACCGAAGCCGACATCGCGGACTACGTCGCCGGCGGCGAGCCCTTCGGCAAAGCGGGCGGCTATGCCATCCAGGGCCGAGCGGCCGCTTTCATCGCGCACCTGGAGGGCAGCCACAGCGGCGTCATGGGACTGCCTGCTCACGAGACCGTCAGGCTGCTGACCCGGTGCCCGGCCTGACCATGCCCGCATCCGGCGACCGGACATCGCTCAGGCGCCACGCCTGAAGGTGATCGCAAGCGGCCGCCTGACGGCGGCCGCTTGTTTGCGCGTGCTGCTGTCGGCCGCTCAGCCGAGGAGCCTGGGCAGCCAGAGGCTGACGGCCGGGACGTAGGTGATGAAGACCAGATAGGTCAGCAGCAGGAGCAGCCAGGGCAGCGCGGCGCGCACGACCTGTCCGATGCTCATTTTGGTGATGCCGGCGGTCACGAACAGGTTCAGCCCCACGGGCGGGGTGACCATGCCGA
>JBAYSM010000313.1:0-2885 GCA_041676205.1 Rhodospirillaceae bacterium | reverse complement strand
GCGCGGCTGCCGATGATGCAGCACGACCGCGACACAGCGGCAGGCCTGAACACGGCGGGCTTCATATCGGGCTATCGCGGATCTCCCATTGGGGCGCTCGACAGCGAGTTGATGCGGGCAAGCAAGCACCTCACCCCGCGCAACATCGTGTTCAAGCCCGGCGTGAACGAGGATCTGGCCGCCACCGCCGTCTGGGGCACCCAGCAAGTCGGCCTGTTCCCCGGCGCCCGCCACGATGGCGTATTTGCCATGTGGTACGGCAAAGGGCCGGGCGTGGACCGCTCCTGTGACGTGTTCCGCCATGCCAACATGGCGGGCACCTCCAAAAACGGCGGCGTTTTGATGCTGGCCGGCGACGACCACGGGGCCAAGTCCTCGACCGTGGCCTATCAAACCGAGATGGCCTTCGCCGACCTGATGATCCCGGTGCTGCATCCATCGAACGTGCAGGAAGTTCTGGATTACGGCCTTCTGGGTATCGCCATGAGCCGCTACTCCGGATGCTGGGTCGCCATGAAGTGTCTGACCGAAGTGATGGACAGCGCCGCTTCGGTCGATGCCGACCCGCACCGGGTGGCGGTTCAGATCCCGACCGATTTCACCTTCCCTGACGACGGCGTTCACATCCGCTGGCCCGACACTCCGCTCGATCAGGAATACCGCCTGATGAAGCACAAGCTCTATGCCGCGCTAGCCTTTGCGCGCGCCAACGGGCTGAACAAGGTAGTGCTCGACAGCCCGACGCCGCGCCTAGGCATTGTGACCACCGGCAAGAGCTATCTGGACGTCCGGCAAGCCATGGACGACCTGGGCATCGACGAACGCATGGCGGCCGAAATCGGCATCCGTCTGTACAAGGTCGGGATGCCCTGGCCGCTGGAGCGCGACGGCGTGCGCGCCTTTGCCGAAGGTCTGGACGAGATCCTGGTGGTCGAGGAAAAGCGCGCCGTCATCGAAAACCAGCTCAAGGAACAGCTTTATAACTGGCGGGAGGACGTGCGCCCGCGCGTGGTCGGCAAGTTCGACCAAAAGGGCGGCTGGACCCTGCCGTCAGCCGGGGAGCTGACCCCGGCCTT
Organism: Rhodospirillaceae bacterium; assembly: GCA_041676205.1. Classification (GTDB taxonomy): domain Bacteria; phylum Pseudomonadota; class Alphaproteobacteria; order Rhodospirillales; family Rhodospirillaceae; genus Cauispirillum. Next base: position 1,809 of record JBAYSM010000313.1, on the reverse strand, counting down.
GATCGCCCGCGTCCTGGCCGACCGCATCGAACAGTTCGTTACCACGCCTGCCATCCGCAAGCGCCTGGAGTTCCTGGAGGCCAAGGAACGCTCGCTGGAGGCCCCCATGGTGTCGGCCAAGCGCCAGCCGTGGTTCTGCGCCGGGTGTCCACACAACACCTCGACCAAAGTGCCCGAGGGATCGCGCGCCGTGGCCGGGATTGGCTGTCACTACATGGTCCACTGGATGGACCGCGAGACGGCCACTTTCACCCACATGGGCGGCGAAGGGATCACCTGGGTCGGGCAGGCTCCGTTCACCGACGAAACGCACATCTTCGCCAACCTGGGCGACGGGACCTATTATCACTCCGGCATCATGGCGATCCGCGCCGCCGTGGCCGCCAAGGTGAACATCACCTACAAAATCCTGTTCAACGACGCCGTGGCGATGACCGGCGGGCAGCCCTTCGACGGCCCGCTGTCGGTGCCGATGATTACCCGCCAGGTTGCCGCCGAGGGCGTCGGCCGCATCGTCGTGGTGTCCGACCATCCCGACAAGTACGCCGTCGGCAGCGACTTCGCGCCCGGCGTCACCGTGCATCACCGCGACGACCTGGACGCCGTGCAAAAGGATCTGCGCAGCCTTGAGGGCGTCACTATCCTCATCTATGACCAGACCTGCGCGGCCGAACTGCGCCGCCGCCGCAAGCGCGGCAAGCTGCCCGACCCGCCCAAGCGCGTGTTCATCAATGATCTGGTGTGCGAAGGCTGCGGCGATTGCGGCGTGCAATCCAACTGCGTGGCGGTGCAGCCGGTGGAAACAGAGTTCGGCCGCAAGCGCGCCATCGACCAATCGGTGTGCAACAAGGACTATAGCTGCCTGCGCGGCTTCTGCCCGTCCTTCGTCACCGTCGAAGGTGGCACCCCTCGCAAACAAGCCGGTGTCGGCGCGGTCAGCTTCGCGGCCCTGCCCGACCCGGTGATGGCCGACACCTCCGCCGAGCCTTACGGCATTGTCATTACCGGCATCGGGGGAACCGGCGTCGTGACCATTTCCGCACTGCTAGGCATGGCAGCGCATCTGGAGGGCAAGGGCGTCTCCATCCTCGACCAGACCGGCCTTGCGCAGAAAAACGGCGCCGTGGTCAGCCACGTGCGGATCAGCGACACGCCCGAGAACCTGCACGCCGTGCGGATCGCGGCGGGCAACGCCCGGCTGGTCCTGGGCTGCGACATGCTCTCGGCGGCCAGCTTCGACACGCTGGCGAAAATGCGCGACGGCTACACCCGCGCCGTCATCAATGCCCATGAAACCATGACCGCCGATTTCGCCAGCAAGCCCGACATCGTGTTCCCCGCCCACGAGGTCGTGGACGTGGTCAGCGATGCAGTGGGCCGCGACAATGCCGACTTCATCGATGCTACCCGCATCGCCACGGCGCTGCTGGGGGATTCCATCTCAAGCAACCTGTTCATGGTCGGCTTTGCATGGCAGCGGGGCCTCATCCCGCTGTCGCTGGAGGCTATCGACCGCGCCATCGAGCTGAACAAGACGGCCGTCGAGGCCAACAAGCAGGCCTTCCTGTGGGGCCGCCGCGCCGCCCACGACCGCGCCGCCGTGGAGGCTCTCGCCGCTCCCGGCGCTCAGGCTGGGTTCGACCACCACAAGCAGTCCGAAACGCTGGACGAGTTGATCGCCCGGCGGATCGCCTTCCTGACCGATTACCAGAACGCCGCCTACGCCGACCAGTTCAAGTCCGTGGTGGACCGCGTGCGGGCGGCCGAGCAAGCCAAGGCCCCCGGCCGCACCGGCCTGACCGAAGGCGT
>JBAYSM010000312.1:0-2955 GCA_041676205.1 Rhodospirillaceae bacterium | reverse complement strand
TTCCTGGCTGATCACCACCGCGTTGCGGGGCAGGTCGTCGAACGGGCGGCTGGTGGTCTTTGTCAGGTTGCGGACCAGGCGCTGGCCGATCTCGCGCACGTCAACCATGCGCCCGGCCAAATAGGCATCACCCATCGAGGCAAACGCGGAGACAAGCTGTTCGATCTCGCGGCGGACGGCGGCTTCGGCATTGACCCGCTCGGTCTCGATGCGGTGCTCGACACCCCGGATAAGCCGCGATCCCTTGAGCATTTGGTCATAGGCTTCAAGCAGATAGCCCAATTCCTCGCCAGCCGCGGCGGGCAGGCGGCGGGCCTTTTGGCGCAGCAGGGCCATCTGCTTGCGGGCGGCGGCAACGGCCTGGGCAAAGCGGCGCTGCTCGGCCGCCACGCGGCTGGCGGGGATGCGGTATTCCGGCGCGCTGACCATATCGGCGTCATGCAGGTGCACGACACCAATGGCAATGCCCGGACCTACCCCCACCCCTTCGAACACCTGCTCGGCCACGGGGTCGCACGCCCTTGGCGGCGGCGGCTCAGTCTTCATGGAACTTGTCGTCGATGAGCTGGCCCAGAGCCTCCAAGGCCCCGCGGGCGTCGGCCCCGCGAGCGCGCATTTCGATTGTTGTACCCGGCGAGGCGGCCAGCATCATCAGTCCCATGATGGAGCGCCCGGACACTTCCTGGCCCCGGTTGGTGACGGTGACGTCGGCCGCGAATTCCTCTGCCTTCTTGACGAACTTTGCGGCAGCGCGGGCATGCAGGCCACGGCTGTTGATGATGGTCGCCGCCCGGCACAGGGTACCGTCGGCGCCCTCGCTGATCATCCCGGAGACTCGCCCCTCAGCGTCAGTCATGGTGTGGTGGTCCTCCCGGTAGCTTTTTTATTCAACGCCTGCCGACTCATTTTTCGGTCAGCAGTTTCGACGCCACGTTGATGTATTTGCGGCCGGCTTCCTGGGCGGCGGCCACCGCGTCATTGAGCGGCAGGTCGTTGCGCACCGAGGCCAGCTTGATGAGCATCGGCAGGTTGACCCCGGCAATGACCTCGACCTTGGCCTTGCCCATGATGGAAATCGCCAGATTTGAGGGCGTGCCGCCGAACATGTCGGTCAGCAGGACCACTCCGGCGCCGTCATCGACCCGCGCGGCGCTGTCGAGAATGTCGGCCCGTCGCTGTTCCATGTCGTCATCGGGACCGATGCACACGGCCAGCGTAGCCTTTTGTGGGCCGACCACATGCTCCAGGGCCGCGATCAACTCGTCGGCCAGACGCCCGTGGGTGACCAATACCATGCCAATCATCGTGGACCCCCTGTGGTCTCCTGCCGCGCTCCAGGCGCGTCGTCGTCCGTTGTGTCGCCGGTTGGCCGGGTGGCGGCGGGCGTGTCGCGGTGACAGACAGTTGCCCGGCGGCCCTGAGCCTTCAACCACGCCGCCAGTTGTTCAGCCACGAACACCGACCTGTGGCGCCCCCCCGTGCAGCCAATGGCCACCGTCAGATAGCTTTTGCCTTCAACTTCATAGCGCGGCAGCAGTGGTCCCAAAAGCGCCGTCACGCCGTTGAAGAAGCTATCATAATCCGGGTCTGCCGCAACGTACTCCGCAACGGCGGCGTCACAACCCGTCAATGGCTTGAGGTCGGGCACGTAATGCGGATTGCGCAAAAAGCGCACGTCGAACACCAGATCGGCCTCGCGCGGCAGGCCGTTGCGAAAGCCAAAGGACGTTACCACCACGCACATTCCCGGCGAGGCGGCGGTCGCATAGCGCGTTTCCAGCATCTGCTTGAGGTCGCCGACCGGCAGGCGCGTGGTGTCTATGACGCTGTCGGCGCGGTCCCGCAGTGGTGCCAGGATGCGGCGCTCCAACGCTATGCCGTCGGGCAGCGGCAGGTCCATCCCGATCGGATGACGGTGTCGCGTTTCGGTGTAGCGACGGGCCAGTATTTCGTCGTCGGCATCTAAAAAGACCACTTCGACGTCCAGGTGGCGGGTATCCGCCAAGGCGTTGATGGTGGTCAGCAGGCGGCTGACGTCAAAATCGCGGGTGCGGATGTCGATGCCGATGGCGATGGGCCGGCGGGTGACTTGCTCACCGCTGCCGACCAGCCCGTCGAGCAGGACCAGGGGCAGGTTGTCCACCGCCTCATATCCCATGTCTTCGAACGCCTTGAGCGCCATGGTCTTGCCCGCCCCGGACATGCCGGTGACGACGACAAGGCGGCCCCCGTTCTGGGCGGCGGGGGCGGTCGCCGCCCCCTCGGCCCGGCTGTTGGCCGGGTCCGCCCGATCGTGTGCACTCGACAAGGAACCCTCCTCCATCATGCTGCACTGCTTATATCGCCCGTGGCGAGCCGCACTGCAAGGCGCACCTTTGCCGCCGCCGACGCCTCGAAGGGGTCCAGACTCACTGTCGGAAGGGGCACCCCCAACAACTCCGTGAGGGCAGCGTCCGGCAGACGGTCGAGCGGGCCGCCGGGCACCAGATCGACGACGAGCCGAACCACCGTCTCGGTGGCGTGGGGCAGACGGAGGATCCCCACGCCCCGCACTTCCAGAAGTCCGGCCAGCGCCTCCGACGGGGCTGCGACAAGCATCCCGTCGCGCACGGCAAAGGCGCAGTAGTCGTCGCCGACCAGCACCGCGCCGGCATCGATCAAACGCAGGGCAAGATCGGACTTGCCGCCGCCTGAAGGGGCGCGGAGCAGAACGCCGTGTCCAGCCACGGCGACACAAGTGGCATGCATCATGGTAGTCATCGCCCAACCAGGGTGCGTCCGGGCGCCGGGCAAGTCAACACATCGCGGCCGCGCTTGTCGGTGACACATGATGTGACCGATGCAGGTAGCACGTGATCTGACCGATCCTAGACGGTCTTCCAGAGAGGGGGCGTCGATGGGTCGGGCCAGAGTGCTATCGGAGGTCCGCACAATGCGGTTCGAGGAAATCCTGGG
>JBAYSM010000311.1:0-2978 GCA_041676205.1 Rhodospirillaceae bacterium | reverse complement strand
GCGCCCCACGTCCGCGTCATCATGTCGTCGACCCTGACCCAGAAAAATGCCGAGGTTAGTTTGCGCGCCCTCGAACTGGGGGCGACCGATTACGTGTCAAAGCCCAGTTCTTCGCGAGAACTGACCGGTGGCAGCGATTTCAAGACCGAGCTGATCGAAAAGGTCAAGGTGCTCGGGCTGGCGGCACGTCGCAACACGGGCCTGCGCCGGGCCCCCGCCGCAGCAGCTCCGGCTGGACGCGTGGCGTTTTCGCGTCCCGGTACGACACCTGCGGCGCGGCCGACCACCGCTGGGACTGCCCGCCCGACAGCAGGGGCCTCGCTGGTTCCGCAACGCACCTTCACGCTGCGCCCGGTCGGTCGCGAAAAAGCCGACGTGATTGCCATCGGCAGTTCCACTGGAGGGCCGCAAGCGCTTTTCACGGTCCTGACGGCCATAAAAAAGGGTGGCGGCGTAACCCAGCCGGTGCTTATCACCCAGCACATGCCAGCAACGTTCACGACCATTCTTGCCGATCATATCACGCGGATTTCCGGCCTTCCTGCCAAGGAAGGCCAGGATGGCGAGGTTATCGTGGGCGGTCAGGTTTATATCGCGCCCGGCGACTTTCACATGCTGGTCGAAACGCGCGGAACCAATAAGGTCATCAAGCTCGACAAGGGGCCGCCGGAAAACTTCTGCCGGCCCTCGGTAGACCCGATGTTCCGGTCCATTGCAAAGGCCTGGGGCGGCCGCGTGCTGGCGTGCGTGCTGACTGGCATGGGGTCCGATGGTGCCAAGGGAGGCCAAGTGATCGTCGATGCCGGGGGCACCGTCATTGCCCAGGACGAGGCGACCAGCGTGGTCTGGGGCATGCCCGGTGCAACCGCCCAGGCGGGCGTGTGCAGCGCCGTCTTGCCCATCGAGGAAGTGGCCCCCCAAATCCTGAAGCTGGCGACGAGGCGCGCCTGACATGAAGCCAGACGATTTCGACTACCTCGCCAAGCTGGTCAAGGACAGTTCCGGTCTCGTTTTGACAAAGGATAAGGCTTACCTTTTGGAAAGCCGCCTGATGCCGGTGGCTCGTAAGCGCGGCTTCAAGGGCCTTGATGAATTGGTCGCCAAACTCCGCATGGGCGACCGACCGCTGGCCGAGGACGTTACCGAGGCGATGACGACCAACGAGTCGTTTTTCTTCCGCGACCAGAAGCCGTTCGACCAGTTCCGTCAGGTGGTGCTGCCAAATCTCATTAAGACGCGGGCCGCCAAGAAGTCGTTCCGCATCTGGTGCGCAGCCGCCTCATCCGGCCAGGAGCCTTACTCCCTGGCGATGATCCTCAAGGAAGAAGCCGCCAAGATGCCCGGCTGGCGGACCGAAATCGTCGGCACCGACATCAGCCGCGACATTCTCCAGAAGGCCCGCGCCGGCCTGTATTCCCAGTTCGAAGTGCAGCGCGGCCTGCCCATTCAGTTGCTGGTCAAGTACTTCAAGAAGCGCGACGACCAGTGGGAAATTGACCCCGCCATCCGCGCCATGGTCCAGTACAAGGAATGGAACCTGCTCCAGGACCTGCGGGCGCTCGGCACCTTTGATGTCGTGTTCTGCCGCAACGTACTGATCTATTTCGATCAGCCGACCAAGGGCAAAGTCCTCGAAGGCATGTCCAAGCAGATGTCCGACGATGGTGTTCTTTACCTCGGCGGCGCCGAAACGGTGCTCGGCATTTCCGACAAGTTTAAACCCATCCCCGGTCAGCGCGGCGTCTACGCCGTGCTCAACAACCCCAACTTCTCGGGCACCAGCTTGGGCGCGGCGACCTAAGCCCGCGCGGGCATTGCCCGCACCCACCAGGAGGCGCGGCCTCCTGGACCTCGGGTATGGCAGCGCAGCCGCGCGCAGCGCATCAAATGGCAAGGGTGCCTACCTGCGGCGCAAGGGAAGCGCCGGACCGTCATGGGTTCAAAGGGCTAACGGCTTATTGCGGGTCTGGGCAGCGCCCAGCCTCTTTCCCCTACGCCATGAACTGCTCCGACAGGATGCGTTCTTCGAGGTTGTGTTCGGGATCGAACAGGATCGACAGGATGACGCTGCGGTCTTCGCGCACGTCGACACGGCGGACGTCGCGGACTTCGGTGTAGTCGGCCACGGCGGATACCGGGCGTTTGTCGCTGTCGAGGATGTCGATGCGGACGGCGGCCCGCTGCGGCAGGATGGCGCCCCGCCAACGCCGGGGGCGGAAGGCCGATATGGGGGTCAGCGCCATGACATTGGCGCCCATCGGCAAGATCGGGCCGTGGGCGGACAGGTTGTAGGCGGTGGATCCGGCGGCGGTGCACACCAGCACGCCGTCGCACACCAGCTCGGACAGGCGCTCGCGGCCGTCGATGGTGATGCGCAACTTGGCCGCTTGGCGGGTTTCGCGCAGCAGCGACACTTCGTTGATGGCGAGGGCCTCGACGGTTTCCCCGGCGACGGTTTCAACGGTCATGCGCAGGGGGTGGAGCGTCACCGGCTGCGCCCTCTGGAGCCGCCGGGGCAGGTCGTCCTCGTCAAAGGCGTTCATCAGGAACCCGACGGTACCGCGATGCATGCCGTAGATCGGCTTGCCGAGTGCCATGAAGCGGTGCAGGCTTTCCAGCATGAACCCGTCCCCGCCGAAGGCGACAATGACGTCGGCGGTGTCAGGTGGCATGTGTCCATAGCGGTGCCGGAACCGCAGGAGAGCCTCCTGGGCGGCCGGCGTATCGGCGGCGACGAAGGCGACGTTTTCTGGGTTCATGGTCGTCCGGCTTGGGCCATCGCGGGGGCGGGTGGTGGTTTGGCGCAGTATAGGACGGACCTATCCGCCGGTCACGCTCATGTGGCGGGGCACCGCCGGCTCGTTCCGGCGGTCGATGATGAAGTCGTGCCCCTTGGGCTTGCGCCCGATGGCCTCGGCGATGGCATCGTGCAGGGCGGCCGGGGTGTCGGGGTTGTCGCGCATCACGCGGCGCAGGTC
>JBAYSM010000310.1:0-2988 GCA_041676205.1 Rhodospirillaceae bacterium | reverse complement strand
GGCGGAACGAGTGGGGTTTACTATCCGCTCGGCGTCGCCTTGTCGCAGATCTACAACGAAAAGATCGAGGGTGTGCGCGCCTCGGTGCAGTCCACCCGCGCCTCGGTGGAAAACCTCAACCTCATCCAGACCGGGAAGGGAGAGCTTGCACTGGCGCTGGGCGACTCGGTTGCCGGAGCGTGGGAAGGCGATACCGAACTTGGCTTCACCGGCAAGCTCGACAAGATCCGCGGCATTTCGGCGCTGTATCCGAACTATATCCAGATCGTCGCGTCGCAGGCCTCGGGCATCAAGACCCTGGCAGACCTCAAGGGCAAGCGCGTGTCGGTCGGCGCGCCGCGCTCGGGCACCGAGGTCAACGCCCGCCAGCTTCTGGCCGCCGCCGGGATGTCCTATGCCGACTTCGGCCGCACCGAATATCTTCCGTTCGGCGAGTCGGTCGAACTGATCAAGAACCGCCAGCTTGACGCGACCTTGCAGTCGGTCGGCCTGGGCGCGGCGTCCATCCGCGACCTTGCCTCGTCCGTGCCGATCAGCGTGGTGGAGATCCCCGCCGACGTGGTCGCAAAGGTCGGCAGCCCGGCGTTCATTTCGGCCACCATTCCAGCCAACACCTATGACGGCCAGACCCAGGACGTGCAGACCGCCGCCATCGTCAACATCCTGGTGACGTCGGCCGACCTGCCCGACGAAATCGCCTATCAGATGACCAAGCATCTGCATGAGGGCCGCGACACCATGATCAACGCGCACGCCGCCGCCAAGGGCATCACCCTGGAAGGCGCGCTGACCGCCATGCCGGTGCCGCTGCATCCGGGCTCGGAGCGTTATTACAAGGAAGTCGGCGTGGCGAAGTAGGACACGCGCCAGGATACGCCCATGACCACAGCCCCAACCAAGGTGGCCCCGACCGATCCGGCATCGGTCGAGGCCGCCGCCGTGCCGCCCGACCCGACGCGTGACGGCAGCCTCAACGCGCGCATCATCTATGTGTGCGCCATCGCCTTCTCGGTCTATCAAATTTGGTTCGCGGCCTTCACCCCGCTACCGAGTCTGGTGGCCCGAGCGATCCACGTCGGTTTCCTGCTGCTGATCGCCTTCTTGACGCTCCGCGCCACGACATCGCAGCAGGACCGCCATACGCCCTGGTACGACTGGGTGTTCGGCATCACCGGATTTGTCCTGGCGTTCTATCACCTCGTGCTGGCCGACGAGATCATTCTACGCTACGAGCCAACGACGCTGGACATGATCGTCGGGACCATCACCATCGCCCTGGTGTTCGAGGGGGCGCGGCGGGCCATGGGGCTGGGCCTGGCCGTAGTGTGTGGCATTTTTCTGCTGTGGGGATACTTCGGGCAGGCACTGCCGCCGCCGTTCAATCATCGCGGCTTTGACGGCGGGCAGTTGCTGATGCAGATGTTCCTGGGCACCGAGGGCATCTACGGCACGCCGATTTTCGTGTCGGCCACCTATCTGTTCCTGTTCGTGCTGTTCGGCACCTTTCTGCAACAAGCCGGAATGGTCGGTCTGTTCAACGACATCGCCATGGGCACCGTGGGCCACACCAAGGGCGGCCCGGCCAAGGTCGCGGTGGTGTCGTCGGCCATCATGGGAACCATTTCGGGGTCGGGCATCGCCAACGTGGTGACGACCGGCATGTTCACCATCCCGCTGATGAAGCGCTTCGGCTACAAGCCGGCCTTTGCGGGCGCGGTCGAGGCCACGGCGTCCATGGGCGGCCAGATCATGCCGCCGGTCATGGGCGCTGTCGCCTTCATCATGGCTGAAACCGTGGGCGTGCCGTACCTGGAGGTGGTCAAGGCCGCCACCATTCCAGCCATCCTGTACTTTGCCGCCGTGCTGTGGATGGTTCATCTGGAGGCCGGGCGGGGGGCGTTGCGCGGCCTGCCCAAGGAGGACTGCCCCAGCCCGTGGGGAGCCATCCGAGAGAAATGGTTCCTGATGTTGCCGCTGGTCATCCTGGTGTACCTGCTGTTCACCGGCTACACGCCGCTGTTCGCAGGGACCATCGGGCTGCTGATGACCGTCGTGATGATCCTCGGGTCGTCGGTTGCCGCATCGGTCGGGCCGGTGGCGCTGAGGGTGGTATTCTGGGTGTTCATCGGCATCGCGGCCTCGGCGTTCTTTACCTACGGCGCGGTGGCGGTGTTCATCCTGATCGCCGCGTTGATCGCCGTCCTCGCGCTGCGCACCGGTGGGCGGGCGACACTGCGCCTGTGCCTGGACAGCATGGCCGAGGGAGCGCGCAACGCCGTCGGCGTCGGCTTGGCCTGCGCCGTGGTGGGCGTCATTATCGCGGTCCTCACGCTGACCGGCATGGCCGTGACGGTGGGCGGCGCCATCGTGGATGTGGGCCGGGCGAGCCTGTTCCTGTCGCTGGTCCTGACCATGCTGACCTGCATCGTGCTGGGCATGGGCATCCCATCGATCCCCAACTACATCATCACCAGTTCCATCGCCGGGCCGATCCTGGTCGAGCTTGGGGTGCCCATCGTGGTGGCCCATATGTTCGTGTTCTACTTCGGCATCATGGCCAACCTGACCCCGCCGGTTGCCCTGGCGGCCTTTGCCGCCGCCCCCATCGCGCGGGCGGGCGCCATGGAGATCAGTTGGTGGTGCCTGCGTATCGCCATTGCCGGGTTCGTGCTGCCGTTCATGGCGGTCTATGCCCCGGCCTTGATGTTGCAGTCCGATAGCTGGCTGGCCGTGGGCTACATCACGGTCAAGGCGGTGATTTCCATCGGTCTTTGGGGTGCGGCGACGGTCGGGTTCCTGAGCATCCGCATGACGTGGCTGGAACGCATCTGGGCCACGGCGGCGGCGTTCTTCCTGGTGGTCGCCAAGCCGATCACCGATGAGGTGGGGCTGGCGCTGGCCGTCACCCTGATCGGCTGGCACCTGTGGCGGGCGCGCAAGCTGGCCCGCACGGCATGAGCCTGTTGTGCATTGTGGCGGCAGGGGCGG
>JBAYSM010000309.1:0-3001 GCA_041676205.1 Rhodospirillaceae bacterium | reverse complement strand
GGAGCCCCAGTCGGTGAAGGCGCTGGTTGGCAGTGACCTGCACACCGTCATGATCAAGCACGGCCGCCACGCTGCGGTTCGCGTGGTGGACCTGAAGGGGGAGGACGGCCCGCTGACCGTGGCAGCGCCCCCGCGCTCAAAGGACCAAACGATCCTGGAGTTCACGCCGCTGCCAAAGAACGGCGCGCAGTTCCGGGAAACCATGGGGGCGGCCCAGCAGATCGCTCTGCTTCAACTGACCGGCGCCGACATGCTCCAGCGCCTTGATGCAGGCGCGGTCTGGGAAAGACTGGAGGCCTTCTGGGTGTTCATGCCCAGCGCCCAGGTGATCGCGCAGATGGCCGGCCGCCTGCCCGCCAGAGGGGATGAGCCGCAGGACGCCCTCATAGACCAGTGGCGCGACAGGCTGGCGCGTCTGCAGGCGGCGCATCCGCGTGCCGATGTTCATTTGGGCGTGCTGGATGTCCTGCCGTTCTTTGGTGCTTCCATGCTGGACTGGGATGGCCCCAGCGGGCGTCTGCACATCAGCCCCTACATCTGGAACGTGGCCCCTGTGGACACTCCTGGCTTCGACATCGCCTGGAGCCATGGGCGGCAGCCGCTGGTAGCGGAACCGTACATCGGTGCGGTCAAGAATTTGAAGGACAGCACGGTGAATTTGCTGGGGGCGTAACGGGTATCAGGGGGGCTTCAACGATGCCGAAATACGATGTCTTCATCAGCTACGCGCGTGCCGATAAGGCGCCAGTAAAGCGCATTGTGGCTGCCTTGGAACACCTTAACCTTAAGGTGTTCCTCGACGAGAAGGATATCCCCGAGTTCGCGCCAATCAGCGACGATCTGCGGCACGGGCTGTCGCAGGCCAAGATCCTGCTCGCCTACTATTCGCTCACCTATCCCCAGCGCCGCGCCTGTCAGTGGGAACTGACGGCGGCGGTCATCGCCGGAGAGGGAGGGGTCGCTGGGGGGACTGCGGTGCAGCGCCGGGTTCTGGTGGTCAACCCGCTCGCGACGGTGGACCACATCGAGCCGGGCACGCTGCGCGACAGGCTGTGCTTTGCCCTTCCCTCTGCCGACGACGACGCAGCTTTGGCCGATTTGGCAGCCAAGGTGCGCGCCCATGTGGGCGACATTGACACCCCCATGACGGTGAGATCGTCCGTTAAGTCCCGGCTTGTGGGCGGCGTATGGACGCGGTCCCCCAACCGCTTCGTCGGCCGCCTGCCGGAAATGTGGGACATTCACACCAACCTGCGCGGCGACGCCGTGTTGCTTACCGCCGATGGCGGCGGCCATGGAATGGCGCAGGTCCAGGCCTGGGGCGGCATGGGCAAGTCCCTGCTGGCCGAGGAATACGGCCGCCGCTTTGAACCCGCTTGGCCGGGCGGACTGTTCTGGCTCAAAGCTGGCGGCGCCGATGCCTCAACCGCAAATTGGCAGGCGCGGGTGGAGGCCCAACTGATCAATGTCATCATTAACCTTAAGCCCGACATCGACATCGTGGCCCTGCGGCAGGGGCTCAAGGACCTGGACCCCGAGACCCGCGTCCTCGTTGTCCGGGCACGAGTGGCGGAGTTGTTGTTGTACCCGCCGGACGAGCGGGACAACCCGGACAAGCCGGAGCGACCGTATCTGTGGGTGGTTGACGATCTGCCCCACCACACGCTGATCGAAACGCTGGAAGCCTGGGCCGCGCCAACGCCCGGCGGGCGGACCCTGTTTACCACCCGCGACCGGGGTTTGTCGGGGGTGGGAAAGGTGATCGACCTCGGTGTGCTGAAGCCCGAGCAGGCCTACCGCCTGCTGACGGCGGTGCGCGTACCGGAGGGAGACGCGGAAGAGGCCGCCGCGCGGCAGATCGTCGAGCGCCTCGGGTCCTATCCACTTGCCATCGACGTGGCCGGGCAGATTGTCGATACCTTTGCCACCTTCGCGGACCTACTGAAGGTGGTGTCGTCGCCCTCAACGGATTCCGAGGTGCTTGCCCATGAGCTGGAGGCCGAGTTGCCCAACGGCCATGCCAGCAACATCGTGGCCACCCTGCAGTACAGTTTCCAACATGCTGCCGGGAGAAACCCCCAGGCACTGACCGCTCTGCGCACGCTGGCCTGCCTGGCCCCGCAGACGGCCGTGCCGCTGGATTTGCTTAGCGCAATGGTCGGGGTGGATGCCAAACGTGCCGCAAAGCTACTCGACCGGCTGTCCCTCCTGGACCTTGAGGAAGGGGCGGTATCGATCCACCAGATCATCGCCCGCGCCATCGCCCTGGACAGCCCCCCCGACGCCATGGTGGCGGTGAAGGCTACTGCAGTGAAGAATTTTGCGTGGGTGATGCGGGCCGCGGCGGACATCCGCGAACATCGTTTTCTGTCTCCCCTCATCCCGCACGTCGTAGTCCTGACAGAGCGGGCAAACAGTCTGGATGAGGCTGAACTGCTGGGGTGGCTAGCGCGCTATCACCGTGAAGCGGGTCAAGCCGCATTGGCGGAGCCGATATGCCGCCAGCAGATGGAAGTATATCTCCGGCGCCTCGGAGCCGAGGATCGGCATACTCTGGCCAGTATGCACAACCTAGCTTCATCACTTCGGGCTCAGGGGGACTATGTAGGGGCTCAGCTGCTTCAGGAGCAGGTTCTGGAAGTGGAGCGCCGTGTCTTGGGAGAGCAACATCCCAGTACCCTGATTAGCATTAGTAGCCTTTCGGCAACAATTTTAGAAAAGGGGGACCATGCGGGGGCGCGGGAGCTTCAGGAACTGGCACTTAAGGCACAGCAAGGCATCCTGGGGATGAGCAACCTAGACACCTTGAGCAGCATGAACAATCTTGCGGGTACGTTGTTAATACAGGGGGAGTATGACGAGGCACGGGCGTTACAGGAGCAAGTTCTGGAGGTGCAGCGTTCCGTGCTTGGAGCGGAGCATCCTGAATACCTGACCAGCCTGAACAACATCGCGTTAACCTTTTTGGCACAGGGTGAACATGCCCAGGCGCGGGCGCTTC
>JBAYSM010000308.1:0-3008 GCA_041676205.1 Rhodospirillaceae bacterium | reverse complement strand
GCGTGCCGACATGTCCGGGTCGTTGCCGAAGGCCACGCCGCCCGCCTTCACGTTGGGGCAGGAGATGTTGATCTCGATGGCGTCGACGGGCGAATCCTCGAAGATGCGCGCCACTTCCACGTAGTCCTCCAGGGTGGAACCGGCGATGTTGGCGATGAAGCGCGTCTCGGAGAAGTCGAGGCTGGGGAGGATTTTGTCCACTACATAGCGCGCGCCCGGGTTCTGCAGGCCGATGGCGTTGAGCATACCGCCCGGGGTCTCGCACACACGGTGCGGCTGGTTGCCCAGGCGCGGCTCCAGCGTGGTGCCCTTCAGGCACACGGCGCCGGCGTCGCGGTTGGAAAAGCCGCTGATGCGGGTGTATTCCTCGCCAAAGCCGACACAGCCGGAGAGCAGTACGAGCGGGGTGTCGAACTTCAGGCCGCAGAAGTCGACGGCGAGCATATTCAGGTCATCGGAATTCATGACGTCGGTCGTTACGCGTTGGAGGTGAGGGCCTTGCGCCGAAGGGCCATAAGCGTAACCGATCGGCGCCGGCCTGCGGTATCTTCCCGCGTCACACCCACGCTCCCGCCACCCGCCCATGATCCACGTCGTCCTGCATAACCCCGAGATCCCACAGAACACCGGCAACGTGATCCGCCTGTGCGCCAACACCGGCGCGACGCTCCATCTCGTCAGGCCCCTCGGTTTCGAACTGGACGACCGCCGTATGCGCCGGGCCGGGCTCGACTACCACGAATACGCCACCCTGCGCGTGCACGACTCATTCGCAGCGTTTCTGGCGGAGGTGCGGCCGGCGCGCTGCTTCGCCTTTACCACCGGGGCGCAGTGCTCGTTCGCCGAGGCCAGCTTCCAGCCGGGCGACGCCCTGGTGTTCGGCGGCGAATCCCGCGGCCTGCCCGCTGCGGTCATGGCGCAGATCCCCGAGCCCCACCGCCTGCGCATCCCCATGCGCCCGGACAACCGCAGCCTCAACCTCTCCAACGCCGTGGCCGTGGCGGTCTACGAGGCCTGGCGGCAGTTCGGCTTCGACGGGGCGATTTAGGGGAGTGAAACGCGGAGGGCGCGGAGGACGCGGAGAATGGCCCAAAGGCTGTCTTTATGATGCCGCCCGGTTACGCCAAGCCCCGTTGAAAAGTACGCCGGAAGCTCCCCCAGGCCGACCTTCTTTTCTCCGCGTCCTCCGCGTTGAATCCGACCCCTAGAGCCGCTCCGGTTTAGGCTCGCGGGTGAGCAGGGCCTGGACGGCCTCCTGGGGCGGGACGCCGTCGAGGACGACGCGGCAGACCTGTTCGGTGATGGGCATTTCCACGCCCAGGGAGCGGGCGAGCTGGTGGACTTCGGGGGCGGACTTCACGCCTTCCACGGCCTGCCCCACCTGGGCGATGGCCTCGTCGAGGGGCACCCCCCGGCCCAGTGCGAGACCGACGCGGCGGTTGCGGGACTGGTCGTCGGTGCAGGTGAGCACCAGGTCGCCCAGGCCCGTGAGGCCCATGAAGGTCTCGGGCTGTCCGCCCAGGGCCGCGCCCAACCGCATCATCTCGGCCAGCCCGCGGGTGATCAGCGCGGCACGGGTGTTGGCGCCGAAACCGAGTCCGTCGGCGATGCCCGCAGCCAGCGCCAGCACGTTCTTCACCGCCCCGCCGATCTCCACGCCCACCAGATCGGTGCTGGTGTACGGGCGCAGGGTTGGGTCGTGCAGCAGGCGGGCGAAATGGCCGGCGGTGGCCTCATCCGAGGCGGCCACGGTCACGGCCGTCGGCAGGCCGCGGGCCACCTCGCGGGCGAAGGTCGGCCCGGAGATGATGGCGACCGGGATCTCGGCGCCGAGGGTCTCGCGCACCACCTGGTGGAGCAGCTTGCGCGAGCCGGGCTCCAGGCCCTTGGTCGCCCAGGCCAGGTGTGCACCCGGCGCGAGCCAGCCGCCGATGGTGTTGAGCGTGTCGCGAAAGGCGTGGCTCGGCACCGCCAGCAGCACGTCGCCGCAGCTGCTCACCGCCTCGTGCAGGTCGGCACAGGGTTCGAGGCCGTCCGGCAGGGTGACGTCCGGCAGATAGCGTTGGTTGCAGCGGCAGTCGGCCATAGCCGCGAGCTGGGCCCCGTCCCGCCCCCACAGGCGCACCCGCGCCCCGTTACGGGCCAGCACGATGGCCAGCGCGGTGCCCCAGGAACCCGCGCCCAGGACCGCGACGCTGCAACGCCCCGCCATCAATGGGTGCTTTCGCTGCCGGCCGCGTCAGCCTTCTGGTGCTGGCGCGCGTAGAGGGCGTCGAAGTTGATGGGGTTGAGGATGAGCTGGGGGAAGCTGCCCCGGGTGACCAGGTCAGACACCACTTCGCGCGCAAACGGGTACAGGATGTTGGGGCAGTGGCTGCCGAGCAGCGAACCCAGCTCCGCCTCGGAGAAACCCGCCACGCTGAAGATGCCGGCCTGCTGCACCTCGACCAGGTAGGCGGTCTTGTCACCGGCCTTGGTGGTCACCGTGAGCGAGAGCACCACCTCGTAGACGCCCTCGTTGAGCGGTTGGGCCTTGGAGTTCAGGTCCAGGGTCACCTGGGGCTCCCACTTCTCCAGGAAGACCGTCGGGCTGCCCGGGGCCTCGAAGGAGAGGTCTTTGACGTAAATACGCTGGATGGCGAACTGCGGCTGGGGCTTGGCGTTCTCGGCCATGGGATTCCCTTGGGTGTCAGGCGTGTTGTTGTGCCCAGGCGAGCAGCTGCTGCAGATCCATGGCGCCGGCGCTGCGGGCCGTTTCGCGACCCTGCTTGAACAGGGCGAGCGTGGGGATGCTGCGGATGTTGTAGCGTGCCGCGAGGGCCTGTTGTTCTTCGGTGTTGACCTTGGCGAGGCGCAGGCGCGGTTCGAGCTGGGCGGCGGCCTGGGCGAACGCCGGCGCCATCATGCGGCAGGGCCCGCACCAGGGGGCCCAGAAATCCACCAGCACCGGCAGGTCACTGCGGCCGACATGCGTGGCGAAGCTCGCCTCGTCCAGCTCCACCGGATGG
>JBAYSM010000307.1:0-3015 GCA_041676205.1 Rhodospirillaceae bacterium | reverse complement strand
CCCCCATTACGTGGTGGATTACGAAAGCACCTTCCTGACCGATGTCATGGAGGCCTTTGCCGATAGCTATGTATCGGGCGAAACGCCGGTGCCGTGCGTGCTGTGCAACCAGACGGTCAAGTTCCGGGACCTGCTGGGGGCGGCGCGTGACCTGGGCGCGGCGGCCCTGGCGACGGGGCACTACGTGCGCCGGGTGCGTGGTGCGCAGGGGGCCGAGTTATGGCGCGGTGCCGACCACGGGCGCGACCAGTCGTATTTCCTGTTCACCACCACCGGCACGCAGCTTGACCTGCTGCGCTTTCCGCTCGGTGCGTTGAGCAAGGACGAGACGCGCGCCCTGGCCCGGCGGCATGATCTGGCCGTGGCCGACAAGCCCGACAGCCAGGATATCTGCTTCGTGCCCGATGGCGACTACGCCCGCGTGGTCGAACAACTGCGCCCCGGTGCCATTGCCCCCGGCGAGATCGTCCACGTCGACGGCAGCGTCGTGGGGCGCCACAAGGGCATCATCCACTACACGGTGGGCCAGCGCCGGGGCCTGGACATCGGCGGCACGGCGGACCGTCTTTATGTGGTGCGCGTGGACCCGGCTACCCGCCGCGTCATCGTCGGCCCGCGCGAGGCCTTGGGCCGCACGGAGTTCGCCCTGCGCGGCGTCAACTGGCTGGGCGGGGAGGGCGGCATCCCGGCCGACGGCGCGCGCGTCGCGGTCAAGGTCCGCAACTCCTTCCGCCCCGCCCCGGCGACGGTGTGGGGTACCGGCCCCGCCACCGCACGGGTCGCCCTGGACGCCCCCGTGGAGGGCGTGGCCCCCGGTCAGGCCTGCGTGTTCTACGACGGCGACCGCTTGCTCGGGGGCGGCTGGATCGTGAGGTCGGGCGTTGGGGAAGCGGATGTATAAAAAGTGTTCCGCCGGCTGTTGACAGGGCTTCGAGAACCCGATATATCCTGCGGCCTCACGACGTTACAGCGTCGCGACATCTGAGGCGGAGTAGCTCAGTTGGTTAGAGCAGCGGAATCATAATCCGCGTGTCGGGAGTTCGAGTCTCTCCTCCGCTACCAAATTTTTCAAGGGGTTGGCCTAGTGATAGGTCAGCCCCTTTGACATTGTTTTCCATTCCACTCCGCAGAGTTTTCCAAAATTAGTTCGTGGGGCGTTCTGTTTACGCCCCTCTAGGAAGCGGTCATGCTGCGGAACAGTTCGGAGGCCTCACGGTGACGGCTTGAGTGCCCTTGCCAAGGTGTATCCAATTGGATACAGTTCTGCTCATGAGCACGTTCCACCGCACCGATACTTTTGACCGCTGGTTGTCCGCCCTGAAGGACGGGATTGCCAAGGCGCGCATCGCGCAGCGCATCCGGTCTGCCGAGCAAGGCAATTTCGGAGACTGCAAGGCGGTTGGGGGCGGCGTTTATGAGATGCGCATCCATACCGGCTCTGGCTATCGCGTCTATTACACCCAGGTAGGAGCGGTGGTTTACCTTCTTTTGTGCGGTGGCGACAAATCCAGCCAGCCGCGAGACATTGCCCGCGCTATCGAACTGGCGCAGGACCTCGGAAAGGACTGACCATGTCCCTGAAAACTGCCCTCTTTGACGCTGCCGACTATCTGACCGACGAAGCAACCATCGCCGAATATCTGACGGCGGCGCTGGAAGACCCGAACCCCGAGATGTTCCTGATCGCCGTCAAGGACGTGGCCCGTGCGCGTGGCATGAGCCAACTGGCTAAGGATAGCGGGTTGGGCCGTGAAAGCCTGTACAAGGCCTTGGCGCCCGGCGCGAAGCCCCGTTACGATACGGTGGTGAAGGTCATTCATGCCCTAGGCGTGACGCTTCAGGTCCGCCCCGCCGCCGGAGACTCGGCCAACGGTTCTCACTGAGGGAATAGCAACAGCCCGCAGAAAAACAACTCGCCGGTACACCTCTCCCGGCAAGTCCATGTAGTCTGACAGCGGGGGTCCAGATTTCTCTGGACCCCCTGGCTGTTGAGGCGCAGCTAGGGCTGCGGCGTCACGATGCGGAGATCGCGATCGCTTCGCGGCCCTTGTGACCTTCGACGACCTGCATGGTGATCGGTGCGCCTTCAGTCAACGTGCTCAGTCCGGCCCTTTCCACCACGGAAATGTGGAGGAAGACGTCCTTGCCACCGTCGGCGACCTGGGCGAAGCCGAAGCCCTTTTCAGGGTTGAACCACTTCACGGTGCCTTCGAGTTCGACCGCGCTGGCCGGATCTGGGCGGCCCGGACGGGCAGCGCCACCGGGACGCGGAGCCGACGACCGCGGGCGTTCGGCAATTGCCGTGCTCGCATCGACTTCGAGAACGGCCGTGATCTGCTGACCCTTCTGGCCCTGACCGACCTGCACGCGGAGCTTGGTGCCCGGAGCGGGTGAGTCGTGACCGGCGGCCTGAAGGACGCCGATATGCAGAAAGGCGTCGCCCGAACCATCGGCCAGCTCAACGAATCCGAAGCCCTTTTCGGAGTTGAACATCTTCACGGTGGCGTCGAGGGACGGTCCGGTCTGCGCGGCCGGTGCTTCCCACGAAGGCGCTGCGAAGGGTTTGCTCTCCCGAGAATCCCGAGCGTCCTGCGGAGAGAAATGATCATCGTCGAAGCCGCGACGCCGTCTTCCACGATCACGATATTGACCTTTGCCCATTAGCTTGTCTTACCCGACTCATTGGTGGTGAGGTCGTCGCGTTCAGCGGCCCGCTGGACGCTCCGTTCCCGTTGTTGTTTAAGCTTTTCAGCTTTCTTCGCGGTTTTAAGGCGGTCGCGTTCCGCACGTTCATGGTTGTAGTTTGGCTTGAACGCCATGAGGTCTCCTTTGGTAGGAGGCGGCATGATATCACATAATCCTGAAAACCGACATGGTTGAGCGGCATCCCCGCAGGGTCATCGCATTTGGCCGAGAATGGATCTTGCGAAGTCGTTGGACCATCCTGAGCGTTTGCGTTTGCGGCGAACGGATATGCCGGGGCGGGCCAGATTCAGGACGTTCAGGGCGAGTTTG
>JBAYSM010000306.1:0-3018 GCA_041676205.1 Rhodospirillaceae bacterium | reverse complement strand
CCCAGGTTCTCGCCGGCTTCCACGGCGGGACGGGTCAGAATGAGGCGGTTGACCTGCTTGTTGAGCAACGCGGACACAGCGGCCGCCATGGCCAGGAAGGTCTTCCCCGTTCCCGCAGGCCCAATCGCCAGGGTCAACTCGTGTTTCTGAATAGCTTCGAGATACCGGACCTGCCCCCGTGTGCGGGGTTTGATGCGGATATCCCGACGCAACCCGCTGAAGGCGCCGGTGATGATCTGGCCGACCTCTGGAGTCGCCACATCATTGCGGGCCTCGTTCAGGGCGTAGGTCAGATCGTCCAAGGTGGGCGTATGTCCCTGGCGAACCGCCAACAGGAGTTCATCCAGCATGCGCCCCACCAGGGCCGTGCCGTCCTCGTCGCCCATGATGACCACCTTGGCGCCACGGTCGACGATTCGGACAGGGGCCGCCTCTTGCAGGCGGCGTCGGATCTCGCCGTTGCGTCCCAGGAGCTTAATGGCTTCGTCCTGGTTATGAAGCAGAATTTCGCGTGTCAGAGTCGTGATACACCCCATCGCGCCACGATTGCAGTCGCTCCTGCAGATAGGCCTGGGCCTCCTCATACCATCCCGCGATCCGCCTTCGAAGCGGTTCACGGACGGTGGGGGGAGTCCACGGGCCGGGGGAAAACGTTCCTTCACCTCGTGGCGGTGTCATGGCATCTTCAGGGAGTTCAATACGGTAAATCTGTTCGCCTTCCCGAACCAGATTCCGGGTTCGGCGGATAGCCGCTTCAATCTCAACGGGGTCGTGGCTGAGCCCTTCCACCTGCGCATGCAGCTGGTCCCGCTGTTCGGTCAGCGAACGGTTGTAGGAAAGCAGTTCATCAACACTCGTTCGACCGCTCTGATAGTTCGCATACTTGCTGTACAGGTCGCGGTTCCATGTATACCACGACACCAGTACAATGCTGACCATCAAGGCCAGAACATAGCGGCTATGCGACATCATTCCCACCTGTCAGGGGATGCCGGAAGGTCTCCAGCGACCTTCCGGCGTCTCCCCAAAAACGATTGTTACAGGCCTTAGGCAATGTTGTAGAACGCCTGCTGGCCTAGGAATTCGGCGTCGTCGCCGAGCTCCTCTTCAATCCGCAATAATTGATTGTATTTCGCGATGCGATCGCTGCGTGAAGCCGAACCGGTCTTGATCTGCCCCGCGTTCAGCGCGACAACCAGATCCGCAATGGTGGCGTCCTCCGTTTCACCGCTGCGGTGGGAGATGACCGCCGTGTACTTCGCCCGTTGCGCCATCGTGACCGCTTCGATGGTCTCCGTCAACGTCCCAATCTGGTTGACCTTGACCAGGATCGAGTTGGCGGTACCCTCATCGATACCGCGCTTCAGGTATTCCGTGTTGGTCACGAAAAGGTCATCACCGACCAGCTGGGTTTTCGCGCCCAACCGATCCGTCAGGGCTTTCCAGCCCGTCCAGTCGCCTTCGTCCATGCCGTCTTCGATGGAGATGATGGGGTACTTGGCGACCCAATCGGCCAGGAAGTCGGCCATTTCCTCGGCGCTCTTCTTGGCGCCTTCGGCATCAAGGACATACTTGCCGTCTTTGTAGAACTCGCTCGCAGCACAATCCAACGCCAGCCAAATCTGCTCGCCGGCTTTGTATCCGGCTTGCTTGATGGCCTGAAGAATGACTTCGATGGCCTCAGTGTTCGAACCAAGATTCGGGGCGAAGCCGCCTTCATCGCCAACGGAGGTGTTCAGCCCCTTCTTCTTCAGCACATCCTTCAAGGCATGGAACACTTCCGTACCCATGCGCAGGGCTTCGGAAAAGGACTGCGCGCCAACGGGCATCACCATGAATTCCTGGATGTCCACATTGTTGTCCGCATGCGAACCGCCGTTCAGGATGTTCATCATCGGCACGGGCAGCACATGGCCGTTGACCCCGCCGATGTACCGATACAGGGGCAGCTCAAGCGCCGCGGCGGCCGCCTTGGCCGTCGCCAGCGATACGCCGAGGATGGCGTTGGCGCCCAGTTCGCTCTTGGTCTTGGTGCCATCGAGACGAATCAGGGTCTGGTCGATTTCGCGCTGATTCAGCGCATCCATCCCGAGCAATTCTTCCTCAATGGTTTCGTTCACATTCGCAACGGCCTTGGTGACCCCTTTTCCAAGGAAGCGTTTCGGGTCCTTGTCCCGCAACTCGACCGCTTCGTTCTCACCGGTGGACGCGCCAGAGGGAACCGCCGCACGACCCATGACCCCACTGGACAGATACACATCGACCTCGACGGTCGGATTGCCACGGGAGTCAAGTATTTCCCGTCCTTGAATGCCTGTAATACGTGTCATTAGTTTCAGTCTCCTTCCTAACATATAGTCTACCGTACCCTGCGTGCCGACACAACTACCGGGAACGGCCCGGCGGCGGTGGTCCACGGCATTCAGCGGGACCCGGTCACCCTTTCCAGGGGAAAAGGAAATCGCGGAACCCACGGTTCAAGTAGTCGTCATCCTCATCGGATTCGGTTGGTCCGCGGCGGCCGCGGCTAAGCGTCGTGGTGTGCCCGCCGGTACCGGCTGCGGCGGCCTGCCGCTGCGTTTCTATACGGGCGTACTTCCGGGCCAGCATCTCATAGGCGCAGCCCACTGTGACGGCGACGATGCCGCCATGGAGAAACACCAGCACGGGCGGCGCCAGCACGGCAACCACGGTGACAGCGCCCAGTTGCACCGCCAGACCGATGGCGAACATGGGATTGTCGAGCGTCAGCAGGGCGGCCAGCTTCACCGTGGCCCACCAACCAACCCGCTTCTGCACCAGCGCCGGCAGGGTGAACAGGTTCATCAGGCCGAGAAATACGACAGCCCACACGGCCGCCAAGGCGATAACATAGCCCAGCCAGGCAAGCTGTCCGACGAAAATGCCCGAATAGGCATAGAACCAAATGTTCACCAAGAGGCCAACCACCACCACCACATTCGTCAGACCAATAGCCGCGGCCCGTTTCCAGTAGAGCCGCATGCCCTGGAACATGGT
>JBAYSM010000305.1:0-3021 GCA_041676205.1 Rhodospirillaceae bacterium | reverse complement strand
TGGCGCGATGGTGGCCTCGGCCGGGTTCGACTACACCCTGCGCACCTGGAGCCTGCCCGATCAGCAGCCGCGCGCCGTGTTCAACGGCCATGACGGGCCGCTCGCCGCCGTGGCCTGCGCGGCTGGGGATCGGGTGGTCAGCGCCGATGGCGAGGGCGCGGTGCTGTTCTGGGACATCACGCGTCCCGATGGCCCACCGCTGGCCGAGTATCGGCAAGCCCATGGCGGCCGGGTGACGGACCTGGACGCCCACCCCGGCCGGGCCTTGGTGGCGTCGGCCGGGTGGGATGGCAAGGTCATCGTGTGGACGCGCGACGGTGAAAAACGGCGAACCCTGAGCCATCCGCTGCCGGTGCTGGCGGTCGCCTTCACCGCCGACGGCCGCCACCTGTGGAGCGCCGACAGCGAAGGCGCCTTGTACCGTTGGGATGTCGATAGCGGCGCGGAAGAAACCCGCCGCGACGGCCAAGGGTTCGGGATCACCGCACTGTCCCTGGTGCCGCCCGGCAAGGGGCTGCTGGCGGCGGGCATCGACGGTACCTTGCGGCTGTTCGACGCGGAAACCGGCGATGAACGGCGCCGCCTTGAACAGCACGACGGCCCGGTCCTCCAGGTCGCCGCCGAACCGGACGGGCGCACCGCCGTGTCCGGTGGACGGGACGGCATGATGCTGCGCTGGGACCTGGCGACCGGGGCGATGATGAAGGCGACGTTCGTAGCGCGCGGTCCGGTGTGGAGTCTGACCACCGCCCCCGCCGGAGGGCTCGCCCTTACCGGCGATACCGAAGGCGTCATCGGTGTGTGGTCGGTCGAAGACGGCCGCCGCGTGGGGCCGGATGCCGCCCCCGTGGACGAACCCCGGCCGTGGCTGACCAGCACCCATCCCGGCGCGAAGCACTATACCAAATGCGCCGCCTGCCACTCCCTGCGCCCTGACGGCGGCGGGCGGTCGGGACCGCATTTTGTCGGGTTGATGGGCCGCGAGGCGGGCGAGGTCGAGGGCTATCCCTATTCCCACGCGCTGGAAACGGCCAACGTGGTGTGGACCAAGGAAACCCTCGCCGCCCTGTTCCGCAACGGCCCGGACGCCTTCCTGCCGGGCACCCGGATGCCCCTCCAGAAACTCGGCAACGAGGCGGATTTGCAGGACTTGGTGGATTACGTGGCCGAGATTGCGGGGAAGTGAAGGGGTTGAACCACAGAGATCACAGAGGTTTCGGCGCAAATAACCGCGCGTAGCGCATTAATCCCCCATGGGGAACTATCGCCTGCGGCGCAGTGGCCCCGCATTCTCTGTGTCCTCTGTGCTCTCTGTGGTTAATACCTTTACTTCCCTTCCTTCTCCGCATCCCGCTCCCGGATATAGTCCTCGGTCGTCCGCACGCGGCGGTTGGAGGACGGGAAGAACTCCGACCCGCCTTCGACTTGGGCGATGACGCGGCAGTTATCGCACATCTGCAAGAGCTGGAGGCCCGGTCCGGTGGCGAACATGGAGTGGGTGGACAGCTTGGCGACCATCTTATCGATGGTGGACTTGGCGCCGAAGTCCTTGCCGCAGCGGATGCAGGAGAATGGTTCTTCCTCCTTCATTACCTTGCGGATGTTGGCGTCCTTGAAATCGATGCGCGGGGCCAGGGTGATGACCATTTCCGGGCAGGTGGCGGCGCACAGGCCGCACTGCACGCAGTCGCGCTCCAGGAACGTGAGCTGCGGCTTTTCGGCGTTGTCGCCGAGGGCAGCCGTCGGGCAGGCCCCGACGCAGGCCAGGCACAGGGTGCACCCGGCGACGTTGACGTTGACCGCGCCGAACGGCGTTCCGGCGGGCAGATCCAGCATATCAACGGGGGCCGGGGCGTGGGCGTGCAGGTGCTCGAACGCCATGCGGTAGGTGGTCCGGCGCGGCCCGCGCACCATGTAGGACGCGGCGGGCACGGCCTCGGGCGGGCGCACGGCCAGCACCAGGGCCAGGGCGTCGGGATCCCCAGCGGTTTCGATCAGTACCCGGCCCGGCTCATAGCCCAGGCCCGTCGCCACCCGCTCGCACAGGTCGGCGGCGGCGTGGAGGTGGGCGACTTCCCCGGCCAGATCCGGCGCGGTCAGCAGGATGACGCGGGCCGCCCCCAGGCTGAGGGCGGTCAGCAGGAAGTCGAGGCCGATGCTGGTCGGCTCATTGACCGCAAACGGGATGACGTGGGCGGGCAGGCCGCGCCCAAAGCGGGCCAGGGCATCAATGGCGGCGTTGCCGTCGCGCAGGTCGTGGACCAGCAGAACGGGCGTCACCCCCCCGGCCTTGCGATAGGTGGTCAGCAGGACGCGCAGCCGCTCGAACAGGTCATCGGCGGCGGGCATGGCGTACTGGATGGCCCCGGTGGGGCATACGCTGGAACACGCGCCGTGGCCCGAACAGGTCAGCGCGTCCACGTCGACGTGGGAGCCCGCCGGGCTGATCGCGCCGCTGGGGCAGACGTCGAGGCAGCGGGTGCAGCCGGTGATGCCGGAGCGGGAATGGGCGCAGATGTCGGGGTTCACTTTGACGAAGCGCGGCTTTTCGAACTCGCCAATCAGGTCGGCAGCTTCGAACACGGCCTTTTGCACGCCCAGAAGGTCGCCCGGCTCGGCCCGCAGGTATCCGTCGCGGGGCCGCGCGCCGGGGAACAGAGGCATCCCGCCGGTGAGGTCGAGAACGGCATCGACCTCCAGCGTGGTTTCGGTCATCGCCGGAATGGTGCGCAGAGTATCGCGCGATGACGGGCGCGGAACTTCCACGTCGGCCAGGGTGACGGTAAAGGCCCCGACATGGCCCTTGGCCGACACCAGCCGCCCGCGCAGCAACGCCATGTCGGCGGTCGCCGGGGGGATGACGCCCTCGGCACTGGTCAAAAGGCAGGTGACGGACAGCCGCCCGGCCACCTGGCGTGCGGCGGCAAAGGCCGTTTCCCCGGCCCCGACCACCAGCAGGCGGCCATCGACCTGGACCGGCAGGGCGGCGGTGGGGGCGATGTTCAGGGTCGCTTCGCGCAG
>JBAYSM010000304.1:0-3026 GCA_041676205.1 Rhodospirillaceae bacterium | reverse complement strand
TAACCGGCCATTTGCTTCTGAAAGCGAAGCAGACGGCGCTCGTCGCGGGCCTCCATCATCTCACTGACCAGGCTCGCGGCGGTGGTGAAGCCCACGGAGAGCCCCTTCTGACAAGCCGCCAGTCCGAGGCCAAGGGCGATATGCGTCTTGCCCGTGCCACTTGGGCCGAGGGCAATGACGTTCTCGCGACGGTCGATCCATTCGCAGCGGGCCAGCTCCAGCACCTGCATCTTGTTGAGCTTCGGAATGGCGCTGAAGTCGAAGCTGTCGAGGCTTTTGACCGCGGGGAATTTGGCGGCCTTGATGCGGCGCTCGACCATCCGCCGCTCCCGGTCAATCAGCTCCAGTTCGACGAGGCGGGCAAGGTAGCGGACATGGTCCATGCCTTCGGCCGCGCATTGCCGGTCCAGCTTCTGATGTTCGCGCAGGAATGTTGGCAGCTTCAGGGCCTTGAGGTGATGGGTGAGCAGGATTTCCGGGGCGTCGTTCATGCCGCGTCCTCTGCATCGCTCGACAGCAGCCGCATATAGGACCCGGGCCTGGTCTTATCGACTGTCGTCCGCGGCAGATAGGGATAGCAGTCCAGGTCCAGCCGGGGCGGACGGTGTTCAACACGGCAAAGCAGCAGGTGCTTTACGGCGTCAAAGCCGATCGCGCCCATCTGAAGCGCCTGCTTTACCGCGGCATGCAGGTCAGCCAGATCGAAGGTCTCGAGCAACCGCAGGACCTGGACGTATTCGCGTCGGCCATGCCGGTTCATGCGAGCTTCCATCAGCCGGCGCAACGTTGCGAACTCCTCGGGAAGCTCCCAACCTTGCAACGGCGCGGCCTGATCAAATGCGTTGAGCTTCTGCTCCAGCAGCGGCAGGTAGTGGATCGGGTTGAAGATGAGTTCATCGCGATCCCAGCACCGGGGATGGAGGACGAGAATGATTGTGAAATCTGGACCGACTTACCGCTTACGGACGCTGATCGCTGTTCTTCGTTGAGCTTCGCGACCTTGGCGTCGAACAGTTGCCTAACCTCATCATCCGATAGTTCCGAGACGGATCTTGCTTCCGACCAAGGCTTGTCGTGCTGCTCGGGGGAATGGAACATGTCACACCCTCCTTTGCACCCAGAGAGCCTAGCACGACAAAAGTCGTATGCCAGCTTTCCCTTCGCTAGCTCTGTAGGGTGGCACAATCCCGCCGAACCTTCCCACAGGGCGGCTCACTTCCCTTCGCTCCATGATGGGCGCGTCCAGCTCGCCGCCCTGCAAGGCCCGCCGCCAGGAGAGAGGCGGCAGGCTGGATAGCTTCGACCGGGAAAGATGATCGAGGGATCCCCGCGAAGGCGCGGGGATCGAGGCAAAGGTGCGGGGCCGCGCCTGGCCGGGGGATTCGGACAAGCCGAACGCCCCTGCCCTTTGATGGGCCACGCGCGAAGGGCGCGTGTCCTCTCTCAGGGAACCGCCGGTTCCCCCACGCAAGGCCGTCCGCTTGACGGGGCGAAGGGGTTTCCCCGGCCTTCCTGCGCCTGCGGCTCCGTGCAGGCCGGGTGATCCCCCTCCCCTTCGCCCCTACGGACAACCTTGCGCGGGTCCCCCTCCTGCCCTCGCCGGGAGGCAGGGTTTCAGGAGAGGGCCGCTTCGCGGTCCTCGCCAGAAACCCCGCCCGATTATCCGGCACCAGACCGGCAAAGGGCAGCACCACAAGGAGGCCGAAATGGCTTTGTTCGAGATTGTCACCATGACCGACGACTGCGGCATGAGCCGCGTGCTGACCGATGACTTGGCCGCATGGGTCGAGGACATGGGCACCGAAATCACCGGGACCGAGACCCGCACCCGCCTGCGCCCCGAGTTGCAGGGCCAGCCGAAGATCGCGGGCTTTGTCGGTCCCTGCTGGGGTGGCCTGTCGCAGACCGGCGAACCCATCATCCGCTACGAAGATCGCGGCACCTATGCCGCCCTGAGCCAGTAAGGAGGCGGCAATGACCTATTTTTCCGTGGTCCAGATCGACATGCACCCGGCGCCCTATGTCGCCGCCACCGGCAGCGCCCGCAGCGCACAGATCCTGGCCCGCCTTGTGGCCGAGCGTTGCCCCGGCAACGTGTTCGGCGTGCGCGACACCGCCGACTTCAAGGGACCAAAGAGCAATGGCTTCATCCGCGATTGCGCCCGGTCCGTCGAGGTTCAGACCCTGGCCGCGCAGGAGTTGATGGCCGAGGCAGACGACAACCCCGACCAGCTTCTCAAATGGCACGTCTATTTCTACGACAGCGGCGCGGGCGAAAGCCGCTTCACCGTCAACGCCTATCTCGATCATGACAGGCGCGTCCGCGCCAAGTGCGAGGCCGACCCGACCCTTGCGGGCCGCGCCGTTGTCTATGGCGACGGTCCCTCAATGGAGACACTGTATCTCATGCTTGATGCTTTCGCCGCGCGGCAGGAGGCGACCGCATGACTTGGCGGATCATCGAAACGAGGGCGCATCCCGGCGCCCTCCCCCGCGCCCATGACACCGAGGCCCTGGCATGGCGCTTTGCGCGCCGCCACGGCCATGAGGTTTGGGAAGTAACGGACAACGGCCGGACCGCTTTCGAGCGTTTCCTGGGCCAAGGCTGACGGTTGACGACATGACCTATCACAACACCGAGTTTCCGAAGATCGGAGAGACGCAGGAACATGCCGCGCCTGCCATGCGCCGCAGCCTGTCCGAGATCGTGGCCGAGTATGACGAGAAGGCCGCGGCCATTCCCGAGGTGATTGCCGACTTCAGCCGGGCCGAGGCCGCGGTCAATGTTGCCGCCAGCATCGGCGGAGCCTATGGCGGCCAGGTCTTTTCCCGCAGCCCGAGCCTCTACGAACGCGATGTGCGCCTTGCCCTGCTGCGGTCAGCCTGGAAGCATGTCTATGAGGGCTTGCAGATCGAGCGCATTGCCAGTGCCAAGGACCGCAAGCAGCTTGACTTGAAGCTGACCAACCCCCTGCCCTTCACCCTGCCCAATCTTGCGGAAGTATTCGGGGATTATCTGCTGGACC
>JBAYSM010000303.1:0-3030 GCA_041676205.1 Rhodospirillaceae bacterium | reverse complement strand
TTTAATGCGTATGAGCTGGCTCACACGCAGACTCGACAACTTGGGCAGCGCCGTGTTCGGCGGAGCGGGCGGCATGGGATTATCCCAGGCCCCCGCCTTCACCCAGGCCTACCTGCAACGCCTGGGCGGCCATATCGACGAGGCCCGGCGGATGCTTGACGGCGTGCGCGAAGGGTTCGTCCTGCCGCGCCTGCCGCCCGGCGCCCGGACCGATGCCGCTGCCGATCTCACCGCCCGCGTTGCCAATCTGGAGACTACCCACGCCGCACTGACCGATGCCGATGCGTGGATGCGTCCCCTGGTGCTGCTGCGCCACGCCGACCCCACCATCGCCAGCCGCGCGTTCGAGGAATTCACCCCCGCCGTGCCGCTCGACGCCGCCTCCCTGCTCTACACCGCAGCCGGGGTGTTCCTGGCCCTGATCGTCTGGGAACTGATCAAGGCCCCAGCCGCGATGGTGATGTGGAGGCGGCGGCATCGACCGCACCAATAACCCGCCCCGTGCCTCAGTCCAACTTGTAGCCCATCCTGAAACAGCCCCAATGGCGCCCCTTCACGTAGATGGGAGCTGCGACGTCTTTCATCAGTTGGAACTCCCCGCCGCCCATGTCGCGCTTGTAGGTCTTGAGGACGAACGGGTCGGTGTTGCGCGCGGCGCCCAATCCCGTCGGATCATCGAAGACGCGGCGGTTGCGGGCGTTGGCGGCATTCCAGACCGGGTCGTTCGGCCGCTGGGGATGGGAATACTTCTTGTTATGGGTCGGCAGATAGGCGTTGCGGTCGAACGTTGCGCAGAAGGCGATGCGGGGATTTGCCTCCAGGATGTCTTCCTGGATCGGCGGCAGCGCCTGATCGGTGAAGTCCGTGAAGCGGGCCATCATCTGCTGCGGATTGGTATTGGGGATCGGGCGGTACTGTTCGTCGAACAGGTCTTGCAGGCTGATCTTGCCGTCGTTGATCGCCGTTTCGAACAACGACGCGATGCGCCCGGCGCCTTCCTGGACAAGTCGGACATAGGGGCTGTCGGCCATCTCATAGCCGGCCTCGATGATCGAGCCGATCAACTTTTGTGACAGACCCATGATCTCGGCGGTACGTTCGCTGGCATGGGACAGGTCGCGGCTTTCTCGCTCAACGTCGCTGGACAGGGTGCCGACCGACATCGCGACGCTGTTGCACTCATCGAGATTGCGGTTCGAGTCTCGGGCAATGTTGCCGATGTGATCGCCGACCAGATCGTATTGAGTGATCAGGTCATCCAGCACGTCGGCCAATTCGGCGGTAGATTTCTCGGCGTCCAGGGCGTTGTCGCGGCTGGCAGAGCTTTCCTGGCTAATATCGGAAATGAGATCGCCCAGTTCGCGGACGGTTTCTTCGATATGAGCCGTGGCGTTGCTGGTCTGTTGGGCCAGCGCCTTGACCTCGCCAGCCACCACGCCGAACCCCTTGCCGGCTTCCCCGGCGCGGGCGGCCTCGATGGTGGCGTTGAGGGCCAGCATGCGGGTTTGCTTGGCAATGCTGTCGATTTCAGACGACACCTGGGACACGCGGGCCAGGGATTGCTCCAGGCGCATCAGACGGTCTTCGACCTTCTGAACGGACTCGACCAAGGCCCTGATTTGCTGGGCGGCCGTATTCATGGCGCTTTGCGCGTCGCGGGTCTGGTCGCGCACCATGTCGCTGACCTGATTGGCCACCTGCGCCGACTCGCGGATTTCGGAGTTGGTCGCGGTCATGGTTTCGGCAGCGGCGCGCACCGTGGCGAATTCGCCGGAGTGCGCTTCGATGCGGCCCGAGACGGCGGAGATGTCCGAGGCTACGTCAGCCAGGGTTTCCCACAAGTCGCCAAGCATGCCGCCGATGCGGCGGACGAACGCGGCGTCCTTGCCCTCATCGGACGGAGGCGAGGCGGCGTCCGAATGTCCCGGCGCCCCCTCCAGCGGAGTTATAGTGTTCACGGCTCCTCCCACAGGTTAGCCAAGCCTCTGTCCAAGCTGCCCGGCTTAAGCCGGGTCTATCTCTTATGGCTATAGTGTCCCATCCGAGGGGCTTGGTGCAAATGGCTTGTTGCCGGAACGTGGGTTAACTCTTTTTCTTTTTTGCAGCCTTGCTTTTGCTACTTTCGTCGGAAGCAGGCTGGGCTCCAATGCGCAGCAATGCGGCCTCCAGCTTATCACCCACGGTTTCGATGACCTTGACCCGCGCGTGATTCTTGCAGTTGGCCTCGACCAAAGTCCACGGCGCCTTGCTGGTCGAGGTCCGCTCGACCATGTCATTGACGGCCGTTTCGTAGGCATCCCATTTCTCGCGGTTGCGCCAGTCCTCGTCGGTCAGCTTCCAGCTTTTCCACGGCGCTTCCTTGCGCAGCTCGAACCGCTTGAGTTGCTCCTCGGCGGTGATGTGCAGCCAGAATTTGCCCAGCACCACGCCATTGTCGACCAACTGCTCCTCGAAGGTGTTGATTTCGTTGTACGCGCGCATCCATTCATCGGTAGTGGCATAGCCCTCGACCCGCTCGACCAGCACGCGGCCGTACCAACTGCGGTCGAAAATGGTGAACCGCCCGGCCCGCGCGATATGCCGCCAGAAGCGCCACAGGTAGTGGTGGGCGCGTTCCTCGTCGGTCGGAGCGGCCACCGGGATGACCTTATAATGGCGTGCATCCAGGGCGCTGGTCATCCGACGAATGGCGCCGCCCTTGCCCGCCGCGTCCCACCCCTCGAACATCAGCACGGTGGACAGGCCGTGATCCTGAGCCAGCCGATACAGGCGATGCAGGCGCGCGCGACCTGCCTGGAGGCGTTCGTTATAGGCATCCTTTTCCAGCGACAGGGTCATGTCCAGAGCCTCAAGGATGGTCGGCTGGTGGGGCAGGCTGACGGTCAGCATCCCCGTCCCATGCCCGGCGCCTACCGGCATGCCGCCGGCCGCCGCGTGCTCCTTCTCCGCCCGCCGCAGATCCTCGGCCACGCGGCGCTTGAGTTCCCATGCCTCCATATGGCGGTTCATGGCGTCGCGCAGGCTGGTCAG
>JBAYSM010000302.1:0-3042 GCA_041676205.1 Rhodospirillaceae bacterium | reverse complement strand
GCGGATGACTTGGTGCCGTCGCCCTCGAACACCTCGATATTGGCCCCCTCGCGGGAGAACAGCGGCTTGCGCACCACTCGGCCGGTCAGGTTGGCCGGGCCGCGCGGGTCGGTCTGGAAGTAGGTCGGCAGCAGGTTCGGATGGCCAGGATAGGCGTCCCACAGCAGGGCCAACAGGCCCTTGTTGGACAGGATGGCCTTCCATGGCGGCTCGATGAACTGGGTGCCGCTGCCCGCCAGATGCTCGGCGAAGGGCTCGCGCAGAATCATTTCCCAGGGGTACAGCTTGAACAGGGTGGTGATGACCCAGCCCTCGGCATCAGCGAAGCGGCCCTCATCGTCCACGCCAATGGTTTCCATGGGGACATAGCGCGGATCCAACCCACCTTGCGCGGCGATATCCTCCAGGTAGCGGACGGTCTGGCGATCCTCGATGCTGTCACCGACGGAGGCAAAATGCATCATCTCCCCGGCCGGGATGATCTCAGCGAGGCGTTCGGACAGGCGCTCCTGGATGCTGTTGAACTGGTCGGCGCCCTCGGGCAGCGTCCCGGCCTTGATGTTTTCCTCCAGCCACAACCATTGGAAGAACGCGCTCTCGTACAGGCTGGTCGGTGTGTCGGCGTTGTACTCCAGCAGCTTGGCCGGGCCGGTGCCGTCATAGAACAGGTCGAACCGGCCATACAGGCTGGCGTCCCTGCGCTGCCAGCTATCCCGCACGAGGTCCCAATGTTCGGGCGGGATCGCCAGGGCCGTCAGCGTTGCCTCGTCGTTCACCGCGCGATCGACCATGTCCAGGCACATGCGGTGCAACTCGGTCGAGGGGTCTTCCAGGTCATCCTCGATCTGGCGCAGGGTGAATTCATACGCCGCCCCCTCATGCCAGTACGGCTCGCCATACATGGTGTGGAAGGCAAACCCGAGGTTTTCGGCGGTGGTTTTCCAGTCGGGCCGTTCGGGAACGATGATACGCTTCATGTCACGTTACCCGTCATTGCGCGCCCATGGCACGGTATGGAATTCGACACCTTCGTCGCGCAGGTCTTCCGCCTCCTCCGGCGTTGTCTGGCCGTAGATGCCGCGTGGTTCAGCTTCGCCATAGTGGATTTTGCGAGCTTCTTCGGCAAACTTTTCGCCGACGTTTTCGCAGTTCTTCTCCACTACGGACCGCAACTCCCGCAGAACTTGCCCCATGGCGGTGGCCATCACGGCGGGCTTGCTTTCCGGTACGGCGGCGGCGGCAGGGACAAGCGTCTCGGCGCCCTTCCGGCGCCCCAGGCGCGGGGCCATCAAGGCCTTGGTCACGTCCGCCACCCCACACACCGGGCACAGGATTTCGCCCGCGCCCGCCTGTACGTCATAGGCGGCGCTGTCACGGAACCATGCGTCGAAGGTATGGTCATGGGCACAGACGAGCTGGTACTTAATCATTTCGTAGCCGTCACAGAAGGGAAGCGATGGACATTCCAGCCTGAAACAATAGGCTTAACAGGCTGCACCATAACATGGGATGCCATTCATGCCACCGCCACACGTTCATCTCAACCTGTCGGACCCGTCAGCGTGGGTTCTGCGCTATGCCGCCCTGGTACCGCCTGGTGGGACGGCCCTCGATGTGGCCTGTGGTGGAGGACGCCACGCCCGCGCCTTGTTGGAACGCGGCCACGCCGTGACGTTGATAGACGCGGACACGGCCTATGTCGCCGATCTGACTGACCGGGCGGAGGTCGTGACCGCCGACCTTGAGGATGGTTCCCCCTGGCCGATGACCGGGCGCACTTTTGGCGCGGTAGTTGTCACCAACTACCTGTACCGCCCGCTGTTCCCGTACCTGACGGCGGCGGTAGCCGAAGGCGGGGTGCTGATCTATGAGACATTCGCGCGCGGCAACGAACAGTTCGGCCGACCGCGCAATCCGTCCCACTTGTTGGAGCCGGGCGAGTTGCTGACCGCCTTCCCCGGCCTTCAGGTGGTCGCCTACGAGGCGGGCATTGAGGGCGGCCGCTGCGGGCGCAAGGTCATTGAACGCATCTGCTGCGTGAAGACCCCCGAGCCGGTGGAACTGCCCGGTTTATAGGATAGGATCACCCAGCGGGTGCCGCCCCTCGCGGTCCTCGATCTCGACCACCCATAGATCCATGTCGATGTCGCGCTGACGCTCGATGTAGCGTTCGGCGTCGGCCTCGGGAACCGGGGTGGGGCCAGTGGCGCGCAGCCACGCCCGCCGCCCGTCGCCGGTGCGCACCTGACTGAGCACGGTGGCGCCCACGCCTGGCTGGTAGAGCTTGACCAGCACGGCCCCGGCATCCTCGTCGCCGCGATGGGCGATCACAGCAAAGGCCCCCTGCCCGTTAACCTGCCGGACCAAAGCCTGCACCCAGATTTTGGTCTTGATATTCGCTTCGGTCATATCAGGATACCGTTCAGGCCATTTTCGGCCGCCTTGGGAGAAACGCACTGTGAAACTTTATGGCCGCTATCTTTCGCCCTTCGTCCGCCGCGTGGGCGCGAGCCTCAATGTCCTCGGCCTGCCGTTCGAGCACAAGATCCTGTCCGTGGTCGATCATGCCGACGAGATCCGGGAAATCAACCCGCTGGTCCGCGTTCCGGCGCTGGAGTTCGACGACGGCTCGCGGCTGATCGAAAGCTGGGCCATCCTGGACGCCCTGGACGAACTGGTCGGCCCCGAGAAGGCGCTGGTGCCGCCGTCCGGCGCGGCACGGCGGGATGTGCTGCAACTGGTATCCTTTGCCATGGGCGCGTGCGAAAAGACCGTGTCGGCCTATTACGAGCGCATCCGTCGGCCCAAGGAGTTCTGCTACGAAAACTGGGCGGCGCAGTGCGAGGCCCAGGTGCGCGGGGCGTTCGGGCTGCTCGATGCACGGGCGGAAGACCGTGTTTTCCTAGCCGGTGAGCGCCTGACCCAGGCCGATATCAGCGCGGTTTGTGCCTTCGACTTCGCCGCGGCGGTACTGCCCGATCAGCTTGCCCCGGCTGCCTCGTGGCCCCATCTCGCCGCACTGAGCGACCGGGTGAACGCCAT
>JBAYSM010000301.1:0-3049 GCA_041676205.1 Rhodospirillaceae bacterium | reverse complement strand
TCCGTACCGCGCCCCAGGCGCCCGCCTTGCCGACGGCGGCCTGGATCAATCCGCCTGAAAACTCTCAGGCACAGGCTGCTTAAACTGGCTGGGCCAGTGTCTCATCGGCGTTGACACGTTCCGAGCGCATAATGCCCTATTTGGGATTTATCGCCTGCGGTCGCAGTGGCTCCGCACTCTCTGTGATCTCTGTGCCTTCCTCTGTGCGCTCTGTGATTCCCCGCTTAACTTCCCCGCGCCTCCGCAGAGGAGTCTGGCAGTTGATTTCGGACGTGGAAAACGGCGCTCCGGGGGGACGAGAGCGCCGTTTTCTTTGGGCAGAGTGGCGACCGACGCCCGGAGGGGGCAGGGGGGATGCAAGCATCGGTCGCCTTGGCTGCGGTCAGATCACCGATGAGCCAGAGGGGGATTGGACCTCATCGGAGGGGTCGCCCCGGAGGGGCTGCGATGGGGACCGAAGAAACCACCACCGGAACGACCACGATGCCTATTCAGCCATTCGAATGTGGCAAGACTTAGGACGCCTGTTGGTTATTTCAGGGCGTTTATGCTCTGGCCCACTGATCGAAACCGATCAGTGGGCCGCCCTCAGGCGCCGGGCGCGGCCTCCGGCCGCTTGGCTCACGCGGCAGTGGCCGCGCGGCGCAGTCGCGCCGTCCAAACTTTGATGATTGGGAATCATCAAGGTTTGGGCTTACTCCGCCAATTCCGGCCGGTCGGCGAACTGGTCCAGGGCATCGGGGTTGGCCAGCGCTTCCTGGTTTTTGACCGGGCGGCCATGAACCACCTCGCGCACGGCCAGTTCGACGATCTTGCCGGACTTGGTGCGCGGGATGTCGGTGACTTGAACCACCTTGGCCGGGACGTGGCGCGGCGTGGCGTTGTCGCGCACCTGCTTTTTGATGCGGTTGACCAGATCGTCGGTCAGCTCCATGTCGTCGCGCAGGCGCACGAACAGGACGACACGCACGTCGTTGTCCCAATCCTGGCCGATGACCAGGGCCTCGACCACTTCGGGAAGCTGCTCGACCTGGCGGTAAATCTCCGCCGTGCCGATGCGCACGCCGCCGGGGTTGAGGGTGGCGTCGGACCGCCCATAGACCACGATGCCGCCGGTTTCGGTCAATTCGATCCAGTCGCCGTGCGTCCACACGCCGGGCCATTGCTCGAAGTAGGCGGCGTGGAACTTGGCGCCGTCGGGGTCGTTCCAGAACCCGATGGGGGTGCAGGGGAAGGCCTTCACGCAGACCAGTTCGCCCTTTTGGCCGTTGACCGGCTTGCCTTCGTCGTTGAACACCTTCACGGCCATGCCGAGGCCGCGCTTTTGGATCTCGCCGCGATAGACCGGATCGATCGGGCTGCCGAGCATGAAGCATGACAGGATATCGGTGCCGCCCGAGATGGAGGCCAACTGCACGTCGGACTTGATGCCGTCATACACGAAGTCGAAGCTTTCCGGGGCCAGCGGGCTGCCGGTCGAGGCGATGGCCCGCACGGTGGCCAGGGAATGGGTGTTCTTGGGCACTAGGTCGGCCTTCTTGACCGAGTCGATCCACTTGGCCGAGGTGCCGAAGAAGGTCATCTTCTCGGCATCGGCATAGTCGAACAGCACATTGCCCGAGGGATAGAACGGCGAGCCGTCGAACAGCAGCAGGGTGCATTCGGCGGCCAGGGCGGCGACCAGCCAGTTCCACATCATCCACCCGCAGGTGGTGAAGTAGAACACGCGATCACCGGGCTTGGCGTCGCTGTTCAGCACATGCTCCTTGAGCTGCTGAAGCAGGGTGCCCCCGTGGCCGTGGATGATGCATTTGGGGACGCCCGTGGTGCCGGAGCTGAACATGATGAACAGCGGGTGGTCGAACGGCAGCGCCACGAACTCGACGTCGCCTGCGGTGTGCCCGGCAACGAACTCATCGTGGGAGATCGCCTTGGCGATGCCCGACAGGTCGGCGGCGTCCTGGGTGTAGGGCACCACCACCACCGCTTCGAGGGTCGGCATCCGGTCGGCCACGGCCTTGACCTTGTCGCGGATGTCGTGGGTCTTGCCGTTGTAGAAGTAGCCGTCCACCGTGATCATGATGCGCGGCTCGATCTGGCCGAAGCGGTCAACCACGCCCTGCACCCCAAAGTCCGGCGAGGCCGATGACCAGATGGCGCCCATCGCCGTGACGGCCAGCATGTAAATCACGGTCTCGGGCATGTTGGGCAGGTAGCCGCACACCCGGTCACCCTTGGTGATGCCCACGGCCTTCAGTGCCTGCTGGGCGCGCGACACCTCGGCGACCAGTTCGCCGTGGGTCAGGCGGCGCTTTACCTTGTCCTCGCCCCAGAACACGATGGCTTCGGCATCGGCCGGGCGCGGCCTGAGCAGGTTCTGGGCGTAGTTGATGGAGCCCTTGGCGAACCATTTGGCGCCGGGCATGCGGTCCTCGTCATCGACCACCACGTCGCCCTTTTGGCCGATCACGCCGCAGAAGTCCCACACCGCGTTCCAGAAGTTCGGAATGTCGGTCACAGACCAGTACCACAGCTCGTCATAGGTCTTGGCCCCGACCTCGTGGTCGGCATTCACCTTGGCGATGAAGCGGCTGAGGTTGGCCTGCGCGATGCGCTGCTCGCTGGGCTTCCACAGAAGTTTGGACAAGGGTCTCTCTCCACGGGCTTGGTGTTGTGCGTTTCTTGGGCGCCGAGTGTGCACCATGCGGTGCCATCCGCCAAGATGCAGGGCGGAGCAGGTGTCGGCACGCATACAACTTTGGCTCATCGCGCATACTTTGGGATTCATCGCCCGGCGGGAATCTGCTATGCCTCTCCCACAGAAAATCACCGGAGGAAAATGTACATGGACGTGAAAGGTGTTGCCGCGGTTGTCACCGGCGGTGCTTCGGGCCTTGGCCGGGCGACGGCGCAGGCGTTGATGGATGCCGGGGCGCGCGTGACCGTGCTCGACGTCAAGGAAGACGAGCTGAAGGCAGCCGCCAAGGACATGGGCGCCGTGGCCGCCGTCTGCGACGTGACCAGCGCCGAGTCGGTCAAGGCCGCGCTG
>JBAYSM010000300.1:0-3060 GCA_041676205.1 Rhodospirillaceae bacterium | reverse complement strand
CGCCGCGCTGCCCGCCAGCACCCGGACCAACTGCCGCGCCCAGGCGACATTGCGCCCCGCCACGAACGCCAGAACGAACGCGGCGCCATAGCTCAGCAGCCGCATGGCGCCCTCGATTGCCAGGGCCGGATCGAGCGCCACCGCACCATGGGAAAATCCAGCCTCGGCCCACAGGGGGTGGTGCCAGTCTTCGGGCGTCCACGGCGCAGCTTGGACCAGCGCCCAGCCAACCACGGCCAGCCAACCCGCCCCAAGCCACCGCACCATACGCGGAAGGCTCGCCCCGTCGCGCACGCCCCACAGCACCAGCAGCACCCCAAGGCAAACCGCCAGGGCCGTCCACGCCAGAGGCCGATTTGCTCCCAACGGCACCGGCACAACCGCCAGCAAGACCGCAAAGGCCGCCCAAAGCCGGGCCTCAGAACAGACGTTGATGGACACGGATGACGTCCCCCGGCCGCACCACCGCCTCGGCGGGCATGACCTCGGGCGAGCCGCCGCCGCGCGTTACCCGAATATCGTCCTCGTCGGCACGATAGGTGAACCCGCCCGCCACCGCCACCGCGCCAAGCACCGTCAGGCCATCGGCATAGGGGTACGCGCCGGGCGTGCGAACCTCGCCCAAAATGTAAAACGGCCGCCGGTCCAGCACCTCCACGGCAACGCGCGGGTCTTTGAGATACCCCTCGGCAAACCGCGCGGCGATGGCGTGCTCTGCCTCGGGCGCGCTCATGCCGGTTAGCGCGACTGTGCCGATCAGCGGCAGGGCGATGCGCCCCTCGCCGTCGATGTTGAAAGTGCCCGACAGGTCTTCCTCGCCGAACACCAGCACGCGCACCTTGTCTCCCGCCCCGAGGCGATAGGCCTCCTGCGCCGCTGCTCCCTGAGCGAACACCAGCACTGCGAGAGCCACGGCAAGAGCTGCCTTCCACATCCCCTCTTTCTCCCCTTACAGCCTTGCACCGACGCGCAGCATGGTGCGCGTGCGCTCGAACCCGGCATCGCGCACCGTGCTGGTGCGGTGGTCCCAGCGCCCCTCCAGCCCCACGAACCAGCGATGATCGATGCGGTATTCGCCGGCCATGCGGATGGTCACGTCCTCCTCCTCCAGGCCGCCGACATAGCCGACGTAGCGGCGCGCCGTCGGGCCGCCGTCCACCTGGAGCACCAGTTGACGCAGCAGTTCGTGTTCGACGCCCGCCCGCCATCCCGTCTCGACCACCACCGCCTGAAGCAGCGCGCCGGTTTCCTCAACCGATTGCCACGCCCGCCCGGTCAGGGAGGTTAGCGTGGTCAGGCTGATCTTCACGGCGCCGCGATAGATGGTTTCGGCATGCGGTGGAAACAGCGCCGAGGCATGTTGTCGCTGGCTGCGCCCCCACACGACCTCGCCCGCCATGCGTTCGGTCATGTCCAGCGCGATACCGATCACGGCATCGTTGGATACCGAGCCACGGTCGATGCCCAACAAGGGCGTCACCCGGTCATAGCGGCGCACGCCCTGGCGCGTCTCCACGAACACGTCGAGCATGGACGTTGCCGCAACTCCGGCCCGCTGGCTCAGGGTGATCTCCCACCTGTCCCGATGGCGCTGGTCGATGATGCCGCCGCCGATGGCCTCGACATCCTGATATCCCAGGCGGGTGACGGTGGCGGCACTGCCAAACAGGAACCGCCCCGAACGGACCAAGAGAGCGCCATCGGCGGTCAGGCGATCAACCGGAACCGGCAGGCTGGCCGCGCCAGGCGCATCGGTGGAACCAGGCAGTTCATGCCGCCGCGACCACTCCACGGCAAGGTGCGCGCGGGAACGGTCCCAACTTTCCCCGCTGACCTTCACGGCGCCCGACAGGTTCCGGTAGTTGAGGGCGGCATGGTCGGCATGACGCACATCCTCGCCCGACAGCGAGGCGCGAACTTCCCACGGATGAGGGCCGCTGACCAGCGTGAGGGAGGGCACGACGGCCAGTACCCGGTCGGCGACCGGGCGGTTCGCGGCAATCACGTTGTCATCAACGGTCAGGCGGGTTTCGAGCGATCCATGAGCCATGAACCCCACGACGGGAATCCCTTTCGGCTCAAGCTCGCGGCGGCGTTCATCGGCATCCTTTAGGGCGATCACCACGCGCGGGTCGTCCTGCGCGGCGTGCGCCAGCGGCGTGGCCATGAACGCGACCGCAACAACTCCCATACATGCCCCCCACGCGCCCACTCCTTACGACCCACTCGGCACACGGAAACGGCTTTCCAGGATGGGGTCCTGTCGCAAGATAGATGGCACCTCGACGGTGTTTCCTGCCTCGACAGGGGATGACGCAACGGGCAGCGGCGCCAAGCCTTCCCATAGGCGCACCCAACGCCCGGCCTTGCCGGTTGCCGCCCGCCCGGAGGCAACGGCCCGCGCCACCTCGGGCCGCAGGCCCACCAGTTCCGCCGCCAAGAACCCGCCCGACGTTCCACCCTCGACCGCTTTGGCAAACACCGCCTCCACGGCGCCAAGCAGGGCGCCGTCGGCCTGCGGAGCAGCCTGCCGGACCGCCGCCCCGACGTCCTGACTGCGCCGCCCGTCGAGGGCAAACAGAACGGCAGCCAGCACGGCAGGCGCGGCGGCGGCAGGCTGGGGGCTGCCGCGCAATACCGCCTCGGCCACCCGGTCCGCCAACCAGGGCGCAAGCAGACTGGCCGCCGCTGCCATGTCCGGCGCAAGAGCGGGACGCTCCCGAACCTCCCTCTGAATCAAATCAAGAAATGCCGCGCGGTCCCCGGCATCAACCGCGTGGGCGAAACCAGCCAGCACGGCGGCCGGCACGTCCGCGTCGGCAGCCTCCGCGCCCGGCGCAGCAGCCAGCCAAAGCAGTACAGCCCCCACTAAACACAACTTTAACAAGAACTCAAGCAAGGCGTATCCCCAAGCTGCTTTCCACCAGCGGTAATAGCAGAAGCGACACTCTTTTAGAAAGAATCCATGAGGTCACTACGTAGACAAAATCTTTTGTCCGTTCCCATGTGACTTTCGGCTAACCGGCATTCCGACACCTCCCTCTTTGCGTCATTGATCTT
>JBAYSM010000299.1:0-3073 GCA_041676205.1 Rhodospirillaceae bacterium | reverse complement strand
GGGAACTGCTCGACATCTGCGCCAAGGAGCAGATCGGCGCCCTTGTCCTCGGCCTGCCGGTGGAAATGGACGGCACGGAGGGCAAGCGGTGCCAGTCCACCCGCCAGTTCGCCGCCAACCTGCACCCGCTGACCGACCTGCCCGTGGGCTACTGGGACGAGCGTCTGTCCACCGCCGCCGTCCAGCGCATGATGATCGACGAAATGGACATGTCCCGCAAAAAGCGCGCCGCCAACGTGGACAAGGCAGCGGCGGCCTACATCCTCCAGGGATTCCTGGACGCCATGGGGCGGATGTAAGGGCGGGAGACAGACGCGGCGGGAGTCTGTTACGCTTAACGTCCCCCCATCAGGACCGCCCTCCCGTGCTTTCCATTGCCCTGTCGCTTGCTCCCATCTTCTTGCTGATTCTGCTCGGCTATGCCATGAAGCGGGGGCAGTTCGTGCCCGACACCTTTTGGGCACCGGCCGAGAAGGTGGTTTATTTCATCAGCTTTCCGGCCCTGCTGGTGGCCAGCCTGGCGAAGGCGGACTTGGCCGAGCTGGCGTGGCAAGCCATTGCCGTATCATTGGCCGGGGCGACCTTGGGCGCAGCGTTGCTGGCGACGCTGGCGCGACCATGGCTTGGCGGCACGGCGGCGGCCTTCACGTCGGCGTTTCAAGGATCGATCAGGCCCAACACCTATATTGGGCTGGCTGGTGCGGCAGCCCTGTTCGGTGATGTTGGCGTTACCCTGACGGCTGTGTGCATCGCCGCCGTGGTGCCGTTGGTGAACATCCTGGCCGTGGCCTGCCTGAGCGTCGCCGTCCCGGCGCAGGGCGGGCCGAGGCTAGTGGCGACCCTGAGCGGCATCGCGCGCAATCCGCTCATTCTGGCCTGCATTGTCGGCATCGCGCTCAATGTGGCGGGCGTCGGCCTGCCGCCGATCATCGGGCCGTTGCTGGAAATCCTGGGGGCCGCTGCCCTGCCGGTGGGCCTTCTGGCGGTCGGAGCGGGCCTGGCGCTGGACGCCCTGCGCGGGACCGGGCGGCCGTTGGTGATGGCGTGCATTCTCAAGCTCGGCGCGCTGCCGCTGCTGGCGTTGGTGATCCTGCTGGGGATCCAGGCCTCGGGCATGGAGGTGAGCGCGGCGGCGTTTGGCGTGGCGCTGCTGTATGCCGCTCTACCCTGCTCGGCGTCATCCTATGTGCTGGCGCGCCAGATGGGGGGTGACGCGCCGCTCATGGCGAACATCATCACATTGCAGACTCTTCTTGCCGCGGGGACAATTCCTCTGCTTTTCGTAGGGCTTGCCCTGGCGGGGCTGTCTCCTCTGCCGTAGCGCCCAACGCCGGGGTGTGATGCACGGCGTTGAACAGCGGCCAGAATTCCTGGTCATCGAGCATTTCATGTTCATAGAGCATCTGGTCGATCAGACTGAACAGGTCGATGCGGCGATCACCCGTCTCCGAGTCGTCGGTCAGGGCATGCACATGCGACGTCAGCGCGGCCATGAGCGCACGATGCTTGCCGGCGTGTTCGGGCACGTTGGGAAACCCCATGGCCAAGGCGATATCCTCTTCCTCGGCGAAATGGCGCTCCACCGCGTCCAGAAAGCGGTCGAAACCAGGCCGCAGAGCGGCTCCTTCCGCGCCTCCACACCATTGGTCAAACAGCGCGTTGATCATTTCGGCAAGGTGCCGGTGTGACTTGTCGATGAGCAGATTTCCGGTGGCCGGTATCCGGCCCGTATCGATGAACATGATGCCCCCCGGCCACTTAAGGCGCCAAACAACAGCAACCGAACTGCAATATCATAGAGGGTAGGGGCCCTTTGGACGTATGCCGCGCCCGCATGGCAGCCATCAGTTGTTTGCGTCCATTCTGGCTCGCCCTGCCGATCCGGCACCCTTGCGCAGGCCGCTCCGCGCAGGCATCCTCCGCCCGCGTCATTCCGCATCACAGGAGCCTCTACTATGTCCGACCGTATCCTGGTGTCGTCCGGCAGCCCCAACGAGCCGATCATCGGTTTCAGCCGCGCCGTGCGCGTCGGCAACATCATCGCCGTCGCCGGCACCACTCCGATGACCCCCGAAGGGGCCGTGGCCGCGCCGGGCGACCTGTACGGGCAGACCAAGCGTTGCCTGGAGATCATGATCAAGGCCGTCGAGGATGCGGGCGGCACGGTCGAAAACATCGTCCGCACGCGCCTGTTCCTGACCGACATCAGCCAGTGGAAGGAAGCCGCGCGCGCCCACGGCGAAGTGTTCAGCGTCATCCGCCCGGCGTGCAGCTTCGTGGAATGCTCGGGCCTCATCCACCCGGAATGGCTGGTCGAAACCGAAGCCGACGCCGTCATTGCCTGAGGGTGCGAGTCGCGAGCCGTCGGACACCACGGCTCGACCCCTCCCCCACCCGCCCGCCAGTCAATAAGGTCCGCGCCATGAGCCACAACGACTACACCCACCGCCACCTGCTCGGCATCGAGGGGCTGTATCCCCACGAAATCACGGCCCTGCTGGACTGCGCCGAGGGCTATGTGGCGCAGAACCGCCGCCTGGACAAAAAGACGCCCATCCTGGCCGGGCGGACCATGGTCAACCTGTTCTTCGAGAACTCCACCCGCACCCGCACCAGCTTTGAACTGGCCGGGAAGCGCCTGGGCATCGACGTCATCAACATGCAGTCGGCGGGGTCATCCATCGCCAAGGGCGAGACGCTGATCGATACCGCCGTGACGCTGAACGCCATGCACCTGGACGTGCTGGTGGTGCGCCATCAGGACTCGGGCGCGGTCAAGCTGCTGTCGGACAAGGTCAACTGCGGCGTCATCAACGCCGGGGACGGCCAGCACGAACACCCGACGCAGGCCCTGCTGGACGCCCTGACCATCCGCCGCCGCAAGGGCCATCTGGACGGCCTGAAGGTCGCCATCTGCGGCGACGTGCTGCATTCCCGCGTGGCCCGCTCGAACATTCACCTGCTGACCACCATGGGCGCGGAGGTCCGGGTGATCGGGCCGCGCACGCTCATTCCCAGCGGCGTAGACAGCCTGGGAGTGGAGGTCTTCCACGACATGCGCGAGGGACTGCGC
>JBAYSM010000298.1:0-3189 GCA_041676205.1 Rhodospirillaceae bacterium | reverse complement strand
CAAGCCCGGCCATGACGGAATTAATTGTATCATTGGATTTTGTCTTGCCTGGGCTTGACCCGGGCATCCACGCGGTCCAGCGGCCACGGTGCTGGAAGCACGCATCCCATTTGCTGACCGCCCCCTTAAAAACCAAAGGGATTCGGGGCCAGTGGCCCCGAGCGGGCCTGGGCGGCAGCCCAGCCTGTTCAAAAATTCCAACTCCTCAGTCGCCATCCACCACGCGCAGCGGAAGCCGTTCGGGTTCGGCAGCGTCGGTGACGTCATCGTCATCCCGCACGCCGGACTCGTCGATCATTCGGGTGGGAATGTCTTTCTTTGGCGCTATGCCCATGGCCTTGAGGCGTTCGAGGCGGGCGATCACGTTGCCTTTGCCTTCGGTCAGCTTGTTCATGGCCC
Source organism: Rhodospirillaceae bacterium (assembly GCA_041676205.1). Taxonomy (GTDB): domain Bacteria; phylum Pseudomonadota; class Alphaproteobacteria; order Rhodospirillales; family Rhodospirillaceae; genus Cauispirillum. The sequence continues at coordinate 2,790 of JBAYSM010000298.1, read as the reverse complement.
CGGCGTGGGTCTGTTGCACGGTGCCGATCTGGGTGCCCAGCTTGACCATGTCTTCGGCGAACCCGACGAACTTGTCGTACATCTTGCCGGCGTCTTCGGCGATTTTCTGAGCGTTGGCGTTGCGGCGCTCGACCTGCCACAGGTGGCTGACGGTGCGCAGCGCCGTGACCAGGGTGGTCGGCGTGGTCAGTCCAATGCGGTTGGCAATCGCCAACTCGGTCAGTTCGCGGTCGGCCGACAGGGCGGCGGCAAAGGCGCCTTCGATGGGGATGAACATCAGGATGTAGTCGATGGACCCCTGCACCACGTCGGCATAGGGTTTGCGCGCCAGCCCGGCGATGTGGGATTTCAACGACGCCACATGCTGCTTCAGCGCCAGATCGCGCGTCACGTCGTCTTCGGCCGAGACGTAGCGTTCATAGGCCGTCAGCGACACCTTGGCATCGATGATGACGCAGCGGTCGCTCGGCAACTTGACGATCACGTCGGGGCGCAGACGGCGGTTTTCGTCGTCGGTGTAGCTGTCCTGGGTGACGTATTCCTCGCCCTTGCGCAGGCCAGAGCCTTCGAGGATGCGCTCCAGGATCATTTCACCCCACGCCCCCTGCACCTGATTCTGGCCCTTGAGGGCCTTGGTCAGATTGGTGGTTTCCTGGCTCATGCGGGCGTTCAGTTCCATCAACTGACGCACCTGCGATGTCAGTTCCGACCGCCCCTTGGTGTCGTCGGCATAGATCTCGTTGACGCGCTTCTGGAACCCTTCGATGCGTTCACGCAAGGGGGCCAGGGTGCTTTCCAGGCGCGCGCCGCTGTCCTTGGAAAACTGCTCGCCGTGCTGCTTGAGGATATCGCCGGCCAGGGCCTTGAACTGGGCGGTCATTTCCTCGCGGGCGCGCAGGAGGGTGTCCATCTTTTCCTGCCCGGCGCGGCGTTCCTGAGCCAGCGTTTCCTCGACCCGAGACAGATCGGCCCGTGCGGCGGCCAGGGCCTCGCCCATGGCTTCCTGGCGGTCGCGCGCTTCGGTCAACTCGGCCATCAGGCGGGCACAGGCGTCATCGCGTTCGCGCAACGCCGTGCGGGCCTCGGCGGCCTCGACAGCCATGCGGCCATGGGCGGCGTCAACCTGGGACAGCCGGGCGGCGGTTTCGCGCAGGCGCCCATCGCTTTCGGCCAGCCGATCCTCGAACGCCCGGCGCTCTGCCTCAGCCATCCCGGCAAGGCTGCGCAGCCGGACCAGCACCAGGGCCACGCCCACCACCACAACGACACTCAGAAAACCCGTCAGAAGTGTCTGAATGTCCACGCCACACTCTCCCGCACGCACAAACGATCCGCTTTTGTTCTAGCAGCGCGCGGGAGGTCCGGCAAGCGTCAAGCGAGCGCCTTGGCCCGTGCCTCCACCACGTCGTCGGCCTGTCGGCCGCTGAACTCCTGGAGGTGGTCGAAGGTCCAGGTGTAGGTGCCCACACCCATGGTCACGCTGCGCAGTTCGACGATCAGGTCGTGAACCTCGGACTGCGGCACATGGGCCTGCACGACGTCCCACCCGGTCCAGCCGTCCTTGGCCATGTAGCCCAGGATCTGCGCCCGGCGGCTGGACAGCGCCCGTTGCGCCTTGGAGGTGGCATCGGTCGGCACCGAAACCTCAACCAGTAGAATAGGCTCCAGCAGGATGGGGTCGCATTTGGCCGCCCCGTCGCGCATAGCGATCTGCGCCGCCGTCTTGAAGGCCGCTTCGGAGCTGTCCACGGAATGATAGCTGCCGTCGGTCAGCGTCACCGAGAAATCAACCACTGGAAAGCCCAGCGGCCCCCGCGCCGCCCAGTCGCGCACCCCGTGCTCGACGGCGGGGATGTACTGGCGCGGCACCACGCCGCCGGTTATGCGGTCCACGAACTCGAACCCCGCGCCGCGCGGCAGCGGCTTGATCTCCAGGTGCACGTCGCCGAACTGGCCATGGCCGCCGGTCTGACGCTTGTGGCGGCCCTGCACCTTGGTCGATTTGCGCAGGGTTTCCTTATAGGGCACCTGCGGGCGGGCGGTATCGACCGCCACATGGTACAGACGCTCCAGCTTGGCGAGCGCGGTTTGCAGATGAATATCCCCCTGCCCCATCAGCACCAGTTCGTTGGTTGCCGCGTCATGCTCCATGGACAGCGAGGCATCTTCTTCGATCAACTTGCCGAGCGAGGCGGTCAGCTTGACGTCATCGCCCTGGCGCTTGGGCCGCAAAGCCAGCGCGAACAGCGGCGGCAGCGGAACCGGCCAGTAGGGCGCGCCATTGGTTGCCCCTCCCGCGAGGTCGCCGACCAGCGCCCCGGTCGGCACGCCGTCCAAACGGCCCAGCGCCACCACCGCGCCCGGCCCGGCCGTGGGAACCTTGCCGACGTCCTGCCCGTGCACGGTATAAAGGCCGCTGACCTTGCCGCCGGTCCCGGTCGAGGTTTCCACCGTCATGCCGTCCTTGATCTCCCCGGACCACACGCGGGCCAGACTGAGCTTGCCGGTATGCTGGGCGTGAACGGTGCGGAACACCGTGGCGGCCGTCCCGCTGCCGGTGATGCCCAGACGCGACCGGGTCGCCTCGTGCGTCGGGCCGTCGTGGCGCAGGGCTTTCCACAGGCGCCGCACGCCTTCGTCCTTGTCGGCCGCGCCAAAGAACACCGGGACCACCAGATCCCCGGCCAGATCCTTGCGCAGGTCCTCGTAGACCTCCTCGCGCGGCGGAACGATGTCTTCGAGAAGCGCCTCCATCAGCGCATCATCGAAGTCGGCCAGATGTTCCAGCAT
>JBAYSM010000297.1:0-3216 GCA_041676205.1 Rhodospirillaceae bacterium | reverse complement strand
TTCGCGGATGGCGACGAACTCCATTTCCGGCGTGATAATGCCCGCCTGGGCGTAGGCGAACTGCGTCACCGCCTTTCCCGCCACCGTGCGGCACCGGCGATGGGCTACCGGGACCGGACCGACGCCCTTCGGCCCGCCAGTGACTTTGCGGCCGTCATAGACCTCGCTGTCGCCACGTGCCGCCGTCCAACCTTCGCGCAGACGCGGCAGGCCCTGGGCGATATCCACGGTAATCTCGGGATCGGTGAACGGGCCGGAGGTGTCATAGACGATGACCGGCGGCTCGTTGGCGGTTGGATGCAGGTCAATGGCGCGGAACGGCACGCGCGAACCGGCGGGGCCGGGGGCAAAGGCTTTGCGGCTGCCTGGCAGCGCGGTGCAAGTCAGTACTGGTGTGGTGGACACTGGCGGGATCTCCCAACGCGTTGACGGGAGATCCGGGCGCCGGGTGGGAGATGCCGCGCCAAAGGGCACGCTGGCCGAATCCATCCCTCCGCCGGTATGACCCGGATCAGGTTCAAAGAGTTCCCGGCACCAGCCGGATCTCAGCTCCCTGCGGAGCACCCCTTGGACGGAGGCAGGATGGAATGGAAGCCGGGGACCGTCAAGGCTTCTAACGCGTCGGCCGTTCCAGGGCGACGTGAAGGACAGTCAGGCAATTAAGCAGCGCCAGCATGTCAAAGTGAGTGAGGTTGATCATCTCGGGCCGACGGTCGCGCACGCTCTGCACATCCTGGAGCGGGGGCATGTCATCCTGCACGGGGACTATGTCGCGGTTTATCCACACTGTAATCATATCAGCCGCGTAACTGAAAAATTCCTCGGCATAGACGCCGAATGCGGCTGCGACACTAGGCTTATCCAGGGCGGAGGTGATGCTCTGCGGCAAATTCTCGACCTTATTCATAATAGGATCAATGCGTCTGGCACGCCATAACGCCTTCTCTTGGGCAATTCCAAGATTTTTCTGATTGTTGTAGGCCTTCATGGCGAGCCCCTTCTGCCGATTGTCAAGGTGGGCAATAACGGGCGGCGGATTGAGGTGAACGTAGTGGGCGGGGATACGATCAAGCAGCGGTTGAAGGTCGTCCGCACGCTTCTGGGCAACGGCCCGATAGACCAAATTCTGGAATTTCTTGCGGACAATGGGATTTGCCGAGGGGCCATTGTAGCGTTGCTGTGTCGTCTGATTGAGGCCCTGGCGCAAGGCGGTGTCGCCAATGCCCGGATCGGGGGTGGCGAAGATGACGGTCACGCGCGGCGCCACTGTAGCCAGCATCCCGGCGCACATCTCACAGCTTTCCAGGCTGGTATACAGGAAGGATCCGGCAGGGACATCGACGTCGCTCTGCGCCAGAAAGCTCAACAGGCAATTCGTTTCCGCGTGGCGCGTGGTATTGCCGGTGTTGTTGTTGACCGCCCACGACAAGATGCGCCCCATTGGTCCCAGCAGGACGCAGGACACATACTTACCGTCCAGTTTCGGGTCTGCCCTCACCCGTATAACATGCAGCAGCGTCGAGGTGAGCAGCATGTACAAGCGGTGCCGCAATGCCGTCGCCGGAGGGCCGCAGTCCGCTTGCAAGGCGGGCATGTTGAACAGGGGCGGGGTCGGTGAAGCAAGTAGCTGCGAGACAGCCTCGTGGAGCCACCAGCCGCCGTCCCTGACTTGGCGCGTGAGTTCGTTGTAGTAAATCTTCAGCGTATCGATGTTGCCATGGCGGATGGCATGGACGATGGATCCCTTGGACACCCCAATTGCCATCGCCGTGCCAGCGAAAGCTGCCAACCAAGGTAACGCGACGGCGGGCAGGGCGCCTGCCGTCACCCTCGGGGCAAGGTTGAGGTCGGCGCATTCCAGAAAACTGATCTGCCCGTTGTTGACGAAGACATACGCCCTGGCGTGCCCACGAATGCCCATTCCCAGGCACATGACCGTCGGCTTGACGGTGGTGTAAATCAAGAGATCGGCGGCTGGAAAACCGGTTTCAGCCTTGGCGCGGAAAGCCTCCGTACAACAGCTTTGTCCGCGTGTCGGCCCGCCCTCCCCGGCGGCGGCCCAGCCTACCGCCTGCCCGGTATCGACCCGGACCAGAAGCGCGACATCCCGCCCACATTGCGCTTTGATGATGTGCGCGCAGAGCAGCGCAAGCTCGTGGCCGTCCATTCCCGCCGTACTCCACCCCCTCGACGCAATACCCCAAAAGGTAGCAGCGCATCAAGTGGGCGTCTACAGCCATGCGGGCTTGCGATACTGCCGTTCGTCGTCCCTCATGCCGAAGGTTTTAGGGAAGCATCACTCCTGGGCGGAAGCCTCGGCCTTCAAGGCCTGGCGCTTGTCGCGCGCCCGCCGGGTCAGCATGTTCAATCCCTCCACCAGAGCCGAGAACGCCATGGCCGCATACATGTATCCCTTGGGAACGTGCGCGCCAAAGCCTTCGGCGATCAGCATCATGCCGATCATCAGCAGGAAACCGAGCGCCAACATGACGATCGTGGGGTTGTGGTTGATGAAATTGGCGAGCGGCGTGGCAGCCAGAAGCATGACGGAAACCGCGACAATCACCGCCACCACCATAACCGGAACATGATCGGTCATGCCGACGGCGGTAATGATGCTGTCGATGGAAAACACCATGTCGAGGACAAGAATCTGAACAATTGCCGCGGCAAACGACGGAACCACAGCGGCGGCAATGCCTTCGTCGGGACGAGGATCGACGTGTTCATGGATTTCCTTGGTCGCCTTCCACACCAGGAACAGGCCGCCACTAATCAGGATGATGTCGCGCCACGACACGCCGTGATCGAACACCGTGATCACCGGCTCCGTCAACTGGACGATCCATGCCACCATGCTCAGAAGGCCCAGGCGGAGGATGAGGGCCAGACCAATGCCGATCCGCCGCGCCTTCTCACGCTGTTCCGGGGGCAACTTGTTGCTCAGGATCGAAATGAAGATCAAATTGTCGATGCCGAGGACCACTTCCATCACAATGAGAGTAGCCAGGGCGACCCAGACAAGCGGGTCCGTTACCAGGGTCAGTATCGCGTCCACGGACAGGCTCCGAGCGAGAGGCAGGAGGCTCATCACCTAAGGCCGTGCGGAACCGTCTGCAACGACTTAATGCTGATGCTCATCACCCCGGATGTTCAGGCCCCACATCAGGCCCAGCGCCATACCCTTGGCGCGCGGCAGGAATACCACGACGAACT
>JBAYSM010000296.1:0-3253 GCA_041676205.1 Rhodospirillaceae bacterium | reverse complement strand
GCAGGCAGGATCGCGTCGGCCAGTTCCGCATAGCCAGTATTCACCGGCGGCGGCTCGGAGAAGTCGATGAAGTTGCGGTTGAGGTCCACGCCGTCCTCGGTGACGCGGCGCAACCATGCAAATCCGTGCGGGTTGATGGCATGAATCAGCAAAACGGAACAGCCATCGGGCAAACGGTCGGCACCACCCGACAACAGCCAGTCGATCTGGATGGCGGACCCGCAGAATCCCTCGACGCCATGGGTTCCCGACACCATCACCAGAACCCGCCGCGCCGCGCGAGGTCCGGCCCAGGCCACGTCGCACGCCAGCACCGTGCCATCGGGCGCGCTCAAGGGGTGGCGGCGGCTGTCCACCTTAAGGCCAGCCCGCAGGCAGGCATCGAGGAAACTGCGCCGCGCCTCGCCGTAATCAGCGGTAAAAGCAATGGACGCGGCTTCGAGGAACAAGGTGTCATACGCTGGGGTGGTCATGGAAACAGCGGACTCCAACCGTGGGGGCAATCTCCCATTTAGGATCACCAGCGGCCTATTAAGGCATGGAATTTTCGCAAGCCCCCCTCCCGCTCACCGCTTGGCTCGTGCAGCATTGACCGCTAGGGCTGGACAGTTGGGCGTTTGGACACGACCATAAGGACATCATGGTCCGTCCCGCCGTCTCCATAGCCGCCGTGATTGCTGGAGTGACCCTGTTGCAGGGGGCGCAGGGCCTGTTTCTCGCCCTGTTGCCGCTGCGCATGGTCGAAGCTGGCCTGTCCACGCTGTCCATCGGCTTGGTCGCGGTGGGATACGCCTGCGGGTTTTTGATCGGCTGCCTGTTTTCCGGACGGGTCATCCGAGCCATTGGACATATCCGGGCCTTCAGCGTCTTTGCCGCCGTGCTGTCAGTCACCTCGCTGGCCTTCGCCACGGAGGTCGATGCCATCGGCTGGACCGCATTGCGCTTTATCACCGGCCTATGTCTCGCCGGATTATTCACCGCCGCCGACAGTTGGATCAGCGACGCCGCCCCGCCCGAGCGGCGCGGGCGGGTACTGTCGCTCTACACTGTGTTCAGCAAACTCGCTCTGGTTGGCGGGCCACTGGCCTTGGTGCTCATACCCTACGACACACCCTGGCCAGTCATGCTGATTGCCGCGTTGGTGTCTCTGTCGCTGGTTCCAATGGCCGCCACGCCGGGGCCGAGTCCCACCCTGCCCGACCCCAAGCCGATGGGCCTGCGGGAACTGTTCGACCTCGCCCCCGCCGCCGTCACCGGAGCTTTCGCCGCCGGGCTTGCCAACTCGGCCGTCATCAGTTTGGTGCCCGCCTGGGGTGCCGGACTGGGCATGAGCGCCGCGATTGCCGCCGGGCTGGTTGCAATCGTACAGATGGGCAGCCTGCTCGGACAGTGGCCGCTGGGGTGGGCGTCGGATCGGTTCGACCGCCGGCGGGTCATCGTCGCAGTCTCAGCCTTTGCCGCCGGTGCTGCACTCCTGACCGCGGTCCTGCCGACTATTATGCCGGGCCTGCCGGCATGGGTTTCGGGAGGGCTGGTCGGGCTATGGGCGGCGGCATCGTTTTCGATCTATTCCATCTGCATTGCCCACGCCGCCGACCGCGCGGTGCCCGAGCAGGTGGTGGCGGCAACCAGCGCCCTGCTGTTCACCTGGGCCGCTGGATCGATCATCGGCCCCGCCGTCGCCGCGCTGTCCATGGAAGCGCTCGGCCCATCAGGGTTGTTCGTCTACGGCAGCGTCGTATGGGTCCTCATCACCGCCTTTACCATACGGCGCCTGCGCCGTCGGCCCGCGCAACCATCGCCCCTGGAAGACTTCGTCGCCATGCCCCAGGACAGCGCCATCGCCGCCGAGATGCACCCCGCCGCGCCGGTGGCCGATCACACCCCACCATCGGAGGGCATCAGGTAGCGGTCGAGCAGCCCGCGCAGTTCGTCATGCACGAGTTCAGGGGAGGCTGTAGTAATGTGGGCGTGAAGTGCGGGGGCAAGAGCCGCGAAACGTTCGACCAGATCCGGGTCGAAATGCGTCCCGCGCCCGGCCTTGAGCAGTACCAGAGCTTCGTCGGCGCTCATCGGGTCCTTATAGGAACGGCGGGTGGTCAGGGCGTCGAACACGTCGGCGATGGCAAACACGCGCGCCGTCAGTGGAATATCGGTGCCAGCCATGCCGCGTGGATAGCCGGTGCCGTCGAACTTCTCGTGATGCCCGCCCACCACATCCCGTCCCTCGGCCAGCCATGTCGAACGGCCGACAATGTCGAGACCATGATCGACGTGGCGCTCCATGGCCTCCTTCTCCGCCGGAAGCAGCGTACCGGGCTTGAGCAGAACGGCATCGGGCACGGCGATCTTGCCAATGTCGTGCAGCAGCGCGCCTTTGGCCAGCCGACGCATGGCATCGCGGGAAAGCCCGGCCGCCTCACCCAGTCGCAGGGCATACAGGGTCACGCGGACGGCATGTTCCTCCGTCCCGGCATCGCGTTTCGCAAGCGCACTGCCCAGAACCTCCAGAATGTCGGTGTTGGCGTCCAGCAAGCGCTGGCTGCGCCACAGCAAGCGGCGGGTCAGCCCCATGATGACGGGATAGAATGCCATCATCGCCAGCCCCAAGAGGAGCGCGGTAGCCCCTAGCGTCACCAGGGCTTCGCGCCGCACGGCCTCCATGGCCTCGTCAGAGACCAGAAACACACCTTCGACATGCCCCAGCGTCCGCCCGGCCCCATCGGTCAGCGCGAAGTTCGCTCCCAACAGCGCCGGCGCCCACCCGAGTACAGCACCCATGGTCAGGCCCCGAGGCACGGCGCGGCCGTCATTCAGCTCCGGCGGCACCTGCGGCGCGGGAATATGCGCGGCGGCAATCAGCGTGCCATCTGCCCCGAACACCCTGCCCGAGATGAAATTTCCCAGCCGCCCGCCCGTCCCGGCGGCCAGGAAACGGGTCAATGCCCGGCTGATCTGGTGGTGATCTGCGAGCAGCAAGCCTTCGGTCACGACCTCGGGATGGTCATGGCCATAGGCCTCGGCCTCGTGGATGGCCAAGGCTTCGATGAAGTTTTCCAGATGACGGACATGGGTGACGATGATGGTCCCAGCGACCAGCGGTACCAGCACGACGAAAAGCAACGCGAGGCGTTTGACGATATCGCGCCGCAAGGACCGGACCAATGCGCTGGAAGTGACCCGCATGACGCCGCGCCCAATCGCTTGCTAGCCCCTCCCCCTTAACCAACACCGTGCCGGACTGCCGGTTCCG
>JBAYSM010000295.1:0-3302 GCA_041676205.1 Rhodospirillaceae bacterium | reverse complement strand
GTTCACGTTCCAGGTGGCGATCTTGACCATGATATCCTTCGGGTTCAGCCGGTTACGGGATCTGTTTAACACAGTTGGCGGTCTAGGAGCAGGGCTGGTCGTCGGCCTTGGGAGCCTTCCCGTAGAGGCGGCTCAATGCGCCCCCGAAGCACCGCCCCAGGTCGTCGTGCATGTGGACGCGGGAGCTACGACCCTGGACCACACTTTAACTCCGGCTGAAATAGGGGTTGTCAGGGGCAAGCTGGCGGGTGGCGCAGCGCTGGTTCCACACCTGCAAACTGTTGGCCTGACGGTAGCGGAGTTTCGTCTGCGAAAAGCTACGCAGGGGAAGATGGTTCCCGCTGGTCCGGGCAAATGGTGCGTTCAAGTCACGCGCATCGATTTGCACATCGGTTTCACCAACCAGACGATCTACATCCCGCGCACCTATCAGCCCGGAAGTTGCGAGTACAACGCGGTCCATGCCCATGAAACGGCTCATGTGAACGATAATCTGGCTGTCCTTGATGGTTTCACGCAAGCCATCAAGGATAAGGCGGAACGCGATGCGCTGACGATCAACCCTATAATGGTGTCATCCCGCAAAGAGGCGCGGGAGCGTCCCCTGGAGATTGTCGCTCAGGGTCTCGCCCCACTTATTACGGACCTTCACGCAGCCCAAGCTGCGCGTGCGGCGCAACGTGACGCCCCGGCGGAATACGCGGCCGTTTCGCGCCAGTGCCGGAACTGGTGAGCTCTACACGGCGAAGGAGTTGCCGCAGCCACAGGTCGAGGTTGCCTGGGGGTTGCGGATCTGGAACGCCGCGCCCATCAGGTCCTCGATAAAGTCGATTTCCGATCCGCGCAGAAGGTCCAACGAGGCCTCATCGACGACCAGCTTGACGCCATGTTGTTCAAGCACCCGGTCGTCATCCTGGGTCGCGGTGTCGAGGTCGAATCCGTACTGGAACCCGGAACAGCCGCCCCCCGCGACCGTCACGCGCAGCATCAGGCCTGGATTTCCCTCGGCTTCCATCAGGACGCGAACGCGGTTCGCGGCACTCAGGGTCAACGCGACGTCAGCAGCATCGGTGGTGGTGGCGGCGGTCATGGCGGATCCCTTTGAGGCGGCGATTAAATGGAATGCTTCAAATCTAAGTCGGGCTGCACCCAATGGCAAGGTAGGCTGCATTTCACCACACGGCCGTTGCCTGGAACGGGGGGCGGAGGTAGTGTGCGCCCCATGATCAAACGTAGCCCTCAATCGCATCTGGCGCCCTTTGCCTGTGACCCCGCCCGGTCACGGGGGCGCCTTCATGCCGAACCGGGCACGGTCGAGCGCGATGCCTTTCAGCGCGACCGCGACCGCATCATTCATTGCGGGGCCTTCCGGCGGCTTCAGTATAAGACTCAGGTGTTCGTCTATCACGAAGGCGAAAACTACCGCACCCGGCTGACACATTCGCTGGAGGTGGCGCAGGTCGCCCGATCGGTGGCGCGCTCGCTGGGCCTGAACGAAGACTTGGCCGAGGCACTGTCATTGGCCCACGATTTGGGCCACACGCCGTTCGGGCACGCCGGGGAATTCGCCCTTCGCGACTGCATGAAGGACTTCCTGGGCTTCGACCACAACGCGCAATCGCTGCGCATCGTCACCAAGCTGGAACACCGCTACATTGCCTTCGACGGGCTGAACCTGACGTGGGAAACGCTTGAAGGGCTGGTCAAGCATAACGGCCCCCTGGTGGGGCTGCCCGACAGCAAGCCGCTGCCGCTCGCCATCACCGAGTACGCCGCCGGGCACGATCTGGAACTGCATACCTATGCCAGTGCGGAGGCGCAGGTCGCGGCTTTGGCCGATGACGTGGCCTATAATGCCCACGACATCGACGATGGCCTGCGGGCCGGGCTGTTCACGGTGGCGGATCTGCGGGACGTGCCGCTGGTCGGGCCGATCCTTGATGAAGTTGCCGGGCGGCACCCGGACCTGGAGCCGTCGCGCCTGATCTATGAGACGGTGCGCCGCCTGATTACCGCCATGGTGGCCGACCTGTTGACCGAGACGCGCCGCCGTTTGGCCGAGGACCGCCCCGACAGCCCCGAGGCGGTGCGCGGCAACAGCCGTCTGGTGGTGTCGTTCTCCGATGAAATGCAGGCCAACGACCGGGCCTTCAAGAATTTCCTGTTTCCGAACATGTACCGCCATTACAAGGTTAATCGCATGACCAGCAAGGCGCGGCGCGTGGTCAAGGACCTTTTCACCCTGTTCCTGGACGAGCCGCGCCTTCTGGCGCCGGATTGGCAGGCCGGATGTGACGGACCCAAGGGGGTCAAGACGGCCCGCCGCGTGGCCGATTACATCGCCGGCATGACCGACCGCTTCGCCCTCGACGAACATCGACGCCTTTTTGACCCATCGGTAAAACCATGAACGTTTTCAACGAGATCAAGAATACCATCGTCAAATCGCTGGAAGAATTGGCGACCGAGGGCGTCCTCCCGGCCGACAGCGATTTCAGCCGCGTCACGGCCGAGCCGCCGCGCGATGTCAGTCACGGCGACATTTCCACCAACGCCGCCATGGTGCTGTCCAAGGGCGCGGGCCTGAAGCCGCGCGATCTGGCCGACAAGCTGGTCGCCAAGCTGAGCGCCCATCCCGACGTGACGGCGGCAGAGGTGGCCGGTCCGGGCTTCATCAACCTGCGCCTGCGTGATGCAGTATGGCATGGCGTGATGCGGGCCGCCCTGAAGGCCGGGACGGCGTTCGGAGATTGCGCCGCCGGAGCGGGACGTCCGGTCAACGTGGAATACGTGTCGGCAAATCCGACCGGGCCGATGCATGTCGGTCATGCTCGTGGTGCCGTGGTGGGCGATGCCCTGGCCGCTCTGCTGGCCAAGGCCGGCTGGGCCGTGACCAAGGAATACTATGTCAACGACGCCGGTGCACAGGTGGACGAACTGGCTCGCGCCGTGCACAAGCGGTACATGGTTGCCATCGGGGAACTAAGCCAGGATGACTTCGACCGGGCGCTGGCGGCCAAGGAAATCCAGTACGGCGGCGAGTACCTGGTCGAAACTGCCGAACTGCTCAAGGAGCGCGACGGCGCCAAGTGGGCGGCTGGTGGCGAGGACGTTTGGCTGGTGCCCATCCGCACCTTCGGCATTGCCCACATGATGGAGATGATCCGCGAGGATCTGGCCGCCCTCGGGGTGTGCCATGACGTGTTCACCTCCGAGCGCGGGCTGGTGGAGAAGGGCGAAGTGGCCGCCGCCAAGGCCTACCTTGAGGAAAAGGGCCTGATCTATACGGGTGTGCTGGAACC
>JBAYSM010000294.1:0-3313 GCA_041676205.1 Rhodospirillaceae bacterium | reverse complement strand
TGTTCTGGGGCAACGACCGGCTGGATGCCGCTTTGGCCTGGGCGCGCCGGGTGTCAGCGCCCGAACAAGCGTTGTAGCGGTCCCAGGGCGGTGTCCTGGAATTCAATGGGGGCGTCGAAGGACACCAGGCAGATGCAGTCTCGGCCCCTGTCCGTGACCGGCTGGTGGTGGGTGTCCGCTTCCAGTTCGGCCACGTCACCGGGACCGAAATGGCCATGCGGGTCGGTATAGCCGCCGTCGAGGACCAGCGTCAGTTCGAGGCCGGGATGCCCGTGGCCGGGAACGCGGACACCGGGCGCGATGCGCAGCAGCCGGGTGCTTGGGCCGCCGGAGTGGCGCTCCGGGTGGATGACCAACTGCCGCATGCCTGGCCCTGTTAGCTGCCAGGACATATCCGGCGTCAGGGCGGCGCGCAGTGGGGCCGGCAGATCTACTTCAATGCCTAGGGACGCTGGGGCCGGTGGCGGTGGCGGCGGGGGAATGTCCGCCGGCAGGTCGTCAAGACGGGCCAGGATGGCTTCAAGGGCGCCAACGGTCATGGCTTCTGGAGCGATGGTGTCGAGGAGGCTGCCGCCGACAGCCTCCAGGCTCGCTACGTGATCGCGGCAGATCGGGCAGGATGACAGATGCGCGGCCACCACCAAGGCCTGACCTTCGCCGAGGCTGCCAGCGCCATAGGCCATGAGCACCGCTTCGGAGGGATGGTGGATCACGGTCATGGCTCCTGCTCTCCCAACGCGGTTCTTATTTTTATCATGGCGAGTCTCATGCGTGACTTCACGGTCCCCAGCGGTAGGCCCAGGTCTTCGGCAATCGCGGTGTGGGCCTTATCGTGGAAATACGACAGCCGGATCACTTCGGCCTGATCGGGCGGCAGGGTGGCAATGGCCCTGCGTATCATTGTGGCCCGTTGCCCGCTGGCCACCGTGTCGTCGGCGCCGGGGCGGCCATCGGGCAAGTCGCGGGCGCCGTCATCCAACTCGACGTGCGGATACCGTTCGCGGCGCATGGCGTCGATGCGCAGGTTTCGAGCGATGGTGAACACCCAGGTCGATGCCTCGGCCTTGGAGGGGTCGAACAAGTGCGCTTTGCGCCACACGGTGGCCATGACATCCTGCGCGATGTCCTCGGCCTGTGTCGGCTGGCTCCCCTGGCGGATCAGGTAGCCTTTTACGCGCGGGGCATAGTAGGAAAACAAGGCGGCAAAGGCGGCCTTGTCCCGTTGTTCGGCAACCGCCTTGATGTGGCCCGTAAGCGCGGCCCGTTCGTCGTCCACCATCACGCCGACCATCATCTCTCCTGTACGGGCCAGTGTTCATCGCCTGCACGGTTCCATGGTGCGCCATGATTGGGCGCAATGCAAAGTGCGTAAAGAGTTCCGACGTCAAAACGGTTCACGTTCCTGCGATGTCGTCTGTCTGAGGTATCCCGCCATTGCCGGAACCGTGCCGAGCGCGGACGCGTAGGTGATGAGGGACCTCCTGGCGGGGAAGACATGGCATGGCACGCGTCTTGTCGGTTGCGGTGGCGGCGCTCCTGGCGATAGTCGCCATGGCGATTCCATCCCTGGCGGTGCTGCTCCTCTTTCCCTCCTTGTGGCTGCCGGGGCTGGTCGAGACGCGTCTGGGCGCCCGCCTGGATCGCGCGGTCGAGGTGGCCGGGGCGGCTCGCTTGGACCTTCTGAGCGGCGAGCCTGCGGTGGAGGTTGATGACCTCCGTATTGCCAATCCGGCGTGGGCCGATGAGCGGTATTTTCTGCGCGCCTCTCGCGTCCGGCTGGACCTGAGCCGTCCCGCCCTGCTGCGGTTCGATATCGACCCCGTGGCGATGGATATCCATCAACCGCGCCTGTTCCTGTTGCGCACGCGCTCCGGCGGCGTGACGTGGCCGCGTCTGGGCGGCGAGGACGGCGGCGGCTTTGACCTCAGCCGCCTGCGGGTCAGCGATGGCAGCGTGATTTTCCAAGATTTGGAGGCCGAAACCGACATGATCGCCAAGGCCGACACTCGTGACGGCCGCCTGACCCTGCAGGCCGAGGGCGTGTGGGCCGGCGGTCCCATGGCAGTGTCGCTGATTGCCGACATGACCACCGACGAAGACGGCGTGCCGGTGCAGGGTGAACTGGTCCGCGGCGATCTGCTCCTGACGGCCAAAGGCGTGATGTTCGGGCTGCCGTCGGTGCGGGGGGCGACTATGCGGGTTGCCGGGCGCGGCCCCGACTTGGCCCAGGTCGGGGTGTTGTTCGGGTTGCTCTTTCCGTCCTCCCCGCCGTTCGAACTGGATGGGCACCTGCGGTACGAGGGCGATGTCTGGGACTATGCGGACGTTTCGGGCGTCATCGGCACGAGCGACGTGGCCGGGCGGGTGGTCGTCCGCAACGGGCCGCAGCGCGAGGTTGACGTCGATATCACGTCCCGCCGCATTCACCTGACCGATGCGTTGATCGTGGCGGGCGTCGATCTACCCGCCGCAAAACGCGCCGAAGGTGACGTTGGCTCGCCCAGACTTATCCCCGATGTGCCGCTGCCGGGCCAGGAACTGGCCGGCAACGTGATACTGCGCCTGACGCTTGCCGCGGCGGAGGCTTTGGGTGGCCCGATGCCATTGGGTGCTCTGCGCGCTCACGCCTCGCTGGAGGGCGGGCGGCTTGTCGTTGAGCCATTGGAGTTCACGATGCCCAATCAAGGTGAAGTCGCAGGGCGGGTCATTCTCAGCGTGGAGAAGGGGATACCCCGCCTCGATCTGCGCGGAACGCTGCGCAAGGCCCGGTTCGCGGTTCCCATCGGCGGCGGCGACCACGCGGCGGGGATTGTCGGCGGCCGCTTCGACATGGTGGGCAGTGGAAAAAGTTTGGCCTTGGTGCTCGGGTCCGCGCAGGGCAGCGGCGCGGTGCTGGTGTCCGGCGGGTACCTGACCGAGGACATTCTGGGGAAAGCCGGCATCGGGTTTGACGATGTGCTGGGCCTGCTGCTGCCCACATCGGGCGAGGGCACGGCCCTGCATTGCGCGGCGGCAACGTTTGATATTCTGAACGGTGTGGCCGACGTACCCGCGTTGATCGTGCAAACCGACAGCGGCCGGATCGAGGGGCAGGGAAGGTTCGATTTGGGCAGGGAAACCATGGACCTCGCCGTCAGGGTGGACCCGGCGGAGCCTCAACTCCTGGCTTACAGCGGCGAGGTCGGGATCAGCGGCCCGTGGCGGGATCCCGGCATTACTCCCGAGATGGGGGAGATGGTGACGCGGGGTGTGATCGGCGTCGGGTTGGCCCTGCTGGCCGGGCCATTGGCGGCCCTGGTGCCGTTCGTGGACC
>JBAYSM010000293.1:0-3346 GCA_041676205.1 Rhodospirillaceae bacterium | reverse complement strand
GCGCGCGCGATGTCGTTCACCAGGACGGTCTCGGTGATCTCCACCTCCAGCGCATCGCCGGGAAGGCCGGTGCGGTCGAGCGTGTCGCGCAGGGAGCGCATCAGCCCCGGTTCATCGAACTGACGGCCGGACACGTTGACGGCCACCCGCAGACCGTTGTGCCCGGCGCGGTGAAGTGCGGCAGCCTCGGCGCAGGCGGCCTCCATCACCCATTGCCCGATGGTGACGATGGCGCCGGTTTCCTCGGCCAAGGGGATGAACGTCACAGGTGAAATCAGGCCACGGTCTGGATGCTGCCAGCGCAACAGGGCTTCCATCCCCATGGGCATTCCATCGTTCAGCAATACCTTGGGCTGGTAGGCGAGAAAGAATTGGTCTTTACGGATGGCCGTGCGCAGGTCGCGCTCCAACTCAAGGCGCTGGTTGGCCTCATTCTCCATTTCGCTGGTGAAGGGCCGATGCTGGCCGCCCTGGCGCGATCCGTGAAACACCGCCAACGCGGCGCGCTGAACCAGCCGGTCGGGATCGGTCCCATCGGCGGGAAACCGACACGACCCGATGATGCAATCCAGCAGCAGGTCGCTGCCTTCGATCTCGAACGGTTGCGCAAAGGCCTGGCTGACCACATTCGACAGGGTTCCGGCGTCCAGTCCGGGGCCGATGATGACGAACTGCGAGCCGCCCCAAGCCCCGATGACTGCTTCGGGCGGCAGCATGCTGCGCAGGCGCTGACCGCAGGCCCGCAGCACTTCCTCGCCCATGTGATACCCGAGCGCATCGTTGACCCGCGTGATGCCGCGCGCCGCCATGAACAATAGCGAGCCGACCCCCGTAGCGACATGGGCGGCCAATTCCTCGCGCAGGGCACGTCGGTTGGGCAGTCCGGTGATTGGGTCCTGCCGGGCCATCAGCGCCAAATCCTGCGTCCGCGCCTCCACCTGCCGTTCCAATTCCGCCGCCTGCTCCCGCCGTGCCCGGTAGAACAGCCGTGCCTCCAGGGTGTTGCGGATACGGTGCAAGACCTCCAGACGGTCGAACGGCTTGGTCAGGAAGTCGCGCGCCCCCGCCCCCAATGCCTTCATCCGGGTTTCGGGATCGCTCTGAGCGGTCAGCACGATGACCGGCAAATAGGCCTCGACGCGGTCGCGCAGCTTCTCCATCACCTGGAAACCATCCATGTCGGGCATATTGATGTCCAGCAGAACCAAGTCGAACACCTTGCCCGCCGCCAGTTCCAGCGCCTGCTCGGGCCGCGTCGCGCTGGTCACGTTGGTGTAACCATCAGCCTCCAGCATCGCGCGCAGCAATGCCACGTTGGCCGGATTGTCATCGACCACCAGGATGGGGGCAGCCGACAGGTCAGCAGTGGTCGGCATCATGACTCGGCGCTCCCGTTCAAGGCGCTCCAGATGGCGGCGCGCAAATCCTCGATCACCACCGGCTTGGTCAGGTAAGCGACGAAACCGGCCTCGCGCGCCCGCCGCACTGCCGCTTGCATGGCGTTGGCGCTAAGGGCGATGACCGGGATATGCGCGGTGCGCGGATCATCGCGCAGCCGGGCCACGGCTTGCAACCCGTCCATGCCCGGCAGGTTGATGTCCATCAGGATGAGCGCCGGTTGATGGTGACGCGCGATGTCCAGGCCGAGTTCGGCATTGTGCGCGGAGATCAGCGAAATGTCGGGGAGGTCGATGCAAATGTCCTCCATCAGACGCAGGTTCGCGGGATTGTCCTCCACGTAAAGAACCAAATGCGATTGCTCCCCCACGCCAACAGGAACCGGCAGGGCGGGCGGCGCCACATCCTCCGGGGCCTGTTGCGGTTCGGGCTGGTGGGCGGCCATGGGGATATCGACCCAGAACGTGCTCCCCACGCCCGGCGTGCTGGACACGCCGATGGAGCCGCCCATTCCCTCGATCAGCGTGCGGGTCAGGGTCAGGCCGATGCCGGTGCCCTCCACGTCGGTCGCCTCCGCCCCCAGGCGATTGAACGGCTCGAAGAGTTCGGGCAGGCGGCCGCTGGGGATGCCGTGGCCGGTATCGGCCACCACCACGCGCAGCGCGCCATCAAGCGCGACCGTAGTCACCGTGACAGTGCCGCCATCGCGGTTGTACTTCACGGCGTTGGACAACAGGTTGATCAACACCTGCTTGAGGCGGGTGTAATCGGCTTTCACGGCGGGCAAGGTGGCGCTCCGACCGTCGACCACAAGGATTCCACGGCCCGCCGCGATGGTCGCGGCCATGCTCAGACTTTCATCGAGCAAGATGTCGGGTATGAAGTCCTCCAGCGACATGGTCAGCTTTCCAGCCTCTATGCGGGCCAGATCCAGCACCTCGTTGATGA
This sequence comes from Rhodospirillaceae bacterium, assembly GCA_041676205.1. Taxonomy (GTDB): domain Bacteria; phylum Pseudomonadota; class Alphaproteobacteria; order Rhodospirillales; family Rhodospirillaceae; genus Cauispirillum. The sequence goes on along the minus strand of JBAYSM010000293.1, from coordinate 1,000 downwards.
GAGTCAGGAGGTGATTGCCGCCCTTGCGGATGTGCCGGACACGGTCCAACTGACGATCGGACAGCGGCGGATTCCGGTCGGTGTCCAGAAGTTGAGCAAAGCCCAAGATGGCGTTGAGCGGCGTGCGCAGCTCGTGACTCATGCTGGACAGGAATTCGGATTTCGCCCGGTTTGCCTTCTGCGCCTCGCGCTGCGCGGCGCGCAGGTCGAAGTCGGCGTCCTTCATGCGCGTGATGTCCTGCACCACCCCAAGCATCCGGTTCGGCCGACCGTCCGAGTCGCGTTCGACATCACCGCGTTCCAGCAGCCAGCGCACCGTGCCATTGGGCCACACGATACGATGCTCCATGTCATATGGCGCCTTGCCCGCGATGCAGGCCTCCACGGCGGTTACGACGGCGTCCCGGTCATCGGGGTGGACGGCGGCCAGGAAATTCTCGTAACTGGTTTCCAGTTCGCCCGGCCCATACCCGAACAACGCCGGAATGCGATCAGACCAATACAGTTCGCCGGTCTCGATGTTCCATTCCCATGTGCCGATGTTGGCGTAGGCCTGGCTGCGTTGCAGACGATTTTCGCTGACCCGGAGGCGGCGTTCGGCCTCGGCCCTGCGGGATACGTCGCGCAGGATGCCTGTAAACATCCTCTGGCCCGGCAGGTCGATCTGGCTCAGGGTGAGTTCAATCGGGAACATGCTGCCGTCGCGCCGGCGCGCCATCAACTCCCGGCTCGACCCAATGATTTTCGCACGCCCCGTCTCCCCGTAGGACCGCAGGTAGCCGTCATGCCGCCTGCTGTCGCTCTCGGGCATCAGAACCGAGACGTTGGCCCCGTTCAATTCTCCGGCGGCATAGCCGAACATGCGAGTCGTGGCCGGATTGACCCGCTGAATGATCCCACGGGCGTCGATGGTGACGATGGCATCCACTGCGGTATCCAGCATCGCCTTATGCAATCGCTCGCTCTCGGCCAAGGCAACCTCGTCCCGCAACGCGGCGAT
>JBAYSM010000292.1:0-3360 GCA_041676205.1 Rhodospirillaceae bacterium | reverse complement strand
CCTGGACAGCCCGCTGCCGCGCAAGCTGGCGCCGGTCAAGGACATCCTGCGCCTGGGGGCGGCGCAGTTGCTGTTCCTCGACACTCCCGCCCATGCCGTGGTGGATACCGCCGTCGAGATCACGAAGAAGGGCAAGTTCGGACCCTATGCGGGCATGGTCAACGCCGTGCTGCGCCGCCTGTCGCGCGAAGGCAAGGACCTAGCCGCCGCCGTCGATGCGCCGCGCCTGAACACGCCGCGCTGGCTGTGGCAGGATTGGGTGGCGACCTATGGCGAGGACGTCACCCGCGCCATGGCCGAGGCCCATCTGACCGAAGCGCCGCTCGACATCACCCTGCGCCCCGGTGAAGACTCCGCCGCCTGGGCCGAACGGCTGGAGGCCGTGGTGCTGCCGACCGGCACCCTGCGCCGCGCCGCCGGGGGCAGCATCGGTGCCCTGCCGGGCTTCGACGAGGGGGCATGGTGGGTGCAGGACGCCGCCGCCGCGATTCCCGCCCGCCTGCTCGGCGATGTGGCCGGGCTGCGGGTGGCCGACCTGTGCGCCGCGCCGGGCGGCAAGACCATGCAATTGGCCGCCGCCGGGGCCGAGGTTCTGGCCGTGGATCGCTCCGCCCGCCGCCTGCGCCGGGTCAGCGAAAACCTCGCCCGGCTGCACCTGACCGCCCAGGTCATCGATGCCGACGCGGTAAAGTGGCGGCCAGAGGAACTGGTTGATGCGGTGCTGCTTGATGCACCCTGTTCGGCCACCGGCACCATCCGCCGCCACCCCGACGTGCCGCGCCACAAGACCCCCAACGACGTGGAAACCCTGGCCGCCACCCAGGCCGCCCTACTCCGTTCCGCTGCCGAAATGGTCAAGCCGGGCGGGCTGGTGGTGTATTGCGTATGCTCGTTGCAGGCCGCCGAAGGCCCGGCGCAGATCGCCGCCGCCCTCGACCTGGGCCTGCCGTTCGAGATCGTGCCGGTGACGCCCGACGAAGTCGGCGGCCTGTCCGAGCTGATCACCCCCGACGGTGCCCTGCGCACCTTGCCGAGCCACCTGCCCGGCCAAGGCGGATTGGACGGGTTCTACGCCGCGCGGCTGCGGCGGGTTTAAGAACGCGGGCTCTGCCCATACCCGCCAGGAGGCGCGGCCTCCTGGACCTCAAGACTTTTGCGGCGGTGATAAGCCGCGCGCAGCGCAGCAGATGACATGATTGTCTGCCTGCGGCGCAAAGGAAGCACCGTACTGTCCTGGGATCCAAGGGCCACTCGGCCCTTGGCGGGCCAGGGCAGCGCCCAGTCCTTTACGCATCCACCATCTGCGGCGCCCAGCCTAGCGCGGCGCAGGTAGCAGCGATTTCATCGCGGTACAGGGGGTTCATCACCACCAGGGTGCCAATTCCGCGCAATGCTGCGACATTCCGGTGACAGTACGGGATGGGCCGTCAGGGGCGTGAAGCGGTTCTGCTTGCCCGGATTGATATCGACGATGCAGTCGATGAGGGTGTGGCTGGGGTCAAACACGGCGGCAAAGGTCACGCCCTTGGCACCACCGCCCCACAGGGCAACCCGCCCCTTTTGCCGCGCCGCAGCCAGCGTATCGTGCCAGCCGGTCAGGGCGTGGGCATGGCGGCTGCGGAAGGTCGCCACGCTGGCCCTCAGGTCATCGCCCGATGCCGCCGTTTCGGCGCCCGCGACACCGCTGGCGCGGGCGTGTGCCCACAGGTACTGTCCGCCAAACACATGGTCCACCGACACTGTTTCAAAACCGGAACGATCAAGCGCGGCGTCCAGCGTTTCGGCGGTGAAGTAGGAACAGTGCTCGTAAAAGAAGTCCTGCACCACGCCGTTATCGAGAATCCAGCGGACGCAGGGCGTCTCGATGAACAGGTCGACCGGGTGCGTGCCCGGCAGGGCGGCGCGGATGGCCCCTAGGAAGGCGACTGGATCGGGGACATGCTCGATGACGTGGCGGGTGACCACGGCGCCAATCGGCCGCCCGAGGCTTTCAGCGGCGGCGCGGTCAAATAGGCGGGCATGAATTTCAATGCCCGGCGCCGGGGGATCGCCGCCGCGCCAAGCCGGGTCGAATCCGACCAGCGGCGTTCCCGAAGGCGCAGCCTGAGCCAGCCGGGTCAGGAAATACCCCTGGCCGCAGCCGACCTCCAACACGGCCTGTCCGGGCTGGACGGCTTTAAGAACGGCCGCCGCCGAAGCGTCGATGTGGCGCGAGAACACCGCGGAGTGGCTCTGGTTGTTCTCGTAGTTGGCGTCATAAAGCGCGCAGTCAGGGTCGAAGGCGGCATTGTGGACGAAGCCGCAGGCCGGGCAGGCACGGATTGCCAAGCACCCGGTGGCGGCGGCCTCGGCCTCTTGCGGAGTGGCGTACAGCACATTCTGGAACACCGGAACGGCGGTACGGTCGAGGATGGCCTCGTCCGCCGTGGCGCCGCACAGCGGGCAAAGCGCCGCGCTGTCCTGGGTCACCGGATGCACTTCAGGTAGCCGCGCGGCCCGACGGAAATCAGCAGCTTGGAATCGATCTCGTGGTCGATCTCAAAGCGGTCGGATTCGGCCAGAAAGGCATCGACCGCCGTCATCGGATTGTCGCCCGGTCCCCACGGCCGATCAAACGCCAGTTCGGCCGGCAGGCGTTCAACGACGGTGTCCAGTGCGATCAGGTAGCTGCCCGGCCCGACCAAGTCCTCGTAGGCGCGCAGTTCGGCCAGCACGTGATCGTGGGTATGGTTCGAGTCGAGAATGACCAGGATAGGAACGTTCCCGGCAGCGGCGCGGGCGAGGGTCTTGACCTCCTCCACCACAGCAGGCTCGATGGAGGAGCCCTGGACGAGGCGGATGCGGCGCGCCATGGGATGGTTTTCGATGACCGCGCGGTTGTGCGGGCGGATGTCGATGTCCACGCCGATGACGGTGCCGTCATTGCCGGCCAGTTCGAGCATGGATGCCAGGAACACCACCGACCCGCCGCGCGCCACCCCGGTTTCGACGATGACCTTCGGCCGGATGGTCCAAATCAGTTCCTGCAAGGCCATGATGTCCTGCGGGTACTGAATGATCGGCACGCCCATCCATTCGAAGTTGTAGGAATACAGCGCCCCGATGGACTCTTCCATGAAGCGGCCCGCCGCCGCCCGAACCGGGTGGTCGGCACCGAGGGTGCTCAGGCGCGTCGTGCGCTCGGCCTTGAACTGTTCGATGTCGCTCATGGGCGCGGATTTACCTTTGTCGGGGGGTTAGGCTGATTCGACATTCAGCGGCAACCAGACGGATAGCGTTGCAAGGCAAAGGAACGCCATGAAGTTGGCGGGCTTGCGGTCGTATCTGGTTGCGATGCGGCGGAAGTGCTTGAGTTTGTTG
>JBAYSM010000291.1:0-3388 GCA_041676205.1 Rhodospirillaceae bacterium | reverse complement strand
CTTGCCCGTGACCGTCAAGCACCGCATCGGCATAGACGATCTGGACAGCCACGACCACCTGCGGCGTTTCATCGACACGGTGGCCGCCGCCGGGTGCGAAACCTTCATCATTCACGCCCGCAAGGCATGGCTTCAGGGCCTCAGCCCCAAGCAGAACCGCGAGATCCCGCCGCTCCGCCACGACGTCGTGCAGCGCATCAAGACCGAATACCCGCACCTGACGATCGTGCTGAACGGCGGCCTCAAGACCATCGCCGACTGTGCCGCGCTGCTGGAAACCGTGGATGGCTGCATGATCGGCCGCGCCGCCTATGAGACGCCTTACATGCTGGCCGAGGCCGACAGCGTCCTGTTCAATGCCCCCACCCCGCCGCCAACCCGGCGGCAGGTAGTCGAACGCTTTATTCCCTATGTGCAGACACAGTTGGATGCCGGAGTGCCACTCAACCGCATGACCCGCCACATCCTCGGCCTCTATCAGGGCTGCCCTGGCGCGCGGTCCTGGCGCCGCCACCTGAGCGAAAACGCCCATCTGCCGGGGGCCGGGGTGTCCGTCCTCCATACAGCACTGGATAAGGTCGAAGGCGCGATGGCAGGCGCTGCCTAGGGGCCGCTCAGATCACCAAGTCAGGCCACTGCTTGCGAAAGGCCGCAGCCTCCAGGGACAACCATGCGCGCAGGGCAGTGGCGCCGGGGTGCTCCGGGCGGTCTGCCGGGCGCAGGACCACATAGCTGAGGCCACTGGGCACGGTTATATCGAACGGTTTGACCAGCGTCCCCGATTGCAGGTCGGCGCATACCAGCGACGACCGGCCCATGGCCACGCCCTGCCCGCGAATGGCTGAATCCAGCGCCAGACTGGTGAAACTGTAATGCATCGTCCGCTTGGGCTGAAGCCCGCTCAGACCGGCGACCTTCATCCAGTCGCCCCAGCTTCCCGCATTGGGCAGCCGCTCAATCAGGTCGTCGTGGATGAGGGTCTGCAACGCCAATTCAGACGCCCGCTTCAACCCGACCCGCAGACGCGGTGCACACACCGGAAAGACCCGTTCGCCGAACAGCGGCTCGGCGATCAGGCCTGGTCCGGGCGGCGAGGCGGTCAGGCGCACGGCAACATCGACCTCCTCCGCCGCGAGATCGATCAGGCGATGCTCGGCCTCCACCCGGACGGTAAATTCAGGATGCTCCGCCATGAAGATTTCCAGGCGCGGCACCAGCCATTTGGTGGCAAACGACGGGCCGCAACTGACCACGATGGGGCCGCAGCGCATGGCCGGACGCACCGCCGCCACGGCCGCCTCAATCTGCCCGAACCCATCACTGAGGCCTGGCAACAGGCGTCGCCCCTCGCGCGTCAAGGTGACGGCCCGGTGGCTACGCCGGAACAGCGCAACGCCAAGCGCATCCTCCAGGCCCTTCACCTGATGGCTGATGGCGGCTGGCGTCACGGCCAACTCATCGGCCGCAGCGACAAAACTTCCATGACGAGCTGCCGCTTCGAACGCCCTGAGCGCATTGAGCGGTGGCAATCTGCGGCCCATAAAGCCCCCTATGACGCAGATTTTCTAAACCTGACCGCTAGAAAGCATCGTTTGAACGGGCGGCGCAATCCTCCTTACGCTCCATATGCCTTATGGCCTGACCTGGAGTGATTGCCATGAACACTACCGTCGTAAGACTCCCCGTGCGGTATCGCAGCCCGCCGGCTTCCGTGCCCTCAACAGGTATGATCGGGCGGCTTGCCCGGATCATTGCGCGGTGGTGGTGGGCGCCCGCACCTCTGCGCCGCCGCTTCCGGCCGCACGGTCCGATCCTGTTCAGCGAGTACGGCCACGGCTGGCACCCAGGCATATGAATCCTTGTCCCGGCGCGTCAGCCGGGCGACGATGACACGTCCTCTCGCCCCGCCAGGAATGCCGTTCCCCATGCGCCAGCGTCCCGCCGACCTCGACATGATGACCGCCTTGCCCCTCCGCCGTGGCCGCCTGTTCTATGTCATGGGGCCGTCCGGGGCAGGCAAGGACAGCCTGCTTGCACATGCCCGCGCCGCCATGCCGGACGCGGTTCCGGTCGTGTTCGCGCATCGCTATATTACGCGATCAGGCACTGCCGGCGGCGAGAACCACGTCGCTCTCAGCCCGCAGGAGTTCGCCCTGCGCGCCGCCCATGGCTGCTTCTGCATGGCGTGGGACAGCCACGGACACCGCTATGGCATTGGGATCGAAGTAGAGGCGTGGCGGGAGCGTGGCTTAAGCGTCGTCGTTAACGGCTCCCGCGCGTGGTTCCCAACCGCTGCCGAACGATTTCCCGACATCATCCCGATCGCCGTGACGGTCGACCCCGCAGCCCTACGCACCCGCCTGGAGCGCCGGGGCCGCGAGACATCGGCCGAGATCGAGGAGCGCCTGACCCGCGCCGCCGCCTTCACGGTGGCTCACCCGGCGCTGATCACCATCGACAACTCCGGCCCGCTGGAAGTGGCGGGCGCGGCGTTCGTCAACGTGTTGACGAGGGACTAAACCCGGCGCTTGCGGCCCGGCCGGCGGGGCAGCAGCTTCAAGGGGTTGGGAAGATTTTCGACGGTTTTTTGGACGCGGTCCATCATGGTCCGGCGCATCTTGATGCCGGCAACCACATCGTCCATGCGGCGGCGCAGGTAGTCCCACGTCGCCTCCGACCCCTCGGACTGGTCATCGAGCCAGTACAGCAGCGTGGTCGAGTAAACGGCGGCCAGCGAGGCGCGCTTGGTGTACCAGTTGAAATCCGTCGAGCGATCGCCCGCCGCCTTCCAGATCAGGGCTGCGGTCTGCCACGTGGCACGCGCCGCACCACCCAGGTTCTGCGGCAGGCTATAAACGGTCAAGGCGCGGCGGACGGCTTCCTGGTGCGGCGCCCAACGATCCAAGCGCACGCGCACGGCCTCCTCGATGCGCGCCTGAAGCGGCATGTTGTCCAGATTGCGCTCCGCCAGATCGGCCACCATCAGGCGGTCGGCCAAGGCGGTGAAGTGCTCCACCGCACTGCTCACGCCGTGGGGAAAGGCCCGGTCAGGGGCCGCCGGATCGAGGCCGATATCCGCGGCGGCGTGGCGCAGAGCCTTCATGCTCCAGCCATCGAACGGAATGTGATCAAGCGCGGCCAGGACAAGTTTGTCGCGCACGTCGTCGAGGGTGGTTTCAGTCATTGGTCAGGGCGTCCTCGGTTGCCGGCTTACGCAGTTCATCAACAAAGCCAAATGAAGTCATGTCACCCATACGCATGGGATAGAGCAATCCATCGAGATGATCGCATTCGTGCTGAACCACGCGGGCGTGGAATCCCGTCGCCTCGCGTTCGATTACTCGGCCGTCCAGATCAAGACCCCGATAGCGAATGCCATTCGCCCGTG
>JBAYSM010000290.1:0-3388 GCA_041676205.1 Rhodospirillaceae bacterium | reverse complement strand
GTTCGGCGGCGGCCGCCGGGTCGATGCGACCTGGCCGCGCATCCCCTATGCCGATGCGATGCTGAAATACGGCAGCGACAAGCCCGACCTGCGCAACCCGCTGCTGATCGGCGACGTGACCGAGGCCTTTGCCGGCGGCGGCTTTGGCATCTTCGCCCGCCAGATCGAGGGCGGCGCGGTGGTCCGCGCCATTCCCGCGCCGGGCGCCGCGGCCCGTCCGCGCGGCTGGTACGACAAGCTGAATGATTGGGCGCGCGAGAACGGCGCAGGCGGCCTCGGCTACATCCAGTTCCCCGAAGGCGGCGAGCCGAGGGGGCCGATCGCCAAGAACCTCGAAGCCGACCGCGTGGCAGCCATCAAGGCGACCATGGGCCTCAAGGACGGCGACGCCGTGTTCTTTGCCTGCGACAAGGTGCTCAAGGCCGCCAAATTCGCCGGCCTGGTCCGCGAGCGCGTGTGCGATGAACTGGACCTGCGCGAAAAGAACGTGTTCCGCTTCTGCTGGACCGTGGACTTCCCGATGTTCGAGGCCAACGAGGACACCGGCGCCATCGAGTTCAGCCACAACCCGTTCTCCATGCCCCAGGGCGGCATGGAAGCGCTGGAGACGATGAACCCGCTGGACATCAAGGCATACCAGTATGACATCGTGTGCAACGGCATCGAACTGTCGTCCGGCGCCATCCGTAACCACCGCCCGGACATCATGTACAAGGCCTTCGCCATGGCCGGCTATCCGGCCGAAGTGGTCGAGGAGAAGTTCGGCGGCATGCTGAACGCCTTCAAGTACGGGGCACCGCCGCACGGTGGCGCCGCGCCGGGCATCGACCGCATGGTCATGCTGATCGCCGACGAGCCGAACATCCGCGAGGTTATCGCCTTCCCCATGAACGGGCAGGCCGAAGACCTGATGATGCACGCGCCGTCCGACGTGACCGAAAAGCAGCTCAAGGAACTGCACATCCGCATCGCCCTGCCGCCCAAGGCGGAAACCAAGGCGAAGGAATAGAGGCTAGAGGGTAAGCACAAGGTCGGGTTTTAAAGCCGTCAGACGCTTTTTGGCGTTGTCCCGTTGCGTGCTTGGCAAACCGCCGCGCCTCCCTCATTCTGTGGCGAGCGTTGCTCAACGAGCGGCCGTCGTGGCCGCTCGACCCGTTTGTCCGCAGGAGAACACCTGATGGTCCGTGCCGCCACCGTCGCGCTTGTTGGACTTGGCGCCTTCTTGGTGCTGGCCGATGCCGCGCCCGCCCTCGCCCAGCCTCGGGGTCTGGAGGGCGTCATGGCGCCGGTGTCCCACCGCGCGAGCTACGACATGCGGCTTGCGACCTCGCGCTCGGGCTCGGGCATCGTCGGGGCGGGCGGGACCATGAACTACACGTTCACCGACGGCTGCGACGGCTGGACCGTGGAAACCCGCACCGACCTGACCATGATGCAATCCCAGGGTGGACCGTTGGAAACGTCTTGGGATTTCCTGGCCTGGGAGAGCAAGGACGGGTCGAGCTATCGCTTCCGCGTGCGCAACACCCGCAACCAGACCGTGGTCGAAGCCTACGACGGCACGGCAACGGTCGGCAAGAACGGCGGCAAGGCCATCTTCAACCTGGCCGAGGGCGAGGAAAAGGTCATCGACCTGCCGCCCGGCACCCTGCTGCCCACCCGCCACACCCATGAACTGGTCAACATCGCCCAGGCTGGCAAAACGTTCCTGTCAGCGCCGGTGTTCGACGGGTCAGGCATCAAGGGGGCGTACTTGGTGACGGCGGCGGTCGGCCGCCTGTTGCCCGCCGACACGCCGCACGAGGTGGACGCCCCGGACCTGCTCGGCGGTCCGGCGTGGCCCATGACCCTGGCCTTCTTCTCGCCCGACACGCCCAACAGCCAAACACCCGATTTCGAAATGTCGCTGAACTACCACAGCAATGGCGTGGCGGAAAATCTGCTCCAGGACTTCGGCGACTTCGCGCTGCGCGGCATTCTCCGCACGCTGGAAAAGCTGCCGGCCCCAAACTGCTGACGGGCCGAACTTCTGACGGTCAGTTGACCACCACGACCCCGCCATTCAAATACCCGGCGAACGTCACCCACAACAGGACCGGCACCATCAGCAAACCGGCCATGCGGTCCCGGACGCCGAAATCCCAGGTGGCGGCGGCAAGCACGATGGCCTGAACGACCAAGGCCCCCAAGGCCGCCAGCGGGCTTTTCAGGGCAAAGAACAGGACCGGCCACAGCAGGTTGAGGGCCAATTGCCCACCCCACAAGCCCAATGCCCGCGCCCGTGATGGGGCGCCCGGCACCTGCGGTGCGGGCTGCCGCCAAATACGCCACGCGGCGACGGCCATCATGGCATAGAGCGCCGTCCACACCGGGCCGAACACCCAGTCCGGAGGATTGAGCGGAGGCTTGGCAAGGCTCGCGTACCAGCCATCCATCCCGGCGTACGTCGCCATTCCCCCCAGCGTGGCGACGACTGCCGTCAGAACGAGAAACATCACCAGCGCGCCGCCTTGGATCGCCACCGAGCGTTTGGGGGAAAGCCTGTCGATGTGTGGGGGCATGAGGTCTATCCGGTTCGGCCGATCATCATCATGATACGTCGACACACACGGTTTGGTTTGCCCCGGTCTTGCTAAAGCGGTTTGCTTTTAATCTGGCGCATATCCGGACGCTCTGAAGAAGTTCCAGCACTCCTCGGGATCGAAAAGGTCGCATATTTCGCCGAGGGCTTGGATGAGGTGGTCGTATGTCCGGGCACCGAGTCTGCGGAGATGGGCCTTCAGCTTCGAGAACGCCATTTCGATCGGATTGAGGTCCGGCGAGTAGGCCGGAAGGAAGAGCATCCAGCATCCCCGCTGGCGCAGGACCGCCGCGGCTTTGGGGCTCTTGTGGGTGGCGAGGTTGTCGAGAATGACCACCGTGCCCGGCTCAAGACTGGGGGCCAGTTGGGTTTCGATATAGGTATCGAAGGCCTGACGGTTCATGGCGCCGGGGATGACCCAAGGGGCGATCAGTTCGCTGCAGGCCAGCCCAGCGATGAAGGTCTGGGTTTGCCAGTTGCCAAAGGGCGCCGGGCCGTACAGGCGCTCGCCCACGGGGCTGCGTCCGCGCAGCCGGGTCATGTTGGTCTTGACCGACGTTTCGTCGATGAACACCAGCCTTTGCGGGGCCTCACGCATGTAAGGCTGGCGTCGGTCGACCCATTCCCGGCGGTACTGCCTGAGATCAGGGCGCTCCCGCTCCTGCGCGATCAAGCCTTTTTTTATGGTTCATCGCGGATTAGCGGGGAGATGGGCGGACAGCGGCACATTCTGACAAACTGGTAGTCGCCAAACTCCACAGACTGCCAGAGGGGGTGCCGTTGTCCGAGGGGGATGCTACGTCATGG
>JBAYSM010000289.1:0-3401 GCA_041676205.1 Rhodospirillaceae bacterium | reverse complement strand
GTGGCGGTCATGCCTTCGGTGATGTCTTCGTAGTAGTGGGTGACCGGGTTGTCCAAGACGCTCATAAAAATGACTCCAGTGCTGGCCGGTGGATTTGTGCAGCGCACTATAGCGAGGCGCGGCCATTTCGCGCAAGGTGCTGCCCTGTTACAAAAGGATTTCAGCACCCCCTTCCTGGAGGCTTCATGCGCCGCGTCCGTTCCGCCGTTCTGCTCGCCCTGATCGTTGCCGCCTGCACGCCCGCCCGCGCCCCGTGGACCGCGCCAGGGGTCGCCAAGGCCGAGGCCGAAAGCGAGTGGGAGGACTGCAAGCGCCTCGCCCGTGACCGGACCGGCGGGATGGACCGCATGGCGGCGTCCAGCCGCACCCCGGAAAACCCGCTGGACGCCGCCGACCGCCAAAAGGCCGCCACTGACAGCCGCCGGATCGTGGAGTCCTGCATGCGGGCGAAGGGCTTCACGCCGATCAAGCAGTAGGCGTGCAGTCCTCCACCGGCTCCCCGCGCGTCAGGGATAGCGGCACCACGCCCGCCCACACCGGGACGGCCATATCTTCGGCGTCGTCCTTGGGCATTCCCTGGCGGACCTTGGCCGAGGCTTCGGTGATCGGCAGGGCCAGGACGGCGGTGGCCTTGAGTTCGCTGGGCGAAGGGGCGCGCACGTCGGGCCAGCGGCCCGGCGCGAGCTTGTCCATCATGGCCTCCAGCGCGGTGTTCTTTTCCGCCGGGTCGGTGACGGCGCGGACGGTGCCGAACACCACTACGCTACGGAAATTGACCGAGTGGTGAAAGGCCGACCGCGCCAGTACCAGCCCATCCAGCAATGTTACCGTGGCGCAGGCCTCGGCCCCCTCCACCAATGCGGCATAGAGGCCGTTTCCGGCGTGGCCGTGGATGAACAATTCCTCGCCGATGCGCCAGTGCAGGGTGGGCTGCACCCATGGCCGCCCGCGCACCACCGCGCCGATATGGCAGACCAGGCCCTCATCAAGGATGGCGTGGATGGTCGCAAGGTCATGGCTGACCCGGTTGGCGAGGCGGCGGCCACGGGTGGTTTCGGTGACGGGCAGGGACGGCACGGCGGGAACTCCTTTGGGACATGACGATGCCGAAGGGTGCGCGCATAATGGCCCCCTGGAAAGCACCGCTTCGGACAAAATGATGGAGCCAATCTGGACCGGCGACGGCGGCATCCTGCACATGGCCGCCGATGACGCCCGCCCGCTGCACCGCCGCCTGTACTTCGCGCTACGCGACGCCATCCTGGCCGGGCGCCTGCCGCCGGGCCAGCGGTTGCCGCCGACCCGCGTTCTGGCCGCCGCGCTCGGCATGGGCCGCAACACGGTACTGGCGGCCTATGACCAGCTTGCGGCGGAGGGCTATGTGGATGGCCGCACCGGCGCGGGAACGTTCGTCCGCGCCGCGCTGGGCGACGGGCCTGCGCTGCCCGACCGTCCGGCTTTGCCGCAGGGCGCGCCGCGACCGTCTGCCCTGGCTCGGCGGCTGTCTGGGGAGCGGTTCCACCCTCACAGCGCTTGGCTGCCGTTCCGGGCTGGCGTTCCGGCCCTGGAGGAGTTCCCATGGGAGGTGTGGGCGCGCCTGCTGCGTCGCCGCTGGCGTCGGCCGGGGCTGGACTTGACCATGGCCCGCGATCCCGCCGGGCTGATGGCGTTGCGGGTCGCCGTGGCGGACTATTTGCGAGAAAGCCGCGCCCTGCGCTGCTCGGCCGATCAGGTGTTGATCGTTGGCGGCGGGCAGCAGGCGCTGGATCTGGCCGCGCGGCTGTTGCTCGATCCCGGCGACGTGGTGGCGGTGGAGGACCCCGGCTTTCGCGGGGCCGATGCTGCCCTGGCAGCCGCCGGGGCAACACTTGCGCCGGTGCCGGTCGATGACGCGGGCCTGCGCGTGGAGGCTCTGCCCGCTCAGGCCCGCGCCGTCCTGGTCACGCCGTCGCGCAATTTCCCGTTGGGCGTCACCCTGTCGCTGGAGCGCCGCCTTGCCTTGCTGGCCTGGGCGCGCCGCGCCGGGGCGTGGGTGATCGAGGACGATTACGACAGCGAATTCCGCTTTGACGGCCGCCCGGTGGCGAGCCTTCAGGGACTCGATGAGGATGGCCGGGTGGTCTACCTCGGCACCTTCAGCCGGGCGCTGTTTCCGGGCTTGCGCCTGGGCTATCTGGTGGTACCCGAGGCGCTGGCCGAAACGGCGGGATCGGTGCGCGGCCTGCTCGACGGCAGCCCGTCCACGGTGCACCAAGCGGCGCTGGCCGATTTCTTTGACGAAGGATGGTTTAGCGGCCACCTGCGGGCCATGCGGGGTCTTTATGCCGAGCGCCGCAGCGTGCTGGTCGAGGCGCTGGGCAGCGGGTTGCCCATCAGCGGTGCCGATGGCGGGATGCACCTCATTCTCGGGGTGGCCGACGATGCCCGGTTGGTCCACGCTCTGGCACGGGAAAAGGTCGAGGCCGCCGCGTTGTCGCAGTTTCACCGGGGCGCGGTATCCCGCAGCGGACTGGTCCTCGGCTTTGCCGGATGGCCCGAGCCGGTGCTGCGCGCCGCCTCTGCCCGGCTGTCCCGCACGTTGGTTTCATGGACAGCCCGCGCCCCGGTGCGGTAAAGCAGTGGTCACAGTTTTCACTAGTTCGGGGCACCCCATGACGAACAACCCCATTTTCGTGGCTGTCGATACTCCCGACCTGGGGGCCGCCACTGGCCTTGCCGCCAATTTGGCTGACGTGGCCGGGGGCCTCAAGCTGGGCCTTGAGTTCTTCAGCGCCCACGGGGCGCGGGGCGTGCAGCAGGTCGCCAAGGCGGCGGGCGGGTTGCCGGTGTTCCTGGACCTCAAGTTCCACGACATTCCCAATACCGTGGCCGGGGCCGTGCGCGCTGCCTGCGCCGCCCGTCCCGCCGTGATGACCATTCACGCCGCCGGGGGCCGCGCCATGATGGAAGCCGCCGCCAACGCCGCCGCCGATGGCGCGCGCGAGCACGGCGTGGATCGTCCGCTGATTGTCGCCGTCACCGTGCTGACCAGCCTCGATCAAAATGACATGACCGAAATCGGCGTCACCCGCTCGGTCGATGAGCAGGTGCGTGAACTGGCCCTGCTGGCCAAGGAATGCCACCTCGACGGCGTGGTGTGTTCCCCGCGCGAGGCCGCCATTTTGCGCGAAGCCTGCGGACCGCGTTTCAAGCTGGTGGTGCCCGGCATCCGCCCGATGTGGGCCGCTGGCGACGACCAAAAGCGCACCCTGACCCCGGCCGAGGCTCTGGACGCCGGGGCCGATATTCTGGTCATCGGCCGCCCGATCACTGCCGCGCCGGACCCCCATGCGGCGTGCAAGCGGATCCTGGCCGAACTGCCGCGCGAAGGAGCGTCGCGCTGATGGACGACCTTGAGGACG
>JBAYSM010000288.1:0-3406 GCA_041676205.1 Rhodospirillaceae bacterium | reverse complement strand
TGCCAAGCCGCCGAGCGCGACGGCGACACTGCCGAACACCTTCAGATGAAAGCCCATGATGAAGGCCTGGCGCACCGCACAGGCCGCCGTCATGTCGGCCGCGCAGGCAAAGCCCTGGGCGGCGTCTTCCACCCATAGGAACCGGACGGCATAGGCCGCGGCGAACACCGCGCCGGTGGCGGTCAGGATCAGGATTTGGCGCATCGTCATCATGCGCAGGTCATAGCGCGAATTACGCACGAAGGCGAGGGGGTGCGGTTGGAAGGGAACCCGTTCGTGCGGATGCACGTTGTTCTTGTGGACGTCGCAGGAGGAATGCATGCGCAAGGGGACGTTTTCCGCCATCGCCCTCGCCATCCTGGCGGTTGGCGCACCGCTCGGCGCGGCCGGACAAACCGGGGCCGAGGCGCCGCACCGCGTGGTGTCGGCGGTATCGCTGATCGGCCGCGTCGTCCATGACGACATCGGCCAGCCGGTCGCCAGGGTGCGCGACGTGGTGTTTGGCCGCGCCACGGGGGAATCGCTGGCCGTCCTCGAAGTGCGCGGACCCGATCCGGCAGTGGCGCCATCCCATGTGGTCGTGCCCTTGTCGGCCCTGCGCCTGCCTCAAGACGGCGCTCTGCGGATGATCGCGGGCGTCGGTCCGGTGGCCGCCCTACCGCCAATCGCCGTGCCGCCAATGGCCGTGGCGCGCGGACTGATGGTGCCGCCGCCGGACTCCGGCCCGTTGCGGGTCATTGCCCCCGCGCCCCAACTTGCCGACCAGCCCCCCCGCTGACCCCTTACGGAGCGCCCGCCATGTCCGATTTCACCCGCCCGTTCGATCCCGATCTTCCCCACGACGGCCCACCCGATTCCCATCCGAAGCTGGCCGACGACCTTATCCACGAAACCGCTAACGCCCGCGAGGCCGCTGCAGAAGCCCGCGCCCACGGCGACATCAACCGCCTGAAGAACGACCTTGAAAGCCTGCGCCGCGACCTCGCCAGCCTGTCGGGAACCCTGCGCGAAGTCGCCATGGCGCGCGGTGAGGAAGGCGCTGCCCTTGTCCGCGACTACGCCGAACAGGCGCGTGGCCACGCCGAGGACTACATGGCCGAAGCCGAACGCGCCGTCATCCGCAACCCGCTGGTCAGCGTCGCCGCCGCCTTTGGTATCGGCTATCTCGCCGGGCGGATCATGGGGCGGGATTAGAGGAGCGGGACCAGTGCATCGCTCACCCTGAGCAACTGGCCCCGCCCAGCACGCAGAACCGGGCGCAGTGAGGGTGGTTGAGCGGCACCGGGCGGTCGGCCTCGGCCAGGGTGGCGCCCAACTCGAACGCTGTGTCGTAGGCCAGCAGGGTACAGGCCAGCACCGCCGGGCGGGCGGCCCCCTTGCGCCGCACCACCATGCGGGCCGAGGCGCACATCACGCTGTCGGGGCTTTTGCCGAGAATGCCCCAGCAGCGTTCGGTGATCTCCGGCACGTCGGCGGTTTCGTCCATCTCCGGGAATAACACCAGACGGTGCGGATCGGCGGCGTCGAGGCCGAGGCCGAGGGCGGCCAGCGTGACGGCATATCCGGCCCGCTCCGTGGCCTCGGGTTCGCCCCATAGGGTGCGTCCGGCGATGGAGATGTCGAACCCTTCGGCGCTCAGCCAGGTCAGGCCGTCCACCACGGCATCCCACGACCCCGGCCCGCGCAGGGCTTCGTGCCGCTCGGGCGTATAGTGGTCCAGCGACACCCGCAGCGACAGCCGCGCCCCGAATCGGTCGCGCAGGGCCAGCAAGCCGGGGCGGCGATGGCTCATCGGCTTCATGGCGTTGGTCAGCACCAGGACCTGGAAGCCGCGCTCCAGGCAATCTTCCAGAAGCGTCAGGATATGCGGGTTCATGAACGGCTCGCCGCCCGTGAAGCCGATTTCCGTCGTGCCCAGGGCGCGGGTTTCGATCTCGTCGAGAAAGGGCCGCAGGTCGTCTGGCGTGAGGTAAGCAAGGGCATCGTTCTTTGGTCCCGACTCGATATAGCAGCCAGTGCAGGCGATGTTGCACAGGGTGCCGGTGTTGACCCATAGGGTGGTCAGGCGGTTCAACGCCACCACGGCACGGGGTTCTCCGCCGGTGGTCACGGCGGGGTCGGTGAATTTCGTGGGATGTTGGCGCCCTCCGTCGGGCATGGGCGACCTCCTGGGATTGGGGCAGGGTCCTTTGTAACGTATTCGGGACGGTGACGGCGAATCACGAGTGCGTGTGGCGGCGCGCTCTGATTACGGTGGGATGAATATTTTGCGGCGGTCGAGAATCCGTGACCCGCCGCCCCGCGTTGTCTGTTATGTTGCACCGCACACGCTTCTTCGCAACTGCACTGACAACGGGGAATCTCTTTATGACCGATACGTTTTCCTTGGCCGGAAAGAAGGGCCTGGTGGTCGGCATCGCCAACGACCAGTCGATCGCCTATGGCTGCGCCAAGTTTTTCCGTCAGCAGGGTGCCGAGTTGGCGGTCACCTACCTGAACGAAAAGGCCAAGCGGTTCGTTGAGCCTCTGGCGACCGAGCTGGACGCCGACCTGATCGGCCCGTGCGACGTGCGGGCCAGCGGCGAACTGAAAAGCGTGTTCGAGAAGATCGGCGAAAAGTGGGGTAAGCTGGACTTCGTCCTGCACTCCATCGCGTTCGCGCCGATGGAAGATCTGCACGGCCGCGTGGTCGATTGCTCGCGCGATGGGTTCTCGATGGCCATGGACGTGTCCTGCCACAGCTTCATCCGCATGGCCCGCTATGCCGAGCCGCTGATGGAAAAGGCCGGCGGCGGCACCCTGCTGACCGTGTCGTTCTATGGTTCCGAGAAGGTGGTTGAGCACTACAACCTGATGGGTCCGGTCAAGGCTGCCCTGGAAAGCTCGACCCGCTACATGGCGGCCGAACTCGGGCAAAAGAACATCCGTGTCCATGCCCTGTCGCCTGGACCGCTTAAGACCCGCGCCGCGTCGGGCATCGACCGGTTCGACCAGTTGATGGAGCAGGCCGCCGCACGCGCCCCGCAGCACACCCTGGTCAGCATCGAAGACATCGGCGCTTATGCCGCGTTCCTGGTGTCGGACGGCGCCCGCAACATCACCGGCGGCACCCACTTCATCGATGCCGGGTACAATATCGTCAGCTAAAGACGGCTCAGGATCTGGGAGGGGCGGAGAACTGTCACTCCCAGATCCGCCAGCGCATCACGCACGCCCAAAAGATCGTCATCGGCCGTGACCAACACCGCGCCGGTGGCCGCCGCCAGTGCGGCAAACTTGCGGTCGGCCCGGTCCGGCACCACGGCAAAGGCATCGCGGTCGAGCGCGCCGGGATAGCGATCCTCGGGCCGGAACAGCCCCGCCACCGCCACCCACGACAGCCGCGGCACCCTGCCGAGGATGCGCT
>JBAYSM010000287.1:0-3453 GCA_041676205.1 Rhodospirillaceae bacterium | reverse complement strand
TCACTGCCTCTGTGGTTCCCCCTACTTCCCCGGCAAACGCCTCGTCATCCGGTCAACCACAGCATTTGGCAGCACGCACATCAGCCACCCTACGAACACGGTCGGCCACGGGAAGCCGATGCGGCCAACATTGCGGTCCAGGCCACGGCGGATGATGCGGGCGGCCCGGTCGCCGGGCATAAGTAGCGGCATATGAAAGCGGTTGGCCGCCGTGATGCGGCTTTCGACGAACCCCGGCAGGATGACCGACACGCCGACGCCATCGTTCGCCAGCCAGCCGCGCAGACCTTCGCCCCATACCTTGACAGCGGCCTTGCTGGCACAATAGGCGGGCGCGCTCGGCAGACCCCGGAAGCCGGCGACGGAGGCAACGATTCCAATTTGCCCGCGCCGCCGGGCACGCATTCCCTCCACCGCCGGGAGGACCGTGTTCAGCACGCCATCCACGTTGACGGCGAAAATCGCCCGCGTCTGGTCGGCGCTCTCGGCCCCGCCGCCGGTTCCGGCCGATATTCCGGCGTTGGCGATCACCATGTCCAAGGGTTCGGCCTCGGCCACCCAGTCGGCCATGGCGGCGGCATCGGTGACACACAGCACCCGGCAGGCCACGTCCGCGCCCGCCGCGCGACACCGTGCGGCGACGTCTTCCAATCGTCCGGCGTCGCGCCCACTGAGCGCCAGCCGCACGCCCGGCGCGGCATAGGCCACGGCCAGCGCCGCACCAATTCCCGACGATGCCCCGGTAATCAGGACCCCGATACCCAAGGTCGAGGTCACTCCAGCGTCACCGGCAGCGAGGCATCATCCAGCACCGCCTTCAATTGGACCAGCAGCGGCGGCAGGTCGTTTATCACGGTACGATAGAGAATATCGGCATCGACCGAGTGGTATTCGTGGATCAGCACATGACGAATGTCGGCCAGCTTGCGCCACGGCACCAGCGGATGAGCCGCCTCGACCGCCGCAGGGATTTTATTGGCCGCCTCGCCGACGATTTCCAGGTTGCGGGCCACCGCGTCCACCGTCCTGGCATCGGCCACGAAGGCCCGTTCGCTCAGGCCGTTGACGTATTCCAGACACCGGTTGATCGATTCAATCATGTCATCGATGCGCACCCGCCAGTCCTTATAGGACATTGATCGCCTCCCGCATGATGCGCTCGCGGATGCGCGGCTTGAGATTGGCCGGCGTGACGAGGTCCACCGGGCGGCCGAGGACGCTTTCCAGCCAGCCCTTGAGGTCCACGAATTCCAGCATCCCGGTCGGGCGGCCCGGCTCGAACTCGACCAGAAGATCGACGTCGCTCTCCCGCCGGCTGCGGTTATGGGCGACCGAGCCGAACAGGGCGAGGCGGCGGACGCCATATCGCTGGACCAGGGATGCGGCATGGTGACGCAAGGCCCACAGCACTTCCTCGCGTTGGGCGGGGCGGTTACGCGAGATGCGCTGGGCATAATTGCGCAACATCCCGACGCGCTCCACCGGCACGGTGACGGTGATCTCCGTCATGTCGCCCGTGACGTTCTCTAATCGGCTGGTGCGGCGGCGCCCTTGACGGCGCGGTTTTCGGCTGTGGCGTGTCATGCTTTGACAATAGTGCCCCAGCTACCCCCCTGCAAAGACCCCAAAGCGCCCAACTTGTTGCGACCGGCCGAGGGGGCTATAAGAAGCCATCGATTTACCGGAGCGCCAGCCATGACCGTCAGCAGCATGACCGGGTTCGCCCGCGCCCACGCCGAGCAGACCGCCCCGCCACTAACCTGGACCTGGGAGGCCCGCAGCGTCAACGGCAAGGGCCTGGACATCCGCCTGCGCCTGCCGCCCGGCTATGAAGCCCTGGAGATCCCCGCCCGCGAAGCCGCCGCCAAACGCTTTGTGCGCGGCAACATCTCCCTGACGCTGACCGTGCAGGTGCGGGCCGACACCGCGCCAGGCGCCGTGCAGGTCAATCAGCCCCTGTTGCGGCAACTCATGGACATGGCGCGCGACTTGCCGCCCCATATCGCCCCTCCGACCTTTGACGGGCTGCTGGCCGTGCGCGGCGTGTTGCAGGCCGCCGACGAGACGGTGATGGACGACGACCTGCGCACCGCCCACGAGGCCGCCGTCTTACGCTCGCTGGACGACGCCTTGGCCGCCCTCGCAGCGGCGCGGGACGAAGAAGGCGCGCGTCTGACTGGCGTTCTGACCTCTCAGATAGACACCGTCGAATCGCTGACCACCCAGGCCGGGCAGTCCGCCCAGATGCGGCCCGAAGCGGCGCGCGACCGCCTGCGCGCCCAGGTTCAGGCGTTGCTGGAGGCGGCCCCGGCGCTGCCGGAAGACCGGCTGACCCAGGAATGCGCGCTGCTAGCCACCAAGCTGGACGTGCGCGAGGAACTCGACCGCCTGATCGCCCACATCGCCCAGGCCCGCGAGTTGATCGCCGCCGCAGGAGCGTGCGGCCGCCGCCTGGACTTCCTGTGTCAGGAGTTCAACCGCGAGGCCAATACCCTGTGCTCCAAGGCGCAGGACACCGCCCTGACCCGCATTGGCCTGGACCTCAAGGCCGTCATCGACCAGATGCGCGAGCAGGTCCAGAACATCGAATAGACGACTTAGGAGCTTTTGCCGCCATGCCCTCCCTGCCCTATTCCGCCGTCCGTCGGCGCGGCCTGATGCTGGTGCTGTCGGCCCCGTCGGGTGGCGGCAAGTCGACCATCGCCCGCGCCCTGCTGGAGCGCGACCAGGGTTTGTCGCTGTCTGTCTCGGTGACGACGCGCAAGCCCCGCCCCGGCGAGAACGAAGGCATCGACTACTTCTTCCGCACGGTCGAGCAGTTCGACGACATGGCCGCCAAGGGTGAGATGCTCGAACATGCCAAGGTGTTCGACAACCGCTATGGAACGCCGCGCGGGCCGGTCGAAAACGCCCTGACCGAAGGCCGCGACGTGCTGTTCGACATCGACTGGCAGGGCAACCGGCAATTGGCGCAAAATGCCCGGCCCGATCTGGTCAGCGTGTTCATCCTGCCGCCGTCGCTGGCCGAACTGGAACGCCGCCTGACCGACCGCAACCAGGACAGCCCCGACATCGTCGCCCGCCGCATGGCCGAAGCCGCCGACGAAATCAGCCATTGGGCCGAATACGACTACGTGATCGTGAACACCAACCTCGAAGAAAGCATTGCCGCCGTTCAAGCCATCCTCCGCGCCGAACGCCTCAAACGCGTCCGCCGGGTGGGGTTGGACAGCTTTATTAATGGGATGCTTGAGGGGTAGTGAAGGGGGAACCACAGAGGCAGTGAGGCACTGAGGTTCCCGTCAGATGGCGCCGCAGGCGATAAAAAAGGGTTCATCGCGGAAGTCCGGGGAATGCGGCCCTGATCTTGAGGAAGAAGTAGGCGTCGTCGCGGTATCCGTAGGCCATGCGCTTGATGACCTTGATGCGGTTGTTGATGCCTTCGAGGACGCT
>JBAYSM010000286.1:0-3457 GCA_041676205.1 Rhodospirillaceae bacterium | reverse complement strand
GCCGTGACCATCTCCCTCAAGCCGGTTGGCGGCATTCCCGGCGATATCACGGCCGACCAGATGGACGCCGTGGCCGACCTCGCCGACCGCTATTCCCTGGGCGAATTGCGCGCCACCAAGGAGCAGAACCTCGTCCTGCCGCACGTCCGCCAGGACCAGCTTCATGCCCTGTGGAGCGCGCTGCGCAGCCTTGGCCTGGAAACCGGCAACAAGGGGCGGATCACCGACATGATTAGCTGCCCCGGCCAGGATTATTGCTCGCTGGCCAATGCCCGCTCGATCCCGGTGGCGCAAGAAATCAGCCGTCGCTTTGCAGCTCTGGACCGGCAGGCCGCCCTTGGGCCGATCAGCCTCAACGTGTCGGGCTGCATCAACGCCTGCGGCCATCACCATGTGGGCAACATCGGCATTCTGGGGGTCGATAAGCGCGGCGCCGAGGCGTACCAGCTCGTCATCGGCGGCGATGCCACCGAGGCCGAGGCCAGCGTTGCCCAGATCACCGGCCGCGCCATGACCGCCGAGGAAACCGTCGATGCGGTGGAGATCACGGCTGCTGTCTACCTCGCCCGCCGTCAGGACAGCGAAACCTTCATCCAGACCTTCCGCCGCATTGGCGTGACCCCGTTCAAGGAGGCCCTCGATGCCGCTCGTTAGACAGATCCCGTCGGGCGGCCTCTCGGCCCCCACGACCGACTGGCCGCTGCTGGCCGAAGACGCCGCCATCCCAGCCAGCGGGCCGGTCTTGGTGCCGCTGGCCGCGTGGCTGGCCGAGGCGGACACCCTCAAGTCCCGCCCCGACACCGGTGTGTGGCTGGCCGCCGGGGATGACCCGGCCGCGCTTGGGACCCTGCCGCCCGTGGTTGCCATCCGGTTCGCCGCCTTCACCGACGGGCGCGGGTATTCGCAAGCCCGGATGCTGCGCGACCGGCTAGGCTTTACCGGCGAACTGCGGGCGGTCGGCGATGTGCTGATCGATCAAGTGCGGTTCCTGGCCCGCTCGGGGTTCGATGCGTTCCAGGTGGCCGGGGGCACCGACCTCGCCCGGTTTGCCGCCGCGCTGGACCATTTTTCCGTCGTTTACCAGACCGCCGCCGACCGCCTTACCCCGGCCGCCGTGCTGCGCCATGCCTCGCAGAGGAGTGCTGCGGAATGAAAGTCGTGACCCTCGACACAGCCACCTTGGCCGATCGCTATGCCACCCTAAGTGCCGAAGACATGCTGGATGATCTGGTCCACACGGTGTTCCCCGGCCAGATTACGCTGGTATCGTCGTTCGGCACGGAAAGCGCGGTGCTGCTGCATATGCTGTCGCGCATCGACCCGGACGTGCCGGTACTGTTCCTCGATACCGGCAAGCTGTTCGGCGAAACCTTGCGTTACCGCGACACCCTGGTCGCCCGCCTGGGCCTGCGTGAAGTCCGCACCCTGCACCCCGCCCGCGCCGCGCTGGCCGCCGAAGATGGCGACGGCCTGTTGTTCCAGCGCGACACCGACCGCTGCTGCGCCCTGCGCAAGGTTGCCCCGCTGCGTCAGGCCTTGGGCGGCTTCGCGGCGTGGATTAATGGCCGCAAGGGCCATCACGGAGACGGCCGCGCCAACATGCCCAAGATCGAAGCCGACGGCCCGCGCCTCAAAGCCACACCACTGGCCAATTGGACTGGTGCCGACGTCGAAGCCTACTTCGAGCGTCATGACCTGCCGCGCCATCCGTTGCAGGACGATGGCTACCTGTCGCTCGGCTGCTTCACCTGCACCGAACGCGCCACCGATCCCAATGACCCGCGCTCGGGCCGTTGGGCCGGCAAAAGCAAGACCGAGTGCGGCATCCACACCACCGCAGAAGTTCCCTATCAGGATGCGTGGTGGCCGGCTGGATGAGGCGTTCAGAGTACAGAACCACGTGGCGGCCCCTGCACCGGCGGGGGTCGTTTTCGTTGTGCGACGGGTTTGAGGACAAAAAAAGCCCCCGTCGCCGAAGCGTCCGGGGGTCTGAGACTTGGCAACGATCTCGACGTGGACAATGCGCCTAGCTGTTAAGCCGGTCAATAACCTATTGATAAGCCACGACCAGTTTTGTAAATTTCTCGTTATGCTGCACTGTAAAAAAGTAAAACGGTAAAACATGGCACCGCGCACGCCCGCCGGTCATCGCATCCGCGCCCTTCGCCAGGAAGGCGGCCTGACGCAGGTCGCCCTGGCCTCGGCCGTGGGGATTTCGCCCAGCTATCTCAACCTGATCGAGCACAACCGCCGCCCCATCGCCGGCGCGCTGCTGCTGCGCATTGCGGCCGAACTCGGAACCAGCGCCGATCAGTTGGCCGGGCGGGAAGAAGCCCGCCTGGCTGCCGAACTGGAGGAAATGGCCGCCGACCCGTCTCTGGCCGCTCCCTTGCCCGCCGCCGCCATTCCGCAGATGGTCGGCCAGTCGCCGGATCTGGCGCGCGCCGCCCTGGCCGCTTATCGTGCCTACCGCGAAGCGCGGCTTCAGGGCGAGGCCCTGGCCGAACGCCTATCGCAGGACCCGTTCCTGGCCGAAGCCAGCCACCAGATCCTGACCCTCATCACCTCCATCCGATCATTCTCGGAGATCCTGGAGGACTACGGCGACATGGGCGATGCCCAGCGCCAGCGGTTCATCGGCGGCATTGCCGAGGAAAGCCGCCGGCTGGCTGCCCTCAGCGGTGAAATGTTCGACTTTCTGGGCGGCCGAGCCTCTCACCGCCCCCACCAGACGCCCGAGGAGGAGGTTGACGACCTATTCCACGACCATGCCAACTATTTCCCCGACCTGGAGGACGCCGCCGAGCAGGTCCGCCGCGCCCTGCCCGGCGGCGAGGCCGGGCTTTTCGCCGCACTGGCGGAATCGCTGCGATCGCGGCATGGCGTGGCGGTGCAGTTCGTCAGCCCGGAGCGCCTGCCGCGCGATCAGGTCTATGACCCGCGCAGCCGTACCCTGTACCTATCCGAAGCCCTATCGTCCTCGTCTTGGCGGTTTCGCGCTGCACAGCTTATCGGCCGCCTTGAGGCCGCCGACACCATCGAGGCGCTGGCGACCACGCCCGGCCTGACCACCGACGACGCTCGGGAGCGGGCGCGCCATGCCTTGGCTAACGCCTTTGCCGGGGCGCTGCTGCTGCCGCGCGGTGAGTTTTTGGCGACGGCGCGGGCGTTTCGCTATGACATCGAGCGGCTTCAGGAACGCTTCACGGCGAGCTTCGAGCAAGTGTCCCACCGGCTGGCCAGCCTGTCGCGGGCCTCCGATACTGCCGAGGGAGAAGCCGCGGCGCCCATTCCGTTTCACTTCCTGCGCACCGACATTGCGGGCAACATTTCCAAGCGTTTCTCGGCTTCGGGCCTGCGCCTGCCGCGCTACACCGGGGCGTGTCCGCGCTGGGTCACGCACACCGCGTTCCTGACGCCGGGACGCATCGTCACCCAGGTCGCCCGCCTGCCCGAG
>JBAYSM010000285.1:0-3468 GCA_041676205.1 Rhodospirillaceae bacterium | reverse complement strand
GGCGCCGCGGCGCCATTGGCGGGCTCGCCGGTCTGCGCCGTCGATAGAAGCTGGCAGGCGGCAGGCCAAGTGCCGTGCAGACGGCGCGACGCAGGCCAGACGGCACTTCGGCCGCCAGCGCGGTCAGAACGTCTCGTCGCTCGGACCGAGATCTATCTCCATGATCTGCGCAGCTTTTTTTTGGATCCCGATGACCAGCCTGGCCTTGGCAAGCTGCCGCTCCAGGCGCGCGTTCTCGCGCCGCAGCCGGTTCAGCTCGGCGGTGTCGGCTGGCTTGGCGGCCGCAGGCGGCCCTCGGCGCACCGGGTCCTTGGGCCGGAGAAGGCCCTGCGCCCGCTGCTGCCGCCATGTCACCAGGGACGACGAATACAGGCCCTCGCGGCGCAGAATGGCCCCGGTCTCCCCAGGCTTGGCGCGGTCGAGCTCGTCGAGCACCGCCAGCTTGTAGGCCACCGTGAAGGTGCGCCTCTGCGCCTTGGCCGCCACCTCCGGATCCGTCGGCACCGATGAAGGCCGCTCTCCATCAACTGCAATCGTAGGCATCTGCTTCGACATTGCTCGCATTCCCCTGGACCGTGCTCACTAAACGCCACCCATCAAGGTGTCGCAAGCACGCTGTCACAGAGGGCTACGCTGTGTGGGTTTGGACGACGTTGCGGACGGGCGAAGCCTTCGACGGCGAGTACGCCCGTGTTAATCCGCCTTATGAGGCCTGGACGAAGGGTGGCGGTCAGCCGGACCTTGCGAAGCTGCGAGCCGTTACCGGCAAGGATGCCGATTTGATCCGCAAGGGCCGCGACCTTGGTCGCGTCTATTCCATGTGGAAGGAGATGTATGCCGATTGGTGGCGAGGCAGAGGTAGCCCCCTTCGCGCTGAACCTTGGAATCAGTCCACTGGTTCTCTTAAATGCCTTGCAATTCAAATGGCGAACATCTTTACGGGCAATGACCTGCCGGACTGGCGCACCGCCGACGACGTGGCGCGGGACGACAAGGTTCTGGCCGACTACCTCGCCCGTGAGGCGAAGCGGGCCGCAAAGTCCGCTGGCAAATGAGGCTTGGGAGGAGATCACGGCGTCTCCTCCGTCTCGTCGGTCTCGGCATCCATGGGCGCCTGATCGACCGACGACATCATCGCCGTCGCCCCTTGCAGCTTGAGCAGCGACGCCAGCAGTTGCGTCTGCGTGGCCTGCTGGCGTGCGATCAGGATCAGCGCCTGATTGCTCACCGCCAGCCGCGCATTCATGTTGGTGGCGGACTGAGCCGCCCGCTCAAGCTCAACGACCGCGCGGTCCGCCTGATCCGCTGCCGCCGCCGTCTGCACGTCGGCATGTGAAAGGCCGTCAACGGCTGCTGAACGCAGAACATTCTGACGGCGGCTCAGGACCTCTTGGCGGGCTTCCTGCTGCTCATCCCAAGTCATCCCCTCGGCCTGGGCCGGATCGAACCACAAGGTGGTGGAATATGCGCTTCGGGCCGAACACACCGACTTCAGGTTGATGTCGCTGAAATTTGCATTCGGCATCATCTTGCTGAAATCCGGCATCAGGCAGCTTGCGTCGCGGTGCAGTTGCGTGGCGATCTTCGCAAGGTTCAGCATCGGGATGTCGATCCGGCCCAGTTCGCCGATGGCATCCAGTTGCTCCTGAGCAAACTTGCTCACGTCGTTCACCACCGACAGGATCTCCGTCGTGGCCTCGATTTCTTTCTTGATCAGCGCGATCTGCTCTTTCAGCGCCGACAATTGCTTGCCCGCCTCGGCCAGCGCCGAGGTGTCGATCACCGGATAAGTGGCAACGGCGACGCCGGGCGCGATAAGCAGCCCGACAACGAGCGCGGCTGTCCGCAGACGGGGCTTCATCGCGTGCCCCCCGTCTTGTGGGCAGCCCAGGCATGGGCATCGGCCATGCCGCAGGAAAGAGCGCAGAATGCAAAGAGGAGCGTCGGCGCAAGGGATGTCGCGCCGTCAGTCAGGGCATGGACGCCAAATCCAAGGCCGCTTATGGCAAGGGGAATTCTCGCGAGGCGGAATTCCCGAAGCCCCGGCTCGTCCCGCCGCATCCCGTATGCCGCCTTTACCTCAAGATGGTATGAAAGCAGGAACAGCGCCGTATAGATTGCGGAGAAGGCAGCCAACGTCGTCCCGCCGGCTGCAGCGCTGAAGAGGCCGCACATCCCCGTCCAGGAGAACGACAAATGAGCAACATGCTGACTGTAGCGACGGCGATCGGTTGCACGCGCTCGACACCAAAGGCGGTGTAGCCGCCGAAGGACTGGTTCACCGGGTCGGTGTCGTAGCAAGCCAGGTCGCCACCGCGCGACTGGTAGTACTGCGCCAGCAGGGACGCGACGAACGACTTGCCGACGCCGCCCTTGCCCTGCAGAGTAAGATTTATAAGCGCCATAGTTGTTGTTCCTCAGTAGGGAATTTCGTCGTCAAGATCGGCCGGGGGCGGCGGTTCGGCTGCCCCACCGTTGCCGTTCGGGCGATCCAGCAGGGTGAGGCGGCTCCGGTACGGATTGAGCACGACCTCGGTGGCAAAGCGGGTCTGGTTGGTTTGGTCCTGCCACTTGCGGGTCTGAAGCTGGCCTTCGATGTAGACCAGCATCCCTTTGCCCAGGTGGCGCTCGGCAAAGTCGATCAGGGGCGGGCTGAAGATCACCACGCGATGCCATTCCGTGCGTTCGCGTCGTTCGCCGGTTTGGCGGTCTTTCCAGGCTTCGGAGGTGGCGACGCTGAGGTGCGCCACTTTGCCGCTGTTCTGCGTATGCCTCACCTCGGGGTCGCCCCCGAGGCGGCCGATCAGTTCGACCTTATTCAGCATTGTTGGTTTCCTCTTCGGGAGGGACGGAGGAGGTGTCAGATGTCTCGGGGTCGCCCCAAATGGGGCCGGTAGCCTTCGCCCCCTCGATGGTCGGCATGTTCGGGCCGACAGCCGCCGACAGCCGCCGATTGCCGCAAAGCAAGCGTGGTCGGCGCTGGCGTCTGGACCGCCAATGCAGAGGATCGAGTTACGCGCTGAGTGGCCTTGCCCTTTTTGGGCGCGGCCTCCATGGCATTTTGTAGAAGTTCGACCGTGACATCGTGATGCGCCCGGCATCACGCATTTGGCCGTAGATCGTGTTCAGGCTATCGCCTGCATCCAGGCGATGTTTGACTTCCGGCCACAGGCTCCGGAACTCAACCTGAGAAAAACCCCACTTCGCCACGTCAAGCCTCGACTAATCGTTCGACTTGACAGGACCCTAGCCCGGATTATGCACGAGGGTTGGCGGGTGTGGCGTAAGCTGCTGAGATTCCGTGTATTTCGGTTGCTTAGGCCAGAAACCGGAGATCAGGAGCCGGCCCACCCGCCATGGTCGAATCTACCCTGCCGCTGGATGGCTTGTCACCCGTGAAGGACAAGACCCTTGTAGCCCGCTTCGATGGCGGCGATCTGTCGTCGGACAGTGGCCTCCTTGTCCTGC
>JBAYSM010000284.1:0-3482 GCA_041676205.1 Rhodospirillaceae bacterium | reverse complement strand
CCGCTGGCAGAAGTTCGCCAACCTGCGGGCCTACTATGCGTTCATGTACGCCCATCCCGGCAAGAAGCTGCTGTTCATGGGCGCTGAATTCGGCCAGGAGCGGGAGTGGAATCACGATGGGTCGCTCGACTGGCACCTGCTCGACGATCCGCTGCACCGCCAGACGCTGGACCTGATGCGCGACCTCAATCACCTCTACGCCAGCGAGCCCGCCCTGCACGAACAGGATTTCGACCCGCGCGGGTTCGAGTGGATCGATTGCTCCGACACCGACCACAGCATCTTTTCCTGGGTCCGCTGGCCCAAGGACGGGGGCCGCCCGGTGGTGGTGATCTGTAACCTGACGCCGCTGGTCCATCACCAGTACCGCATCGGGGTGCCGGTCGGCGGCATCTTCCGCGAAGCGTTGAACACCGACGCCCTTGCCTATGGCGGCAGCGGCGTTTCGACCGGCGCGTCGGTTGGGGCCGACGCAGTGGAACAGCACGGCCGCCCGTTCTCGTTGTGCCTGACCCTGCCGCCGCTGGCGACGGTCTACTACACGCCCGAAGCCTAAGGGAGCTGCATACTTTACCGGGGGGGAGGAACGCCATCCAATAGGAGGAGGTCCGCCCCATGAGCCGCTATCACCGTATGCCCTTCGGCGCCGAAACCGGCTTTGAGGGAACCCGCTTTGGCCTGTGGGCGCCCGAGGCCGAGTCCGTGGACCTGCTTCTGGAAACGCCGGAGGACTCCACGGACGGGTCGCCGGTTCCCGGCGGCGGGCGCATCCTGCCGATGGACCGCCATGACGAGGGCTGGTTTCAGTGCATGGTGCCCGACGCGACCGAGGGCACGCTGTACCGATTCTGCCCCCGTGGGCCGCTCAACCCGGACTCACTGTGGGTGCCCGATCCGGCCTCGCGTTTTCAGCCGCGCGGCGTCCATGCGGCGAGCGAGGTAATCGACCCTGATCGCTATTCCTGGGGCGATGCCGCATGGGTCGGGCGGCCGTGGGAGGAAGCCGTCCTCTACGAACTGCACGTCGGCACCTTCACCCCCGAAGGAACTTATCTGGGCGTCATCGAGCGCTTGGATCATCTGGCCGACCTGGGCGTCACGGCACTGGAACTGATGCCGGTGGCCGCCGGGCCGGGCCGCTGGGGGTGGGGATACGACGGGGTCAACCTGTTTGCCCCGTTCGCCCCTTATGGACGGCCGGAGGGTCTGAAACAGCTTGTCGATCATGCCCACCAGCGGGGGCTGATGGTGTTCATGGACGTGGTCTACAACCACTTTGGACCGGAGGGGAACTACCTGAACCTCTACGCCAAGTCGTTCTTTGACGAAAGCCGCCACACCCCATGGGGCGCCGCGATCAACTATTCAAGCCGCATGGTGCGCGATTTCACCATCCATAACGCCCTGTACTGGCTTGAGGAATTCCACATCGACGGGCTGCGCCTGGATGCAGTGCACGCCATTGAGGACGCAAACACACCGCACATCCTCGAAGAACTGGCCGATGCCGTCCACCACGGCCCCGCCGTGGGCCGCCATATCCATCTGGTGCTGGAGAACGACAAGAACGAAGCCCGCTTCCTGACCCGAGGCGAGGACGGTCGCCCCACCCACTACACCGCGCAGTGGAACGACGACATCCATCATTGCTTTCACACCCTGCTGACTGACGAAAGCCAAGGTTACTACGCTGACTACGCCGACGACCCCGGCGTCCTGCTGGCCCGCTGCCTGTCCGAAGGATTCGCGTGGCAGGGCCAGCCATCGGGCCATCGCGCCGGCGCCCGACGCGGCGAGCCAAGCGCCCACCTGCCGCCGACCGCCTTCGTCAGTTTCATCCAGAACCACGACCAGATCGGCAACCGGGCCTTCGGGGAGCGTCTGAGCGATCTCATCGGGGTCCGTGCGGTAGAAGCCGCCCAGGCCCTGCTGCTGCTGGCCCCCCAGATACCCCTGATGTTCATGGGCGAGGAATGGGACGCGGAGAACCCGTTCCTGTACTTCACCGATGTCGGAGAAGACCTTGCCGATGCGGTGCGCGACGGGCGGCGCGGAGAGTTCAAGTCCTTCCCCGAATTCGCCAGCCCGGAGGCCCGCGAGCGCATTCCCGATCCGGTGGCCGAAGCGACCTTCACCCGATCCCGCCTGGATTGGACCGACCTTAAGCACGAACGTTGCGCCCGCCATCTGGCCTTTGTGCGTAACCTTCTCGACCTGCGCCGCCGAGAGGTGACACCGCGCCTGCCCGGCATCCCAGGCGGCAAGGCGGAAGCCTTCTGGCACGATACCTCGGTCACGCGCGGACGCATCATCGAGGCGCGGTGGACGCTGGGCGACGGGTCGATGCTGTCGGTGCTGTCCAATCTCAACCCGACGCCGCAAGGCAACGCGACGCGGCCCAACGGCCGGGTGATCTACGAGAGCAATACCGACGACTGGCCCGACGCCAAGACCATGCCCGAATGGACCACGGTGTGGT
The DNA here is from genome assembly GCA_041676205.1 of Rhodospirillaceae bacterium. GTDB lineage: Bacteria > Pseudomonadota > Alphaproteobacteria > Rhodospirillales > Rhodospirillaceae > Cauispirillum. Next base: position 1,003 of record JBAYSM010000284.1, on the reverse strand, counting down.
TCCTGTTCGACGGGCAAATTTAATGGGACGGCGTTTTCCGGCGGCAACGTACCGCCTGCAATTCCATGCGGGGTTCACCTTCGATGATGCCATCGCCGCCCTGCCCTCCCTGGCGGCGCTGGGGGTAAGCGACATCTATGCCTCGCCCATCCTCAAGGCGCGGGCGGGGTCGATGCATGGCTACGACATCACCGACCACAACACCATCAACCCGGAACTGGGCGGAGCCGAAGGTTTTGCCCGGCTGACCAAAACCTTGCGCTCAAAGGGCATGGGCATCGTCCTGGACGTGGTCCCCAACCATATGGGCATCGGCGAGGCGGGCAACGCGTGGTGGCTCGACGTCCTGGAATGGGGCCAAGCCAGCCCCTACGCCGACTATTTCGACATCGACTGGTCCCCCGCCAAACCGACACTGAAGGACAAGGTTCTGTTGCCGGTGTTGGGCGACCATTACGGCGCGGTGCTGGACCAGGGGCAGTTGAAGCTAGGCTTCACCCCGGCTGATGGATCTTTCAGCGTGTGGTACTGGGACCACCGATTTCCCATAACGCCCGCCCTTTACGCACCCGTTCTGGGGGTGGCGCTCCAGGCGGCCGGCGACAGTGAGACGCTGCCCGATCCCGCGTTGGCCGAACTGGACTTGCTGACAAGCGGGTTCCGCGAATTGCGCCGCCATGGCCGCACGCAACGCTCGGAAACTCTCCGGCGCGCCAAGGGCACCGCCCTGAAACAGCGGTTGAGCGCGCTCGCCACCTCCACCCCGGCCATTACCGAGTTGATCGGGGATGCGGTGGCGCTGTTCAATGGCGTGCCTGGAAACGTCACCACGTTCCGCCACCTGCATCGGCTGCTCGAAGAACAATACTACCGGCTGGCCTTTTGGCGGGTCGCCTCCGACGAGATCAACTACCGCCGCTTTTTCCAGATCAGCGACCTTGCCGGCCTCCGGGTGGAGGAACCCGAGGTGTTCGCCGCCACCCACGCCCTGACCCTCGATCTG
>JBAYSM010000283.1:0-3484 GCA_041676205.1 Rhodospirillaceae bacterium | reverse complement strand
TTCGCGCCGCGCCCGGCATGCGGCAGGTGCCGCCAGCAGACGCCACCTAACCCATTCACATGACACTTTCTTGTGGCGGCCACCCCGACCGTGACGCGCCAGCAACAGTTCACAGCCAATCTCAGGAACAAACCGAAACAAGACCGACAGGTTTCTGTAGGCTGAAACGCCCTGCTACAGCCCCACCCGGCAGCGCGCACCCCCTCAGCGCACGGGCCAAACAACGTGCACGGGCGGCGCACCCGTTCCACCGGACGTTTCCGCCGCTTCCGGAGACACACCCAGAAGGCGTGCAACACCGACAATTACGTCACAAGGCCACTGGATGACTTACAAAAGAACGTCTTTTTCGACACGCCCGCACAAAAACACGGCATGACCCAACCCTGTCAAAATCGAGCCTCAATAACATATCGCATATAGCAAAATCACTTATTCCGCCTCCGGACGACCTACAAAATCACATTCGTAAAACTTTGATTTGAAGCCCCCCGCGAAAAAAAATAGCCACCGCGCAAGGCGGCCGGTTGTGCGCCGCAACAAGGAATGGGCTTCACATGAAACTTCATCTTCGGTCTGCAACCGCGCTTGCAGCTCTCACTGTTTCCAGCCAACTCGCGGCCTTTGCCGATCCGGACGCCGCAGAGACAGATCGCCGTCTCGAAACCGTCACCGTGACGACGCAGAAACAGGAACAGAGTCTCATTGATGTTCCGATCAACATCTCGGTCGCCAACCAGGATCTGATCGACAAGCTCGCCGCTGAAGATATCGAAGACCTGGCAAACTTCGTGCCGGGCCTGCAGGTGCAGGCGCAGAGCCTCAACGCACCGAGCTATTCGCTGCGCGGCGTGGTGTCCGATGGCGGATCTCCCCGTGTGGCCGTCTTCCAGAACGGCGTCTCCATCGGCACGCCCGGCTATGCCACGAACGTCGCCATGTACGATATGGAACGCGTCGAAGTCGTGAAAGGGCCGCAGGCCACCCTGTTCGGTCAGGGCGCCCTCGTCGGCGGCATCAACTTCATCCAGAACCGCGCCTCGACCGAAGGCAATTCGGGCGAGATCCTGCTGGAAGGCGGCGACTACAGCTCTGTCCGCGCAGAGGGGTTCTACAATCTCGCCGTCAGCGACACGCTGGCTTTCCGCTTCGCGGGCCAGATCAAGAACATGGACGGCTATGTGCCGAACACGGCCAATTCACCGGACCTGATGGGACAGGACACGACCGCCCTGCGCGGCACCATGCACTGGGAACCGACATCCGCTGTCACGGCTGACGTGTTCCTGAACTACCAGAACGACGACTCCACCGGCACGCAGTTCACATCGGGTTTCTTCCCGGTGAACGGCAAGATCGATCCGTATGGCGCAACGGCAATGAACATCAATGCCGATCAGGTGCGCGACAAGCTGGGTAATGACCGCGAAATCTTCGACATCACCGCGAACATCGAGGTCCAGCTGAACGATGCCTGGTCGCTGACCTCGCTGACCGATTATCGCGACCTCAGCTCAAATGAAGCCTGGGATTCCGACGGGGCAGCCTTTGACCTGTTGCAATTCTATCAGTCCCGCGAGGGCGACTCGTTCAATCAGGAACTTCGCCTCAACTATGACAATGGCGGGCGCCTGACAGCCTTTCTGGGTGCCAACTATTTCGATTATGAAACCAATGATTCGCTGACCTTCTCGACGAACGAAGCCTATGCGCAATCCCTGTTCGCGCCGCAGATCGCCGCGGCCGCGGGCGGCATGGATCAGATGCTTGGCATCCTCGCCCTGTCGGGTGTTCCTGGCGCCGCAAATTTCGGCAGCTTCGAAACGCCGCTGCAGTATTCCGCAGCCTACATCCTGCAGCAATACGCAGCACAGGCCGGCGCCGGCGTTGCGCCTGCCGACATGATGTTCGTTTACCTGCCGCTTAACCCGGCGCATGCGGAGCGTTCCAACACATCGGACGGCCGCACCAGCTACGATCTGTTCGCCGACATGACCTATGACGCGACCGACCGCCTGACCCTGACCGGCGGCATCCGCTATACGGTCAACGAGCTGACCGCCTCCACAAACGGCGAACTGCTGCGGGGCAACCCGGCCCTTGGCGGCACGCTGAACGGCGTGACCTTTGCACCGGGCTTCCTGATCAATACCGGGACGATCGGCACCGTCATCAAGGCATCGGAAGACCCCGACGGGGCCTTCACCTGGCGCTTCAACGCCTCCTATCGCGTATCGGACAATGTGAACACCTGGGTCGCCTACGGCCGCGGCCGCCGCCCGGAAGCGCTGTCTGCCTCGGGCGCAAATTTCAGCCTGGTCGACTCGGAAAAGCTGGACAATATCGAGACCGGTCTCTTTGGCCGCTTCTTCGATGACCGCCTGCAGATGACAAGCTCCATCTACTACGGTCAGTACAAGGATTTCCAGACCACACGCTTCGATCCGATCAACGGCGTGTTCGTGACAGAGAATTCCGGCAACGCCACCCAATATGGCCTCGAATTCGATGGCCAGGCCCTGGTGACCGACAATATCCGCCTGCTGGCGACCTATGCCTTTACCCACTCCGAATATGATGACGAGGATGACGACGGCAACCCGCTGCAGTTCGCCGGGAACAAGTTCCGCCTCAGCCCGGAGCACAGCTTCTCGCTGGCTGCCGACATCACCGTGCCGCTCGGCGAGCATGGCGATATCTCGATCGTCCCGAGCTATATCTGGAAAGGCAAGCACTTCTTCGAAGACGACAACGGCTTCGACTATGCGACTGACGGCAATGGCGGCTTCGTCCGCACGCCGGAAATGTATCCGGACGGCACGGTCGTGAAAGAATACCAGAACGCCTACGGCGTCGCGAACCTCCGCGTCGCCTATGACGCCGCCAGCGGCGGCTGGGGCGCCTATGTGCTGGGCGAGAACATCTTCGATGAGGAATACCTGATCGACGTCGGCAACCCGGGCGGCGCCTTCGGCCTGCACACGATCATCCGCGGCAAGCCGCAGATGGTGAAGGCCGGCGTCTACTTCAAATTCTGATCCCTGCCCCGCCGGAAGGAACCTCCCCTTCCGGCGGGTCTTCCCTCTTCCGGCAAGGATTCCGTCATGAAAAGCCTGATCTCCGCGTCCGTTTCCCTTCTCGTTCTGGCGGCCTGCGCGAGTGCGCCGTCTGCCCCGGCAGCCACTCCTGAAGCGGCTCCTGAAGTGATGGAGGCAGCGGCTGCCGAACCTGCCGCCAAAGCCTGGAACACGCTGACCGGCGAACGCCCGATCGTGATCGCCCACCGCGGGGCCAGCGGGCTCTACCCGGAACACACGATCATGGCCTACAAGGCCGCGATTGCGCAGGGGGCGGACTTTATCGAGCCGGATCTTGTCATGACTTCGGACGGCGTTCTGATTGCCCGGCATGACCTCTACCTCTCGGCCACGACCGACATCGCCGACCATCCGGAATTCGCCGACCGCAAGGTCAAGCGGCAAAC
>JBAYSM010000282.1:0-3558 GCA_041676205.1 Rhodospirillaceae bacterium | reverse complement strand
TTTATGGCATCGATAACCGCATCAAGACGCCCCGCCGACCACCGCACCACATGCAGGACCGGGCCGAAGACCTCGTGGGTCAGGCGGTCCAGGCGGTCGATTTCATAGGCTCGTGGGGCGAACCAATGACCGGGCGCCAGGATGTCGGTTGCCGGGGTCTGCTCGATCAGGTGCCCTTCGTGGGACATGCGGGCCGCATGGGCCTCCAACGCTTCGCGTGCGGCAGCGTCGATGACCGGGCCGATGTCGGTGGACAACAAGGCCGGATCGCTCATGCGGAGTTCGGCTATGCCTCCGGCGATCATCCGCAGCATGGGGGCGGCCACGTCGTCCTGTACGAACAGCACCCGTAGCGCAGAGCACCGCTGGCCGGCACTTTGGAAGGCAGAGGCCAGAACATCGCGCGTGACCTGTTCGGGCAAGGCGGAGCTGTCAACGATCAGGGCGTTCTGGCCACCCGTTTCGGCAATCAGTGGAATGATCGGTCCGTCTCGTTTGGCCAGGGTGCGGTTGATGATGCGCGCGGTGTCGGTCCCGCCGGTAAACGCCACGCCTGCAATAAGGGGATGGCTGACCAACGCGGCCCCCACCGTCTCCCCCCGGCCGGGCAGCAAATGTAGGATGTCGTGCGGTACTCCCGCATCGTGCAGCAGGGCGACGGCGCGCACCGCAATCAGCGGAGTCTGTTCGGCGGGCTTCGCGCAAACGGCGTTCCCGGCCGCCAGGGCGGCGGCCACCTGCCCAGTGAAAATTGCCAGGGGGAAGTTCCACGGGCTGATGCACACGAACACGCCGCGCCCATGCAAAGCGTAGGTATTGCGTTCCCCGGTCGGGCCGGGCATTTCGGTCGGCCCCGAAAACTCCGCCCGGCACTGCACGGCGTAATAGCGCAGGAAGTCCACCGCCTCGCGCACCTCGGCCACGGCATCGGGGAGGGTCTTGCCCGCCTCCCGCACCGCCAAGGTCATGAGGCCGGGCATATGGGCCTCGAACAGATCAGCGGCCCGTTCGAGGATGGCGGCCCTTTGATCGGCCGGCGTGGCGTCCCAGGCCGGTTGGGCGCGCGACGCAATCTCGACTGCTCCGGCGGCCAGGGCGGCGGTTGCCTCGCGCACCGTGCCGATGGTCTCAAGCATGTTGGCCGGGTTGGTCAGCGGTTGCAGTGCGCCGGGTTCGCCCTTCGCCGTGGTCAGCGGCCCGAGCGCCCAGTCGATCTGCGCGGCGGCATCCATCGCAGGGCGCAGATTGGCCAAGGTGGAGGGATCCGCCAAGTCGATGCCCTTGGCGTTGAGCCGGTCGGGATAAAGCTCACGCGGGGGGCGGATGCGCGGGTGTGGCTTGACCTCCAGAGCTTTGACCTCGGCAATCGGGTCGGCGACCAAGGCGTCAAGCGGCTGGCGCTCATCGTTGATGCGGTTGACAAAACTGGTATTGGCGCCGTTTTCCAGCAGGCGGCGCACCAGATAGGCCAACAAGTCCTCGTGACTGCCGACCGGAGCATAGATGCGGCAGGGGTGGCGGGCGATGATCTGGTCGTACAAAGCCTCGCCCATCCCATGCAGGCGCTGGAATTCGAAGTCTGATTCTGGCCCGGCCATGTCCATCACCGCCGCCGCGGTGTGGGCGTTGTGGGTGGCAAAGGCGCAGTGGAACGCATCGGGCATCGACAGCAATTTGCGCGCGCAGGCCAAATAGGACACGTCGGTCGAGGCCTTGCGCGTGAACACGGGATAGCCGTCCAGGCCGAGAACCTGGGCATGTTTGACCTCGGCATCCCAGTAGGCGCCTTTGACCAGCCGGACCATCATGCGGCGTTTGTCCCGGCGCGCCACGGCGGCAAGCCAGTCAATCAGCGGCCATGCCCTTTTCTGATACGCTTGTACTGCCAGCCCGAGGCCGTTCCAGCCGGGAAGGGCACTTGAGGCGGCGTCCAGGACGTCCAGCGACAGATCCAGCCTGTCGGCTTCCTCGGCATCCACACAGAGAGGGATGTCGGCCACTTGTGCTTGACGGCACAAGGCAATCAGGCGCGGGGTCAACTCCGCCATCACCCGGCCGTGCTGGGAATACTCATAACGCGGGTGCAGGGCCGACAGCTTGACCGAAATCCCCGGTCCCTTGAGCGGCCCGCGTCCGGCCGATGCTGCGCCGATGGCGTCAATCGCCGAACTGTAGCTGCGGAAATAGCGTTCGGCGTCGTCCATCGTCCGGGCGGCCTCGCCAAGCATGTCGTAGCTGTAGGTGTAGCCTTTTTTCTCGGTGTCGCGGGCGCGGTCCAGGGCCTCGGCGATGGTGCGGCCCATGACGAACTGACGGCCCATGATGCGCATGGCCTGCACCACGGCCTGCCGGATCACCGGCTCCCCGGAGCGGCGGACCAGCCGATGCAGCGTGCTGCGCCAGTCAGGCGGTCCGGTGTCGTTCCGCACCAGCCGCCCGGTCAGCATGAGCGCCCAGGTCGAGGCATTGACGAACACCGACTCGGATTGTCCCAAATGGCGTTCCCAATCCGCTCCGCCGATCTTGTCGGCGATCAGGCGGTCGGCGGTGACGTCGTCGGGGATGCGCAACAGGGCCTCGGCCAAGCACATCAGAACCACGCCTTCCTGGGAGGACAGGCCGTATTCGTGCATGAAGGCGTCGATGGACCCGGCCCGTGCGCCGCTGTCCCGGACGCCTTGCACCAGCACCCGCGCGGAGGCCTGGATACGGGCTGCTTGATCGGGGGGCATGGCGGCTTGGCTCAGGCGTTCGGCAACACAGGCCGTTTCATCGAACCGCAGGGCATCCCGCACGGACGCGCGCAGGGGGTCGTCGAGCAGCATGGTACGCACCCCACTTGTGGAGTCGGATATTCGTCTAGCATGACCAATCGCCGTTTGAATTCAAACCCCTTTGGTGCGCGCGCCTCTTGCGGAGCCTGGGCGGCCCGCGCAGACTGAAAGCCCGAGTCTTTACACTCCGAGGCGTCCGCATGGCCCGCTTCTCCCTGGTATCCCTGGCCCGTGAGGCCCTGCGCGGTCACACCGGATGGCCGCGCCAGTGGCGCCGGGCCGAACCGAAGTGGCGCTACCAAGCCATTATAGTTGGCGGTGGCGCGCATGGACTGGCGGCGGCGTGGCATCTCGCCCACGACCATGGCATCCGCGATGTCGCGGTGCTGGAAATGGGCTGGCTGGGTGGCGGCAACACGGCGCGCAATACGACGATCATCCGCTCCAACTACCTCGCCCCGGAAAGCGTCGCGCTGTACGACCACGCAGTGACCCAATGGCATGGTCTGACACAGGCCCTTGATTACAACGTGATGTTCAGCCCGCGCGGCGTGTTGACGGTGGCAACCAGCCCCGCCGAGGCACGGGAGGTTCAACGTCGGGTGCACGCCAATCGGCTGGCCGGAATTGATGCGGAGTGGCTGACCCCGGAGGAAGCGGGCGCCTTCTGCCCGCTTTTGCGCATCGATGGGGGCCGCTGGCCGGTGCTCGGCGCCGCCCTGCAACGGCGCGGCGGCATTGCCCGCCATGACGCGGTGGCTTGGGCCTATGCACGGGCGGCCTC
>JBAYSM010000281.1:0-3589 GCA_041676205.1 Rhodospirillaceae bacterium | reverse complement strand
GTCAGGTTGGCAATCACCGCATCGGCGGCGCGCATCAGGGCGACGTTGGCCCGAAAGATCGCCCGCCCGGCCTCGGGCGGCGAGAGTCCCGACAGGTCCAGAACGTTGTCGAGCGGGAACACTCCCGTCAGGCCGTGGCGGGCACAGATGGCCTTCTTGGCCGCGCCGATTTCGGCCGCGTTGGGCAGGAACACCTCCGGCCCGGCCAGATAGACCGTCTTCATGCGGGCACCGCCGAACGGCCCGGCATCAGGCGGCGATAGCTCAGGGCCTCGGCGATGTGCAGGCGGGTGAGCGGCCCGCCGCCCTCCAGGTCGGCCAAGGTGCGGGCGACGCGCAGCACCCGGTGATAGGCCCGCGCCGACAGGTGCATCCGCCCGGCGGCCTCGACCAGCAAGGCATGGCCGGCGGCATCGGGGGTGGCGGCCGCCTCCAGCACCGCGCCATCTGCCTGGGAGTTCAGCGTGATCCCCGCGGTGCGGTAGCGGTCGGCCTGCACGGCACGGGCGGCGGCGACCCGCCCGGCCACCACGGCGGAGGGCTCCCCGGCGGGGGTGCGGGCAAGATCGAGCGGATGGACGGTGGGCACCTCCACATGCAGGTCGATGCGGTCGAGCAGCGGCCCGCTCCAGCGGCCCTGATAGTCCCCGGCGCAGCGCGGCGCCTTGGAACAGGCCAGCGCCGGATCGTCCAGATGCCCGCAGCGGCACGGGTTCATGGCGGCCACCAACTGTACGCGGGCCGGATAGGCGACATGGCTGTTGGCCCGGCTGATGACAGCCCGCCCGCTCTCCAGCGGTTGCCGCAGGGCCTCCAACGCGCCGCGCTGAAACTCGGGCAGTTCGTCCAGGAACAGGACGCCGTGATGGGCCAGACTCACATCCCCCGGCCGCGCCCGATGCCCGCCGCCGACCAGCGCGGGATCCGACGCCGAATGATGCGGGTCACGGTACGGGCGGCGGGTCAGCAGCCGCCCGCCGTCGAGCAGCCCGGCGACGGAGTGGATCATGCTGACCTCCAGAGCCTCCATCGGCGACAGGGGCGGCAGGATGCCCGGCAGGCGGGCCGCCAGCATGGACTTGCCCGAACCCGGCGGGCCGATCATCAGCAGGTTGTGGCCCCCGGCGGCGGCAATCTCCAGCGCCCGCTTGGCGGTTTCCTGGCCCTTCACGTCAGCCAGATCGGGCAGTGCCGGGCCATCGTCGCGCGCCTGCGGGACAGGGCGGGGCAGCAGGGCCGAGCCTTTGAAATGGTTTATAAGTGCGAGCAAGCTCGGCGCGGCCAGGATGTCGGCCCCCCCGGCCCACGCCGCCTCCCCGCCCTGCACGCCGGGGCAGATCAGCCCCTTGTCGGCGGCGTTGGCGGCAATCGCGGCGGGCAGCACCCCGGCAACCGGCGCGATGGAGCCATCCAGCCCCAGTTCGCCCAACACCAGATAGCCGTCCACCTCCTCGACCGGCAGCACCCCCATGGACACCAGCAGCCCCACCGCGATGGGCAGGTCGAAGTGGCTGCCTTCCTTGGCGATGTCGGCCGGGGCGAGGTTGATGGTGATGCGCTTGGCGGGCAGGGCGAGGCCGATGGCGTTCAGCGCGGCGCGTACCCGCTCACGGCTTTCGCCGACCGCCTTGTCGGGCAACCCGACGATCATGAACGTCGGCAAGCCGCCCGAAACCGAGACCTGAACCTCGATATCAACCGTCTCGATGCCCGAAAAGGCAATGGTGGCCACCCGCGAAACCATACGCTCCCCCTCAACCCGCCGCCACTTTAACGCGATGGCGGGGGCGGGGGAAGGTGGTGTTAATTCAGCTCTCCGGCGGGACGCTGAGGACGGAAAGGCACAGCGGCGCCGCGCAGGCCGCGAAAGGTTCCCGCCGAAAACTTTTTAGTACGTCCCGGTGATGTATTCGCGCATGGCCTCGGTCTGTTCGCCCAGTTCATCGAGGCGGTTCTTGACGGCGTCCCCGATGCTGATCAAACCGTTGAGCAGTCCGTTGTCGTCCGTCACCGGGATGTGGCGGATGCGGCGCTCGGTCATGGTCTGCATCACGCTTTCAATACTGTCGGCGGGGGTGCAGGTGATCACCTCGGCGGTCATCACGGTGGACACCGTTTCCCGCATCACGTCGGTCCCGGACCCGGCGATGGCGCGGATGATGCCCCGGTCGGAGATGATGCCCGCGATGGTCGAGCCGTCTTCGCTGACGACCAAGGCGCTGATGCCGGTTTCGCACATGCGCGCGACGGCCTCGCCGACGGTGGCGCGCGGCCCGATGGTGTGAACGGCGTTGCCCTTGCGGGCAAGGATGTGGCGAATGTCCATTGGCTGTCCTCCGATACCGGGTGCTGGAAACCCCCTCGTGGTCGTGGGATAATAGCATCATTTCCAGGTTCTGACACGCCATGCCCTTTGGACGTAGGGGTGTTTCTCTTCCGCTGTAGGGGTGCATGAATGCGTGGGCCTCAGCCGTTGTCCTGCGGGCGATGACGGACACGGGAAAGTACTATGGCTGATACCGACCGAAATACTCAGGAAATGACCCCGCCAAAGACCGCTGTTCTCTGGCATGACGGCGTGACTCATGCGGGTTTTCCAGCGCTGCGCGGGGCGCGCGAGGCTGATGTGGTGGTGGTCGGGGCCGGGATCGTTGGTCTGCTTACCGCATGGCATCTGAAAAAGGCCGGGCTGGATGTGGTGGTCCTCGACGCCCACCGCGTGGGGCGGCAGGCGACCGGGGCCAGCACGGCCAAGGTGACGGCCCTGCATGGCCTGATCTACACCGATCTGGTCGCCCGCTTCGGTGCCGAGCGGGCGCGCCTGTATGCCGAGGCCAACCAGTGGGGCGTCGAATTCATTGCCGGGCTGGGCAATGATCTTGGGGATATCGGCCTGCGCCGTGCCGCCGCCTACACCTATGCCGCCGATGCCCGTGGTGCCGCCGCCGTCGAGCGGGAGGCCGAGGCGTGCGCCCAGGCGGGGCTGGTGGTCGACGTGGTGCGCGAGACGGAACTGCCGTTTTCGGTTCCCGCCGCCGTCCGTCTGGCCGAACAGGTTGAGATCCATCCGGTGCGCTTGCTGCTCGCCGTCGCCGATCATCTGGCTGCCCAAGGCGTCGCACTGCACGAGGACAGCCGCGTCGTGACCCTGGAGGACAGCGGCGGCCCCCGCGTCCGCACCGAGGCTGGAGCCAGCGTGTCGGCCGCCCATGTGGTGCTGGCGACCCATCTGCCGTTTACCCTGCGGGGAGGATTTTTCGCCAAGTGTACGCCGCGTCGGCGGGCTGCCGTGTCGGCCATTATCGACGGGCCGAGGCTTGACGGCATGTACAAGTCGGCTGGCGATCCCAGCCGGTCGATCCGGGGCGTGACCGATCCTGACGGGGCCAACCGGGTGGTCGCCATCGGTGCCGGGTTCGAGCCAGGCGCGGAGGATGTCGAGAGCCGGTTCCGCCATTTGGAGGACTGGGTGGGTCGTCATTTCAAGGTGCAGTCCGTCTCCCACCGCTGGGGCAACATGGATTATCACAGCAGCGACGGGGTTCCCTATGTCGGGCGCCTGCATCGGCTGTCAAACACGCAGTGGACG
>JBAYSM010000280.1:0-3590 GCA_041676205.1 Rhodospirillaceae bacterium | reverse complement strand
GCGATCGGCCCCTTGGGCTCGCCGCCTTCGGGGAACTGGATGTAGCCCAGGCCCCCGGCGCCGTTTTCGCGCGCCCAATCGTTCAGCTTGTCGTACCAGCCGCGCGGGCGGGCCGCAGCGCCCGGCGCGGGGATGGCGCGGACCACGGCGCCGCCCTCGATCTGGCGGGCGAAGATGCCAAAGCCGCCGCCGGCAAAGGCCTCGGTGACGTCGCCGATCAGCAGCGGGTTGCGCAGGTCGGGCTTGTCGCTGCCGTACTTCAGCATCGACTCGTCATAGGGGATGCGCGGGAACGGCATCGGGCTGACCGTGCGGCCGTTGGCGAACTGCTCGAACACGCCATGCAGGACCGGCTCGATGGCGGCGAACACGTCGTCCTGGGTGACGAAGCTCATCTCGAAATCGAGCTGATAGAATTCGCCGGGGCTGCGGTCGGCGCGGCTGTCCTCGTCGCGGAAGCACGGGGCAATCTGGAAATAGCGGTCGAAACCGGCCACCATCAGCAACTGCTTGAACTGCTGCGGAGCCTGCGGCAGGGCATAGAACTTGCCCGGATGCAGGCGCGACGGCACCAGGAAGTCGCGGGCGCCCTCGGGGGACGAGGCAGTGAGGATGGGGGTCTGGAATTCGGTGAAGCCCTGGGCCGTCATGCGCTCGCGCAGGGCGGTGATGATCTGGGCGCGCAGCAGGATGTTGGCGTGCACCTTCTCGCGGCGCAGGTCCAGGAAGCGGTAACGCAGGCGGGTTTCCTCGCCGAATTCCTGCTCGCTGGCGACCTGGAGGGGCAGCACCTCGGCGGCGGACTGCACCGAGATTTCCCGCACACGCAGCTCGACCGCGCCGGTCGGCAGCTTGGTGTTGGTGGTTTCGGGCGAGCGGGCGACGACGACGCCGGTCACGGTGATGACGCTTTCCGGGCGCAGCCCTTCGAGCACCTTAAAGGTCTCGGCGGAAATATCGGTCACGCACTGGGTGATGCCGTAATGGTCGCGCAAATCGACGAACAGCAGGTTGCCGTGGTCGCGCTTGCGGTGGACCCATCCCGACAGCCGTACCTGCTGGTCCACGTGCTCCTGCCGAAGGGCGCCGCAGGTGTGGGTGCGGTAAGCGTGCATGGGTATGGTCCTCGTCAATCTGGGCGCTGAAATTTGGGGCGAACAGCACACGTTCCGCCATGGTTTGTCAAGCCCGCAACCGGCCCGCCCGCCTGCCCGTTGGCAGGGGAGAGGGCAACGCCGGAGGACCCATGGCCGAACCGCGCCGTCACGACGACACCGCCCCGCCGTCCCCCGAGACGGGGCCGCCCAACGCCCGCGACGCGACGGTGGCGCGGCCCACTGCCTTGGCCCGTCGCCGTCCGGTCGGGATGGTATTGGTCGCGGCGCTGTTGCTGTTCAACGTGATCGGCGCCGCCATGGGCCTGATCGGCACCCTGACCGGCGCCGCTCCGGCCATTGGCATGGGCGGGACGGCGGCTGTGTATTTCGTGGCATCGGCGGCAGTGCTCGGGGTGATTCTTTACGGATTCTGGAGGTTTGAGCGCTGGGGGTGGGTCGGCGCGCTGGTGGTGACTGTTGTGGGCACGCTGCTTGGTCTCTTCCAGTTGATCACCTTCCTGCGCGCCGGAGTGCTGATCGGCAACCTGATCGGCGTCCTTATCGGAGTTGCGGTGATCTGGTACCTGACGCGGCCTGCGGTGCGCGCCATGTTCCGGCGGCGGACACCTTGACAGGGAATCTATTGTGCAAAGGCGTCTTTTAGCTTCTTTCAGCGCGTTGCGGACTTCGCGGCGGCGCGCTATACAGGGGGAATGACCCAAGACGCCGCACTCATCACCACCACCGAAGCCCTCGCCGCCTTCTGCGAACGGGTGTCCACGGCCGAGTTCATTACCGTGGACACCGAGTTCATGCGGGAGAAGACCTATTGGCCGCAGCTCTGCCTCGTGCAGGTCGGCGGGCCGGAGGAGGCGTGGTGCATCGACCCTCTGGCCGAAGGCATCGACCTGACGCCGCTGCACGACCTGTTGCGCAACCCGCGCGTCCTCAAGGTCTTTCATGCGGCGCGTCAGGATCTGGAGATTTTCTATAACCAGATGGGCAGTTTTCCCGAACCGCTGTTCGACACCCAGGTTGCGGCCATGGTCTGCGGGTTCGGCGATTCCGTGGGCTATGAAACGCTGGCGGTGAAGCTTGCCAAGGCGTCCATCGACAAGTCCATGCGGTTTACCGATTGGGCGCGCCGCCCGCTGACCGACAAGCAGGTCCGCTATGCCCTGTCCGACGTTACCCATTTGCGCGTGGTCTATGAAAAGCTGGCCCGCCGCCTGGAAAGCACCGGGCGCGCCCACTGGCTGATCCAGGAAATGGAAATCCTCACCGACCCGTCGAACTATTCGGTGGCCCCGGACGAGGCCTGGCGCCGCCTCAAGACCCGCACCAAGACGCCGCGTTTCCTCGGCGTGGTCAAGGAACTGGCGGCGTGGCGCGAGATCGAGGCGCAGACCCGTGACGTGCCGCGCCAGCGTATCCTGCGCGATGAATCGCTGCTGGAAATCGCCGCTCATGCGCCAACCACGACGGATCAACTTGAGCGTTCGCGCGGATTCTCGCGCGGGCAGGCCGAGGGCAAGGTCGGCAAGGCTATTCTCGATGCCGTGGAACGTGGGCGCAATCTGCCCGAAGACCAGTTGCCCGTCCCGCCCGACCGCAAGGACATCCCGCCGGGCCTGGGGCCGATCACCGATCTGCTCAAGGTGCTGCTCAAGATGCGGTGCGAGGAGCATGACGTGGCCGTCAAGCTGGTCGCCTCCTCGGACGATCTGGAACTGATTGCCGACGACGACAAGGCCGACGTGGCCGCCCTCAAGGGGTGGCGCTGGGAAATCTTTGGCAAGGACGCCATCGACCTCAAGCACGGCCGGCTCGCCCTGTGCCTGTCCAAGGACGGCAAGCGGGTGGAAGCCGTCGAGATCGAGGACTAAACGCAGACTGTCGGACCGAAAAAGCGCCGCAGGTGGATACCCTGCGGCGCTTTGCGTTTACGCGGCCAGCAGGCCCCGGCCAAGCTCGGTCAACGGCGTCCGTCGTGTGCCTAGGGCGCGGGCGAGATCGGCGCGCATCCCGGCGGTTGCGCCGCCGTGCAGCAACGCCGGTGGCTTGGCGGCGCTCTTGTGGTTCCGCGGGGCCAGTGCGATGGCCATCTTCGGCATCAGGCGCTTGGTGGTGTCCAGTGCGCCGTCCATGAACGGGGTCAACGGCAGACCCGCCCCCGCGATATGGGCGATTTCTTCGCAGCGCGAGCGCATGTCATGGCCGGACTCGGTGCCGTAGGTCTTTTGGTCATGCGTTTCGATGTGGTGCATCACGGCCTTGTAGTATCCATCGGCGGCCCGAGCGAGGATTTCGGCATCGGCGCCGCCCTGCTTGAACGGCAGGAATACATGGTCACGCCAGCTTTCCATCAGTTTCAGATGCGCGGTGGCGTGGGCATCGACCACTGTCTGATCGACCCGGCCGCGCGCCACGGCATGCGCGAAGCCCTCCTCTTCCATCAGGCAGTGCAGCAACCAATACATGGTCATGGTATCG
>JBAYSM010000279.1:0-3603 GCA_041676205.1 Rhodospirillaceae bacterium | reverse complement strand
GCAGGCGCGCGACGGTAAAGGAAAAGGCTGATACCGTACGATGGCCCGCATCAGTGCCCATGACAAACTGCTCCATGACCGCCTGCGTGCGGCACACGAGCGTAATGTCATCAGCATCTACACGGAGTTCCAGCGCCTTAACACGCCCGGATCGCCGGTGTTCAATCCGTGGGAAAGCGTGCTACCCCTGCTTGGCCTGCTGTTGTTCGCCGTCGCCATCATGCTGTTCGGCGGTATCCTGGTCGGCATGGCGGCGCTGGCCTTCGGGCTGGTGGTCTATGCCGTGATCGTACGGCAATGGCTGGCCCGGCAGGTCTACAACCGAACCCTGATTGCCCTGATGGTCGATGCCAAGACGTTCCAGTCCGTGTGGGACCACGGAGGCGTGGTGCTGGTCATGACCGACCACCCGCAGCATCAGGCGCGCGCGCCGCGCGGCAGTTGGCGGGCCTTCGTTAACCGATACCTGCCGCAGACCGATGGTACAGGGGCGATGGCGGACGACTACCATTTCGGACCGGGCGCCGACCGGCGTTCGGGATTTTGACAGAGGGGGCGTGACGACATGACCACCACCCGCGCGACCATCCTCGACGGCATCCGCCGCGCCCACAATCGCGGGCCTTTGAGCGAGCAGGCCCAGGCCGCCTTGCGTGAAGGCATTGCGTCGCCGAAGTCCCGCGTGATCCCCGCCCGCGCACAACTCGACCACGCCGCCCAGGTCGATCTATTCATCACCATGGCCGAGGCGGTGGCTGCCACCCTTGTCCGCGTCACCGGCTGGAGCGCCGTGCCCGAGGCGGTGGCCGACTACCTCAAGGCGCACAACCTGCCCACCACATTGGCCGTTGCCCCCGATCCGCGCCTTGACCCGCTGGCCGGACATGGTCTGTTCACCGTGCGGCGCGGCCCTGCCCTGCCCCAGGACGTGGTCGGCATGGCGGCGGCGTTCGGCGGCATTGCCGAAACGGGAACCCTGATGCTCGTTTCGGGGCCGGAAACACCGACCTCCCTGAACTTCCTGCCCGATGTGCATGTGGTCGCGGTGGCGGCATCCGAGATCGGCGGCACATACGAAGACGCCTGGGGCCGCCTGCGCACCCGCTTCCCCGACACCCTGCCGCGCACGGTCAACTTGATTACCGGGCCGTCGCGCACCGGCGATATCGAGCAAACCATCCAACTGGGCGCCCACGGGCCGCGCCGCCTGCACATTGTCCTGGTCGATGACCGCGCGCAGGCGTAGCCGCCGCGCCCTGTCGGCCGACGAAGATCGGCTGTGGCGCTTGGTGACGAAGTCCGCCGTGCCGCTGGACGAGCACGCCCGCGCCCTGTTTCTGGAGTCCCTGGCCGACGATGAGGACGGCGAGGCCCCCGCCCCGCCCACGGCGCCGCCGCCTCCGGCCGTTGCCAAACCTGCCCAGGCCCCGGCATGGCCGTTGCCCGAGTTCGCGGTCGGCCAGAAAGCCACCGCTCCGCCGGTCCAGGTCCGCACCGTCCTGCCCGGCCTGGAGCACGGCGAAAGCCCCGGTGTGGACAAGCGCACGGCGCAACGCTTCAAGCGCGGGCGGATGGAGATCGACGCCACCATCGACCTGCACGGCATGACCCAGGAAGCCGCCCACATCGCCCTAAACCGTTTCGTCACAAATGGCGCGGCCACCGGCAAACGCTGCCTGCTGGTCATCACCGGCAAGGGCACGCGCGGCGAAGGCGTTCTGCGCCGCGCCGTGCCCCGATGGCTGAACGACGAGCGTCTGCGCGGCCTCATCCTGTCCTACAGCCACGCCCAGCCCCACCACGGCGGCCAGGGTGCGCTGTACGTCCTGCTCAAGCGGCGCCGCGACGCATGACGCCGTTCGGCGCCCGCATCCGCGACCTGCGCCGTCAGCGCGGCGTGACCCTCAAGCAGATGGCGGCGGATCTTAATGTTTCGGGGGCGTATCTATCCGCCCTGGAGCACGGCAAGCGCGGCAAGCCCGGCCCCGGTCTGGTCATGGAAGTGTGCGGATACTTCGGCCTGATCTGGGACGAGGCCGAGGCCCTCAAACGCCTCGCCGACCTGTCCAACCCCAAAGTCACCCTCGACACCGGCGGCATGACCCCCCAGGCGACAGCGTTTGCCAACCGCCTGGGCGAATGCCTGCGTGACTTGGACGACGACGCCATCGCCGCGCTCGACGACCTGCTGGTGCGGGTGAGGCCCTCCAAGCCACATCATCGGCGGGGCCGGTAGGGGAAGGACTGGGCGCTGCCCAGACCCGTCAAGGGCCTAGGCCCTTGGATCCCGTGACGGTTTCTGCGCTTTTCTTGCGCCGCAGGCAGACAATGCCGGCATGGAATGCACTGCGTGCGGCTTGGCTCCGCCATATAAGTCCCGAGGTCCAGGAGGCAAGCCTCCTGGCGGGTGCGGGCAGCGCCCGCGTTACAGAATAAACCGGCTCAAATCGCCCTTTTGCGCCAGCGCCCCCACCCGATCCTGGACCAGTTGGGCGGTGATGGGGATGGTTTCGCCGCCGCGGTCGGTGGCGGTGAAGCTGATGTCTTCGAGCAGGCGTTCGAGGACGGTGTGCAGGCGCCGCGCGCCGATGTTTTCGACCGAATGGTTGATCTCGGCGGCCAGGGCGGCGACGGCGTCGATGGCCTCGTCGGCGAACTCCAGGGTCACTTGTTCGGTCGCCATCAGGGCCTTGTACTGCTTGATGAGGCTGGCTTCGGGTTCGGTCAGGATGCGGCGGAAGTCGTCCTTCGTCAGGGCTTTCAGCTCGACCCGGATGGGCAGGCGGCCTTGCAGTTCGGGCAGCATGTCGCTGGGCTTGGCGAGGTGGAACGCGCCCGAGGCGATGAACAGGATGTGGTCGGTCTTGACCGCGCCGTGCTTGGTCATGACGGTGGTGCCCTCGATCAGCGGCAACAGGTCGCGCTGCACGCCTTCGCGTGAGACCTCGCCGCCGCTGCTGCGCCCGTCGTGGCGGCCGGTGATCTTGTCGATCTCGTCCAGGAACACGATGCCGTTGCTTTGCACGGCTTCCAGGGCGTCCTTGGCGACCTGTTCCTCGTCGAGCAGCTTGTCGGCTTCCTCGCGGACCAGCACGTCGTAGCTGTCGGACACGGTCATCTTGCGGGGCTTGGTGCGCCCGCCGAACGCCTTGCCGAAAATGTCGTTGAGGTTGACCATGCCCATCTGGCCGCCGGGCATGCCGGGGATGTCCATGGTCGGCAGGGACATGCCGCCGCCGTCCAGTACCTGGATCTCGATTTCCTTGTCGGCCAGCTTGCCCTCGCGCAGCATCTTGCGGAACTGCTGGCGGGTTTCGGGGCGGGCCGTGTCGCCGACCAGGGCGTCGAGGACGCGCTCCTCGGCGTTCACCTCGGCCTTGGCGTTGACGGCGCGGCGCAGGCGTTCGCGGGTTTCCTGGAGGGCGATTTCCACCAGATCGCGGATGATGCTTTCGACGTCGCGGCCGACGTAGCCGACCTCGGTGAACTTGGTGGCCTCGACCTTGATGAACGGGGCCTGGGCGAGCTTGGCCAGGCGGCGGGCGATTTCGGTCTTGCCGACGCCGGTTGGGCCGATCATCAGGATGTTCTTGGGCAGCACTT
>JBAYSM010000278.1:0-3619 GCA_041676205.1 Rhodospirillaceae bacterium | reverse complement strand
CCCTCCCCTCGCCGCCGAGAACATTCTGGCGTTGTTGCACGATGGCGCCGCCCTGTGGGCCGGAGGCTCCATGGGATTGGCGCGCATTCCGTTGGACGGCTCGCCCACGCGGCTTTACCGCTCGACCCACCAAAACCCAGACAGCCTGAACAACACCAACGTCCAAGCCATTTTCCGCGATCATGCCCAGCGCCTTTGGTTGGGAACAGACGGCGGCCTCGGCCTGCTTGAAGACTCAAGCACCGGGGCTATCCGCACCATCGTCAACGATCCCAAAGACCCGCACAGCCTTCCCAGCAACGTCATCACCGACATCGCCGAAGACAAGTTCAAGCGGCTGTGGCTGGCCACCGCAAACGGCATCGGCATTTTCGACCCCGCGCAGGACGGCAAACCCCGGTTCATCCGACTGGGAAAGCCGCAGGGACTAGGCAACGACACTGTCCTGTCGGTGATCGAAGGAAGCGGCGGCAGAATATTCGCGGCAACCGGAGATGGATTATCCGTCATCGACCCAGAAACTCTGGCCGTCCGTACCTTTGGCCCGCCAGAGGGCCTTGCCTTGCGAACATTCTGGAACGGTTCGGCAACGCGAATGACCGACGGCACCCTGGTCATGGGCGGCTTCGGCGGCTTTGTCGTGGTACGCCCGTCGGCGCTGCCGACGTGGGATTTCCGCCCGCCCGTGGTCGTGACGGAAACGCGGGTCGGCGGGCGGCGGCTCAGCGGCACCGAAGACCTCATTGTCCGGCCCGATGACGTTGACTTCCAAGTCGATTTTTCCGCCCTGGATTTCTCAGCCCCGGAACGCAACAGCTACGCGTACCGCCTGAATGACGAGGGGTGGGTCAAGGCCGACTCCCTTCAACGAACGGCGCGCTACACCAATCTTCCGCCAGGTCTTCACCGCCTGGAATTGATGGGCAGCAGCAGCATCGGGACATGGGGCGACCCGCTGACCCTGGACATCCGCGTCTTGCCGGCATGGTATCAGACGGCGTGGTTCCGCGTGCTGGTTTCCCTCGCGGTGCTGGCCTCACTTGGAGGCATCATGCGCGGGCGCAAGACCTATCATCTGCGCCGCGAACTAGAACTCAACCGGATGGTGGCCATCAAGACCGCCGAAGCCGAAGCCGCGACGCAGCGCGCCCTGGCCGGCGAGGAAGACGCCCGCCGGGCCAAGGAAAATGCGGAGGCCGCCACCGAACAGAAGTCCCGTTTTCTCGCCATTATCGGCCATGAGATCCGCACGCCGCTCAATGGCCTGCTCGGCATGGTGCAGGTGTTGTCGCCGACCATGCCCCGTGCCGACCAGCAGGAGGCCCTGAACATCGCCAAGCAGGCGGGCGAGAACCTCCGCCATCTTGTCGAAAGCGTCCTGGAGTATGGCCGCGAAGGCGCCGAAACGACGCCGGTCGCGGTGGAGAACTTCGACCTGAGACGCCTTACCGCCGAAGCCGTGCATCTGATCCTGCCCCAGGCGGCAGCAAAGGGTCTGGCCGTCACCCTGAGGGTGGAGCCGGATCAGCCGTTGTGGGTCCGCTCATCCCCGGCCAAGTTGTCGCGCATTCTTCTCAACCTGCTCGGCAACGCGATCAAATTCACTGACTGCGGCTCGGTGGCCGTGACGGTCGTGGTGGCATCGGATGGCGCGGTGCAGCGCCTGACGGTGCGCGTCACGGATACCGGCATCGGCGTCGCCCCGGACCTGCGCGAGGCGATCTTCGGCGAATTCATCCAGGCTGACGATTCCATCACGCGCAGGTTTGGCGGAGTGGGGCTGGGGCTTGCCATATCACGCCGCCTGGCGGCGCAGTTGGGCGGTACCTTGCACCTGGAGAATCTGGCCGCAGTCGGCAGCAGCTTTGTCCTCGATATTCCAGTGACGCCGGGCATCGCCGAAAGCCGCGATGATGACAGCCCGCTGCCCGCCCACCCGCACAGCCTGCACATTCTCGTGGTGGATGACGACGACATCAATTTGTTGGTTGCCGACCGGTTGCTCACCCATTTGGGACAGAGAGTGTCCCTGGCGACCAACGGCGCGGATGCCGTCGCGGCATTGAAGGCCTGTGAGTTCGACGCGGTTCTCATGGATCTGCGTATGCCTGACATGGACGGCATCGAAGCGACCCGCCGAATCCGCAGCCAGGAGGTCACGCAGGGTCGGACCAGGGTGCGGATTGTCGCAATGACCGCCGATATTTCCGAGACCATCTGGCAACAGTGCCAAGCCGCCGGCATGGATGCCGCCATCGCCAAACCCGTCCGCGTAGAGCAGCTTCGGGAGGCACTGATCGATGCGGCGCGATCGGATCAGCCCCTGGCAGGACTGGACATGGAGTTTATCCAGGACCAACTGGATATCCTGGGACCGCGCGAGATGATCCGGCTCGCCCGGCTGTTCCAGAAGATTTCGCGCGACATTCTGCGGGGCATGGCAGCGGCGGCAAAGGACGGCGACGCCGCTGGCGTTGGAGCATTGGCCCATCGCCTCGCCAGCGCCGCAGGGCCGCTCGGGTTGACCGAGGTATCTGTCGTGGCCGGTCGCTTGGAAGCCGTATCGGCCACCGCATCCCCGGATCAGATAAACGAGGATATCAGTTTGGTGCACCAGGCCCGGCGCAAGGGCTTGAACGCCCTGCGCGTCGCCGCCCGCAGGATTGCGGGAGACGCTGTCAGGTCAGACCAATACGTCCGGCAAAGCGGTACCCGACGCCCGTGACCGTGACGATCAAGTCGTCTTCCTGCCCGGACTGCTTGAACTTGCGGCGCAGCCGGGCGACCAGGGAATCCACCGTCCTGGCGTCGGTGTCTCCGGCGCGGCTGCTGATGACTTCGGCGAGAAAATCGCGGTACAGGGGCCGACCTTCAGCCTCGACCAGCGCAGCCAGCAGGTTGAACTCGCCACGCGTCAGCGGGACCACGTCACCGGCCCTGGAGGCAAGTTCTCGTCTGGTGAGGTCCATGACGAAACACCCGAATGTAACCACCGAACGCCGAGCGGGCATTGTCCTGTCCAATCCGCGTCGCCGCAAGAGCGCGCGGGCGCGCGCCATCAGCTCACGCAGGTTCACGGGCTTGGTCACATAGTCATCGCCGGCCGATTCCAGGCCGACAATCCGGTCGAGTTCACTGTCCCGCTGCGTCACGAAGACAATGCCCACTGAACTGGCCGCGCGAATCTCCTGGGCAAACAGTATGCCGTTAGCATCAGGAAGATGTATGTCCACGAACACAAGATCAGGAACGCCAGCCTTAAATATGGCGCGGACTTCCGCCGCGGTGGCGGCTTCCTGGACCTGAAAACCCTCGTTGGAGAAATATCGGGCGATCATCGACCGCGTGATGGGATCATCATCAAGAACGACAAGTTTATGTCGAACGTCATGAGCCGCCGCAAGTGATAAACGGCCTTCAGAAGTTACCATTTCCCCCATCCGTTATGCCGGAAGCCCCCACTACTCAATAAGCATAGGTGCCGAACGATTCTTTCACAAGGAAGATACTGTTAAATAATACAGCCTCACAGAATGTTAAGGATAACCACCAACGGCTTTGCCACCCCTCCCATAAGTTGCACGCCCTAAGCGGATTACGCGCCGCAGGCACGACGGGT
>JBAYSM010000277.1:0-3655 GCA_041676205.1 Rhodospirillaceae bacterium | reverse complement strand
GACGCCAACGCCGCCGAGGACATCGACTTCGCCGCCTACAAGGCTTTCGTGGCCGAGTACACGGTGGAAAAGACGCAGCAGATTTCCGGCGTCCCGGCCGAACAGCTCATCGCGCTGGCCAAGCTCTATGCCGACCCCAAGGTCAAGGTGGTATCCTTCTGGACCATGGGCTTCAACCAGCATACGCGCGGCACCTGGGCCAACAACCTCGTCTACAACATCCACCTGCTGACCGGCAAAATCAGCCTGCCCGGCTGCGGCCCGTTCTCGCTGACCGGCCAGCCGTCTGCCTGCGGCACCGCGCGCGAGGTCGGCACCTTTGCCCACCGCCTGCCCGCCGACATGGTGGTCATGAACCCCGACCACCGCGCCAAGTCCGAAAAGCTGTGGAAGCTGCCCGAGGGCACCATCCCCGACAAGCCCGGCTTCCACGCCGTGCTGCAAAACCGCATGCTCAAGGACGGCAAGCTGAACTGCTATTGGGTGCAGTGCACCAACAACATGCAGGCCGGTCCGAACACGAACGACGAAGCCTATCCGGGCTATCGCAACCCGGACAACTTCATCGTGGTGTCCGACCCCTACCCCACCGTGACCGCGCTGTCCGCCGACCTCATCCTGCCCACCGCCATGTGGGCGGAAAAGGAAGGCGCCTATGGCAACGCCGAACGCCGCACCCAGTTCTGGCGCCAGCAGGTGCCGCCGCCGGGCGAGGCGCGGTCGGACGTGTGGCAGGTCATGGAGTTCTCGAAGCGGTTCAAGATGGAAGAAGTCTGGCCCGAGGACTTGCTCGCCAAGGCTCCCGGACTGCGCGGCAAGACCATGTTCGATGTGCTGTTCGCCAACGGTCAGGTCAACAAGTATCCGCTGTCCGACCTGCCAGAGGGCCAGCTCAACGACGAAAGCCGCCACTTCGGCTTCTACGTCCACAAGGGGCTGTTCGAGGAGTACGCCGCCTTCGGACGCGGCAAGGCCCATGACCTCGCGCCGTTCGACTACTACCACAAGGCTCGCGGCCTGCGCTGGCCGGTGGTGGACGACAAGGAAACCCTGTGGCGCTTCCGCGAAGGGTACGACCCCTACGTCAAGGCGGGTGAAGGCGTCAGCTTCTACGGCCACAAGGACAACAAGGCGGTCATTTTCGCCCTGCCCTACGAGCCGCCGGCCGAAAGCCCCGACAAGGTCCACGACCTGTGGCTGGTCACGGGCCGCGTGCTGGAGCATTGGCACACCGGGTCGATGACCCGACGCGTGCCGGAACTGCACAAGTCGTTCCCCAACGCCGTGGTGTTCATGCACCCGCTCGATGCCCGCGACCGCGACCTGCGGCGCGGCCAGACGGTCAAGGTGTCCAACAGCCGGGGCGAGGTTCTGACCACCGTGGAGACACGGGGCCGCAACAAGCCGCCGCGCGGCATGGTGTTCATGCCGTTCTTCGACGAAAGCCAGTTGGTCAACAAGCTGGTCCTTGACGCCACCTGCCCGATTTCCAAGGAAACGGACTTCAAGAAGTCGGTCTGCAAGGTCGAAAAAGCCTGAGCCTAATTGACGGGCGGCGGACCATCCCGCCGCCCGCCCCTCTCCAGAGGGGAGCGGAGCCATGAACGATACACCCTCGAAATCTCCCAGCCGACGGGCCGTGTTGACCGGCACGGCCAAGGCGTGCGGCGCGGCATGCGTGTTCGCACTCGGACTAGGCGCCCTCTCTGGGGCGCAGAAGGAAGCCCGCGCCGCCACCGCGTTGCGGCCGCCCGGCGCGTTGCCCGACGAGGCCGCCTTCCTGGCTGCTTGTTCGCGGTGCGGGCTGTGCGTCCGCGACTGCCCCTATGACACCCTGAAACTGGCGGGCATGGGCGGCCCGGCCCAGGTCGGCACGCCCTATTTCACCGCCCGCGAAATTCCGTGCGAGATGTGCGAGGACATTCCCTGCGTCGTCGCCTGTCCGACCGGCGCGCTGGACCATGGGCTGACCGATATCACCAAGGCCGACATGGGCGTTGCCGTGCTGATCGGGCGCGAGACGTGCCTGAACCTGCTCGGCCTGCGCTGCGACGTGTGTTACCGCGTCTGCCCGCTGATCGACGAGGCCATCACGCTGGTCAGCACGCCCAACACCCGCACCGGCGCGCACGCCATTTTCGAGCCGTTCGTCATCGCCGACCGCTGCACCGGCTGCGGCAAGTGCGAGAAGTCCTGCGTCCTGCCCGGCGCGGCGGCCATCAAGGTTCTACCGCGCGACCTTGCCAGTGCACCGTCGAGCGAACACTACCGCCTGGGCTGGGAAGAAAAGCGCCGGGCTGGGGAGTCACTCATTCCGGACACCATGACGCTGCCGACCCGCGATCCCTCGACCGGCGGACTGAAGGGCTTCAAGCCATGACCGCGCCCAACCCCGTCTCCCGCAAGCATCCCGCTGCCCTGGCCGTATCGGTCAAGGGGCGGCTGGCTGCCCATAAGTGGCTGCTCCTGCGTCGGGCCAGCCAGCTTGGCGTCCTTGGCCTGTTCCTTATCGGCCCGTTCCTCGGCCTGTGGGTGCTCAAGGGCACCCTTGCGTCGAGCATGCTGTTCGACACCGTGCCGTTCACCGACCCGCTGATCTTCCTGCAATCGCTATCGGCTGGGCACACCGTGGCGACCACTGCCTGGATCGGTGTCGGGCTGCTGGTCGTGCTTTACATGGTGGTCGGCGGACGGTCGTTCTGTTCGTGGGTCTGTCCGATCAATCTGCTGACAGACGGCGCCCACACGGCCCGCGTCCACCTGGACATCAAGGGCAACCTGCCGATCCCACGCAGTGCGCGGTGGTGGTTGCTGGGCACCGTGCTGGGCATTTCCGCCCTGACCGGCGTCATTGCCTGGGAAGCCCTGAACCCCGTCACCCTGCTGCACCGCGAATTGGTGTTTGGCATCTTCCTGGCCGGGTCGTTGGCCTGGATGCTGATCGTCGGCGTGGTGCTGTTCGACATCTTCATCGCCAATCGCGGCTGGTGCAGCCACCTGTGCCCGATGGGTGCAACCTACGGACTGATCGGCAAGGCGAGCCTGACGCGGGTTTCGGCCCGCGACCGCGCCGCCTGCGACAACTGCCAAGCCTGCTATCACGTCTGCCCGGAGCCGCATGTCCTGACCCCTGCCCTCAAGGGCGCCGACGGGGACAGCCCGATCGTCATGTCGGGCGATTGCACCAACTGTGGGCGCTGCATCGATGTCTGTCACCGCGACGTGTTCGCGTTTACCCACCGTTTCGACCGCTCCTCCGTTCCTCACGCTCATGGGAGTCCCTGAGATGCGCAAGCTCACCAAGATCATGGCCGCCGTCGCCTGGGCCGTCCTTTTGACCTTCATGGTTGGACTGAGCGGGCCTGCCACCGCCAACGACATCCAGACCCTGCGCGGCGCCGAGGTCAATGAACTCGACCCCCGCCCGGAAATCCACGGTGTCGAGGAAGGCCGCCCGTTCGCGCGCGCTTACCGTCAGCAGCCGCCGCTCATTCCGCACCGGATCGACAAGTACGAGATCGACCTCAAGACAAACCAGTGCATGAGCTGCCACGACTGGCCGTTCAACACCAAGTTCAACGCGCCCAAGGTTTCGGAAACCCACTACATCGGCCGCGAGGGAAATCGCCTGGACGACGTGGCACGCACCCGCTGG
>JBAYSM010000276.1:0-3713 GCA_041676205.1 Rhodospirillaceae bacterium | reverse complement strand
GGCGGGTCGAGCAGGCGCACCGTCACCGGCAGCCCCTGCATGATGGTGAACATGTCCACGACGTCCGCACGCTGATACGGCAGCCGCTTGGCGAGCGCCCTGCGGCGACCGTCCTCGTCCCCGGCCACGATCATTTCGCGCATGTGGATGATGCGCTGCGGGTCAAAGAACATGTGCTCGGTGCGGCACAGGCCGATGCCCTCGGCCCCGAACTTGCGGGCGGTGCGGGCGTCGAGCGGGGTTTCGGCGTTGGTGCGGACCTTGAGGACGCGGGCGCGGTCAGCCCACTGCATCAGATCGGCGAAGTCGCCGGTCAGTTCGGGTTGCACGGTCGGGACCTCGCCCTTGATGACGTGCCCGGCGGCACCGTCCAGTGTGATGATCTCGCCCTCGCGGACCACTTCCCCGGCCACCGTCAGGGTCTTGGCGGCATAGTCGATCTTGATCGTTCCGGCACCGGCCACGCAGGGGCGGCCCATGCCGCGCGCCACCACGGCGGCGTGGCTGGTCATGCCGCCACGGGTGGTCAGGATACCCTGGGCGACGTGCATGCCGCCGATGTCCTCGGGGCTGGTTTCGACGCGGACCAGGACCACGGCCTCGCCGCGCGCCGCCCATTCCTCGGCGTCCTCGGCCGAGAACACGACCTTGCCCGATGCCGCCCCCGGCGACGCGGGTAGGCCGGTGGCGATGATGTCGCGCGGGGCATCGGGGTCGAGCATGGGGTGCAGAAGCTGGTCAAGCTGCGCGGGGTCGATGCGCAGCACGGCCTGGTCCTCGGAAATCAGGCCTTCGCGCGCCATGTCGATGGCGATCTTGAGCGATGCCGCCGAGGTCCGCTTGCCGGTGCGGGTCTGGAGCATCCACAGCTTGGCGGACTCGATGGTGAACTCGATGTCCTGCATGTCCTTGTAGTGCGCCTCAAGGCGGTGCCGGATGGCGTCCAGTTCCTTGAACGTCGCGGGCATCACCTCTTCCATGGACGGCAGGCTTGAGTGGTTCTTCTCGCGGCCCGCGATGGTCAGGCTCTGCGGGGTGCGGATGCCCGCCACCACGTCCTCGCCCTGGGCATTGACCAGATATTCGCCGTAGAAAATGTTCTCGCCCGTGGACGGATCGCGGGTGAAGGCAACCCCCGTGGCGCAGTCGTCGCCCATGTTACCGAACACCATCGCCTGAACATTGACCGCCGTGCCCCAGTTGGCCGGAATGTCGTGCAGGCGGCGATAGGTGATGGCGCGCTGGTTCATCCAGCTTCCGAACACCGCACCGATAGCGCCCTGAAGCTGGTCGCGCGGGTCTTCGGGGAAAGGCTGGCCGAGTTCCTTGGCGACCTTGGCCTTGTAGGAGACGACCAGCGCCTTCCAGTCATCGGCGGCAAGGTCGGTGTCCAGGGAATGACCCCGGTCGGCCTTGAGTTCTTCGAGCAGGTCCTCGAAGTGGTGATGGTCGATGTCCAGCACCACGTTCGAGTACATCTGAATGAAGCGGCGGTAGCTGTCATAGGCAAACCGCGCGTCGCCGGACGAGGCAATCAGCCCCTCGACCGTCGTATCGTTCAGACCGAGGTTGAGAACGGTGTCCATCATGCCCGGCATCGACGCCCGCGCGCCCGATCGGACCGACACCAGCAACGGGTTGGACGCATCGCCAAACCGCTTGCCCATGATCGCCTCGATATGGGCGATCCCGGCGTCGATCTGGGCGGCCAAGTCGGAGGGGTACTGCTTGCCGTGGTCGTAGAAGTAGGTGCAGACCTCGGTCGTGATGGTGAAGCCGGGCGGGACGGGAATGCCGATATTGGACATTTCCGCCAGATTGGCCCCCTTGCCGCCCAGCAGGTTCTTCATCTCCGACCGCCCCTCGGCCGTGCCGTCACCGAAGGTGTACACCCACTTGGTCTTGACCTGCGACATTACTCACGTCCTCCGTTTGGCATCTCAGCCCTCAACCTTGGAGAAATCAGCCAAGCCACCCATGGCCCGGCCGATGGCCGACAGCAGGCGCAGGCGGTTGACCCGCAGGCGCGCATCATCGGCATTCACGGTAACACGATCAAAGAACGCATCCACCGGCCCCCGCAGCCGCGCCAGCGCGGACATGGCGGCGGCGAAATCTTCGGTGGCGAGCGCGGCTTTGACGTCGGCTTCGACAGCGGCCAGGGTGGCGGCCACGGCCTTTTCCTCGTCCTGCTCCAGGTCCGACTCGGCAACCGGGTCAGCAAAGGAACAGCCGTCCTTCTTTTCCTCGATGCGCACGATGTTGGCGGCGCGGCGATAGGCCACCAGCAGGTTGGCGCCATCGTCGCTGTCCAGGAACTTGGTCAGGGCATCGACGCGGGCCAGCAGGCGGACAAGGTCGTCCTCGCCGCCCAGTTCGAACACGGCGGACACGAGGTCATGGCGCACGCCCTGCTCGCGCAGATGGACCTTGAGGCGGTCGGCGAAGAAGGACAGGAGGTCGAAAGAGGCTTCGTAGTGGAAATGGATACCATCTCGCGACACCTTTTCCGGGGCCGCATCGGTTCCGAAAGAAGCTTGATTTACTGGTGCGTCGCCCTTTAGCGTATCCTGTATCTGTTGACGCGTTTTCGTTAACGCTCGCCGCACATACTGATCCCGGTAAACAACGAGCTGCGTATCGAAAACGTGAAGAAGATTCAGTCGTAGACCGTTCTCAATAATCAGCCGGATCACGCCGAGAGCGGCGCGGCGCAAGGCAAAGGGATCCTTTGAGCCAGTCGGCTTTTCGCCAATGCTCCAAAAGCCAACGAGACTGTCAACTTTATCAGCCAATGCGACAGAAACAGAAACTGGCGCCGCCGGACAAATATCCGATGGCCCTAAGGGACTATAATGCTCCGCCACAGCATCGGCTACTTCCTGTATGTCACCATCATGCAAAGCATAATAGCGCCCCATAACGCCTTGCAGCTCCGGGAACTCACCCACCATTCCCGTTGACAAGTCGGCCTTCGCAAGCAGCGCAGCCCGGCTGACTTTGTCCTGAGCCGCACCAGTGTATTCAGCTAAATCAACTGCAAGCTCTTTAACTCTATACACTTTCTCGTACAGTGAACCCAGGCCCTCATAAAACACCCGGTCCTTGAGCTTTTCGACGCGGCTTTCCAGGCGCACCTTGCGGTCCTGGTCCCAGAAGAACTTGGCGTCGGACAGGCGGGCGCGCAGGACGCGCTCGTTGCCCGCGACGATGGCCTTGCCGCCGTCGTCGGCCTCCATGTTCGACACCACGACAAAGCGCGGAGCCAGCTTCGCCCCCTCGGTCAGCACCGAGAAATACTTCTGGTGGCTGCGCATGGAGGTGGTCAGCACCTCGGCCGGGACGTCCATGAAGGCATCGTCGATGCGGCCCATCAGCACCACCGGGCATTCGACCAGACCGGCGACTTCGCGCAGCAGGCCGTCGTCGGCCTTGAGGTCCAGCCCCTCGCCCCGGCACAGGTCCAGCGCGCCCGAGCGGATGATCTCGGCCCGTTCCATCGGGTCGATCAGCACCTTGGCGGCGCGCAGCTTGGCCTGATAATCGGCGAAATCCGTCACGGTGATCTCGGCCGGAGCCAGGAAGCGGTGGCCGCGCGTGGTGTTTCCGGCCGTCACGCGGGCGAACGTCACCGGCACCACGGCCCCGTCGAACAGGCACAGGATGGAGTGCAGCGGCCGCACCCAGCGGGCCGGATTATCGGCCCAGCGCAT
>JBAYSM010000275.1:0-3741 GCA_041676205.1 Rhodospirillaceae bacterium | reverse complement strand
CCCGGAGCGTCGGCCTTGCTGTCCGCTTTGGTGGTCGCCGGGCTGCCGACCGACCGTTTTCTGTTCGCCGGGTTCCCGCCCCAAAAGGCCAAGGCCCGCAAGGACACCATGGCAGAACTGGTCGCCGTCCCGGCCACGCTGGTCTTCTACGAGGCCACCCACCGCCTGCCCGAAAGCCTTAAAACCATGGCCGAGGTGTTCGGCCCGCGCCCGGCGGCGGTATGCCGTGAACTGACCAAAATGCACGAGGAAGTGCGCCGTGCCCCGCTCGACGTGCTGGCCGCCCACTATGCCCAACACGGCGCGCCCAAAGGCGAGGCCGTGGTGGTCATCGGCCCGCCCGGATCGGGCGGCGACGAGCAAACCGGCCCGGACCTCGACGCTATGCTGCGCGCCGCCCTGCGCCACCAGTCGGTGCGCGATGCCGCCGCCACGGTGTCCGCCGCCACCGGCCTCAAGAAGCGGGAGGTCTATGCCCGCGCCCTGGACCTCAGCGATGGGGAGGCCGGCGATGACGGCAGCGACCAACCCTGACGATCGCCGCGCCGCCGAACAGCGCGGCCGCCGGGCCGAAACCGTGGCGGCGTTGTACCTGCGGTTCCTGGGATGGTCCATCCTCGGGCGGCGCTTCACCAGCGGACGCGGCAGCGGCGCGGGAGAGGTCGACCTGATCGCCCGGCGCGGCGACGTCGTGGCCTTCATCGAGGTCAAGGCCCGCCCCACCGTGGAGGAAGCCCTGGAATCCCTCACCACGGCCCAACGCGCCCGCATCGCCCGTGGAGCCGAGGCGTGGTTGCAGATGAACCCCCGCCACGCCGAGCGGTCCCTGCGCTTTGACGTGGTGGCCGTGCCGGGGACCGGGCGGCCGCATCATCTGCCCGACGCATGGCGGCCCGAAGCTTAGGTCTGGAAACCGTTGGCGAAGCCGTTATGGTGAGGGAATGAGACGACGCATCGCACACCTGATTGGCCCACTGACCGCTGCCTGCCTCGTGCTGGCGGCGGCGTGCACGCCGATCGGGGTGGCCACCACAGCCGGTGCCGTGGCGGCCACCGCCGCACAGGAGGAGCGCGGCCTTGACGGGGCCACCCGCGACACCGTTATTCGCGCGACCATCGCCAAGAATTGGCTGGAACATGACACTCGCCTGCTGACCGGCGTCAACCTGACCGTTCTTGAACGCCGCGTTCTGCTGACCGGAGCACTGGACGATACGGCGCTGGTTGATGCCGCCGTGCGGCTGGCATGGCAGGCCGACGGGGTTGTCCAAGTCATTAACGAACTGCGGGTCAATCCCGACCGGGGCCTGGGTGATCGCACGCGCGATGCCCTGATCTCCAGCGAATTGTCCCGCACGCTGCTGTTTGACTCTGAGATCAAGTCGATAAACTATGCCGTGGACGTGGTCGAGCGGACCGTCTATGTCATGGGCGTCGCCCAGAACCAAACGGAGCTGGATCGGGTGCTGTCTTGGGCTCGCAACACAGATTACGTGCGCCGCGTGGTCAGCCACGTGCGCCTGAAGACTGATCCGGCGCGGGTTGGCCCGCGTGGGGAGGCCCTGTGAGCGTCAGCCCTGTGACCACCACCATCGCCACCACCTTGCCTTCCCCCCTCCGCACCGCCTTGGCCTCACTGGCCGAACGCCCCGACGAGGACATCTGCCTGGCCGATGCCGCGCTGGTCCTGGCGTCCTGCACCCACCCCGGCAAATCGCTGGAGCCGTACCGCGAGCATCTGCGCGCCATCGCCGACAGCCTGCGCGACGCCGCCGCCGCTGCCGATAACGATACCGCCGCCGACCGGGCCGGGCTGCTGCGCGCCGTCATGGCCGAGCACTGGCGCTACACCGGCGATGCTGAAAGCTACGAGGACCCGCAGAACGCCGACATGATGCGGGTGATCGACCGTCGGCGCGGGCTGCCGGTCAGCCTGGGAATTCTGTACCTCTACGCCGCGCGCAGCCAGGGCTGGTCCGCCGAGGGGCTGAACTTTCCCGGCCATTTCCTCATCCGTCTGGACAACGACGGCGGCGACCGCGTCATCATCGATCCGTTCCACGACGGGCAAATCATGGGCGTGGCCGACCTGCGCGCCTTGCTTAAGGCCCTGTCCGGGCCAGCGGCGGAACTGACACCGGAGTTCTACACGGCCGTCGGCAACCGCGAGATCCTGGTCCGCCTGCACAACATCGTGAAGCTGCGCCATCTGGAGGCCGGACGGTTCGACCGCGCCCTGGAAACCGTCGAACAGATGCTGCTGGTCGCCCCGACCGACCACCGCCTGTGGCGCGAGGCCGGACTGATGCACATGCGCCTGGGCGATTTGGAACGGGCGCTCGATCACCTGGATACCTATCTGACATTGGCCCCGCCCGGCACCGACCGCGACCGTATCGAGGACGTGCTGCACGAGTTGCGGCACCGGCTTAACTAAGGAGCGCCCACGCATGAGCCTCGACGTCGCCATCCAGATGGACCCCATCGAAACGGTGGACATCAACGCCGATTCGACCTTCGCCCTGGCTCTGGAAGCCCAGGCGCGCGGCCATCGGCTGTGGCATTACCTGCCCATGCACCTGTCGTTCCGCGACGGCGTGGTGACGGCCAAGGCGCGCAGCCTGTCAGTCAAACGCGAAAAGGGCGCCCACTTCACACTGGGCGCGTGGGAAGACATCGAACTGGCCAACGTGGACGTGGTGCTGATGCGCCAGGACCCGCCGTTCGACATGGCCTACATTACCGCGACGCACATCCTCGACCACATCCACCCCAAGACCTTGGTGGTCAACAACCCGGCCGAAGTGCGCAACGCACCCGAAAAGCTGTTTGTCACCCACTTCGACGGGGTGATGCCGCCGACCCTGATTTCATCGGACGTGGCGCTGATCAAGGAATTCCGCGCCGAGCACCAGGACATCATCGTCAAGCCGCTGTTCGGCAACGGCGGGGCCGGAGTGTTCCATATCAAACCGGGCGACGAGAACCTCGGCGCGCTGATCGAGCTGTTCACCCAGCGGTCGCGCGAACCCCTGATCGTGCAGCGGTATCTGCCCGAAGTGCGGCAGGGCGACAAGCGCATCATCCTCATCGACGGCGTCCCTGCCGGGGCCATCAACCGCGTCCCGGCCGAAGGCGAAGCCCGCTCGAACATGCACGTCGGCGGCCGCCCGGAAAAGTCTATTCTGACCGACCGCGACCGCGAAATCTGCGCCATCATCGGCCCGGAACTGAAGCGGCGCGGCCTGTTGTTCGTGGGCATCGACGTGATCGGCGACTACCTGACCGAAATCAACGTCACCAGCCCCACCGGCCTCCAGGAAATCGGCCGCTTCGACGGCTCCAGCCTGGAAGCGGGCATCTGGGACGCCATCGAGGACAAGGTGCGGTCTTAAGAGCTTTGAAACTACCGGCGCGGCGGAAATGGACAAGTAAAGCGGGGAAACACAGAGGACACAGAGAGCACAGAGGAGTCACAGAGGTTTCGGTGCAGGTGCCGCGCGCAGCGCATCAGTACCCTATAGGGTACTTATCGCCTGCGGCGCCATGGCCCCGCGCTCTCTATGAACTCTGTGCCTTCCTCTGTGTCCTCTGTGATTCCCACTTCACTTTACTTCCCCACACCCCTGGTCAATCCTCCCCTGCCCCGGTCACGTCCAATTTGGTCGTGGTGTCGCCCTTTGGTCGCGCGCGGCCCAGACGCTGGCCGGTGGCGATGTAATGGGTGACTTCGGCCACGGT
>JBAYSM010000274.1:0-3788 GCA_041676205.1 Rhodospirillaceae bacterium | reverse complement strand
CTCCGCCTCCGCCGCCGCCGCTTCCTGGACCGGTAGAGCCTATCCAGGCTCCGCCGCTGCCGCCGCCACCCCAGCCGCTGCCTGACCCGGTGCCGCCTAACCCGGTGCCGCAGCCGCCAGTGACCACGCGGACGGGGCACGCCGTGGGTACGACGGTGTTTGACCAGCACGAAAGCACCCTTCATTGGACGGTGATGGGCGACGCCGGCAACAACACAATCTATACCGGCAGCGGCAACGACACGATCTACGGCGGGGCGGGCGACGACATCATCCATAGCGGCGCTGGCAACGACACCCTCGTAGGCGGCGAGGGTAACAACCAGTTGCATGGCGGCGACGGCAACGACGTTTATGTCTTGGGATTGGGTCACGACACGATCACCGATAGCGGCGGCATCGACACCATCGACGTCGGCGCTCTGTCCGAGGGCATTGGCGTGTTCCTGCGCCGCGACGGCAATAATCTCGTCATCACCAATGGCGCCGACATCAGGGCAACCATCGTGGCGCAGTTCGCCGGAACGGGGGGGGCCATCGAGAAAGCCTGGAGTCCAGACCAGGGACTGCTGGAAAACCTGATGAGCAGCCTCGACACCACCAGCGGCAATGATGTCATCACTGTGTGGACCGCCGGGCAGTTCGGTCTGGCCAGTGGTGACACCATCGACGGCGGCGCGGGCAACGACATCTTCTTCCTCGAAGACAACGCCAACGGCCTGATCATTCTTGGCGGTGACGGGGACGACGAGTTCGTCCTCGATCCCTTTGCCAGTTCGGCCTCTTGGCACACGCTCGACGGCGGCGCCGGATGGGACACGATCACCATCAACAGCGGCCGGGAATACTTGTCGATGCCCACGCTGCTCAACATCGAGGAAGTCAAGCTGCAGGGCGATGGCGCCTTCACCATCAGCAGCAACTGGGGCACCAGCCTGAACATCGTGTACTCAAGCAGCTCCCAGAATCTGTATGTTTACAATTCCGATGACACCGATATTGACCTCTCGGCCTGGACATTCGAAGATCGCGGTACGTCCCAGGTTACGATCGACGGGACATGGAACAGTTCTGCCTCCCAGACCATTTTGGGGTCCAGCGGAAACGATCGGATTACCATCAACTCCGGCGGCACTCTCTACGTCCATGCAGGCGATGGGGACGATACTATTTCCGTGGTTGATACCGCTAGCGGCTACGACCCCGTGCTGGACACCTACACTTATCCGCATTTCGACGGCGGCGCCGGGATCAATACCCTCGATTTGAGCGGCCTCGAGATGGCTGCCGAAGTTGTACTCCCATACGGGGTTCTGAGCACTGATGCTTGGTCTGTCGAGATCAGCAACTTCCAGAACATCGTCGGCAGCGACTACAGCGACCGCCTCATTGGCGATGCAGGAAACAACACGATCATCGGTGGTGGCGGCAACGACTGGATCGAAGGCGGCGACGGCGATGACGTTTTGTACGCGGGATCAGGCGGGGGCATGCTGCGGGGCGGTGCCGGCAACGACGTCCTGCATGGGACCCTGGGCCTTGAAACCGGCGAAGTCAGTTTCTCGTTCGAAAATGTAGAATCGGTTGCTGAATGTGGGACAGACACGATCTATGGTTGGAAAGCTGGCGATTCGATGTCCTTCACTGAGTCGTTCTTGAACGACGCCCACGAGGAGCAATTCGTTTTCGACGCCTGGGACTATGATGGCTATGCCTACACCCGTTACATCGAAATAGATGAATTCGGGGACGTCGTGGACGACGCCCGCGCCTTCAGCGACAGGAACGGCGGGTTCGCGGCGGTGCAAAACGGCAACGATGTGGAAATCTGGTACACAACCGGCAACAGCAATGATTTCAAGACCAACTACGCCGGTGGCACCCAGGGGTCGAACAGCTACCAGATCGCCAGACTCATTGACACCGACCTGTCGCAGATTGCCGGGACCGATCTGCAGCCTGGTTTCAACGATATGCCACCTTAATAACCTAGCGGTGGCCGAGCGCCCTTAACGCCCGGTCCGTCCAGGAAACGGTCTGCTTTTCCGGCAGGCCGTTCTGGGACAGCCGCTCGCGCAGGGCAGCAAAGTCCACGGCGTCCAGCGGTTGGTCCTGGTTGGAGCAGGTGAAGACCACCCGCGTCTCGCCGGTTGCCGGGTCGCGTTGCGGCTGAAGGCACTGGGCGCAAATTTCCTTCATCATGCACTGCATGGGGCTGTTGATCGAGGCGACACCCGTCACCTCATCCTTGAGGAACGGCGCCAGCACCCCATGGCGGGCCGCCCCGACCGCGCGCATCATGCCGTCCGAGCCGATGACGATCAGGCGATCGACGTCGGCCAGCGGCAGGTTCACCGGCCCGACGTCCCCCCGGCCATAGGCCGCCATGGCGTCAATGATGGTGCCGACGAAGGCCCGGTCCTGCGGCCGTCCCGGAACGAATCCCGGCGCCTCGTCACAGCACCACACCACGACATCGGCGGCGGCCTCGATGTCCTCCACCTTGAAGCGTCCGTTCACGCCACGATACCCGGCGAAGTACAGCACCTTTGAGCCGACCTCGCGCAACGCCGGGCCGATGGAAAACAGCACGGCGTTGCCCAGCCCGCCGCCGACCAGCAGCACAGTTTGATCGGCCACGATCTCGGTCGGCGCGCCGGTCGGTCCCATCAGTACCACCGGCTCGCCCGGCTGCAACAGGGCACAGAGGTCCGACGACCCACCCATTTCCAGCACGATCAGGCCGACATGCCCGGCCGCGATGTCGGTCCACGCCCCGGTCAGGGCGAGGCCCTCCATGGCCAGGGTGGTGCCGCCGCTACGCGCGGCGTGGGCCTCGAAGTTTTGCAGGCGGTAGAACTGGCCCGGTTCGAACATGCGGGCGGCCAGGGGAGCACGCACCACCACCTCGACAATGGCCGGGGCGAGGCGATTAACCTCCACCACGGTCGGCCGCAGCACGTCGTTCAGCCGCCCGATCAGGGTTGGCCCCGGCACCCGACGCGGCGGTTGGGCAGCCAGCAGGCGCGAGATTACCGGCGCGCCGCGCTTGGCCGAGGCCATGGCCGACACCACGCTGCCCGCAAAGCCCGGATGCTGGTCGCCAAAGAAGCTGACCGCCCCGCCGTCCGGCCGCACGGTGCGCAGGACCTGGACCTCGGCGGGCTTGGGCGAGCGTTCGGGCCGCACCGGCGCACCCGTCTCATCGACCGCCTGAAAGAACCCGTGATCCAGGGCGATGCCGGGCTGTTCGCGGGCAATGGTCACATTAGGCACCGTCCCGGCGGCGATGATGACGGTGCGGGCGGGAATGGCCTCCGCCACCCCCTCGGCCGAGACGACCCACAGCACGGCGGCGTGGCCCCAGCGGTCCACCTCGATGCGCTGCGGGGCGCGGTGTTCGGTGAAGGTGATGCCTTCCTCCAGGGCCTTGTGCACTTCCTCGGGGTTATTGCGATAGGCAGGGCTGTCAATCAGGCCGCGCCGGTAGACCACTCGCACCCCGCCCCAGGCATCGCACAAAGAACGCAGACGGGCCGCCCGTCCTTCCCGCGCGGCGGCGGCACGCTCCTCCCGCACCGCGCGCCCGTGGACCAGGAACTCCTCGGCAATGGCGGTGTCCTCGGCGGTCCAGCGGGCACGGACGGCGGCCTCTCCACGCTCGGCAACCAGGGCTTCGTGGCGGGCCAGGAAGCGTTCGACCTGCACCGGATAGTAGGCCAGCGCCTCGGTGGCGGCGTCGATGGCGGTCAGGCCGCCGCCGATCACCGCGGCGGGCAGGCGCAGTT
>JBAYSM010000273.1:0-3809 GCA_041676205.1 Rhodospirillaceae bacterium | reverse complement strand
CCATGACGTAGCATCCCCCTCGGACAACGGCACCCCCTCTGGCAGTCTGTGGAGTTTGGCGACTACCAGTTTGTCAGAATGTGCCGCTGTCCGCCCATCTCCCCGCTAATCCGCGATGAACCAAAAAATGGTGACGCGTGCCGGGAATAGGGTGAGCGAGCGGCCCCAAATGGAAAGGGCTCGAAAGCCATTAGCTTTCAAGCCCTTATAGTGGTGCGCCCGAAGAGATTCGAACTCCTAACCTCCTGATCCGTAGTCAGGTGCTCTATCCAGTTGAGCTACGGGCGCACAGGGTATTTCTTGCTTCCGGCGGGTCGGTCTGTAAGGGCCGTCCCCGTCGAGGCCCGGAGAAATACGCGGCATGCCGCGCCTTTGCAAGCGAAAAAATCATGATCGTCAAAAAAGTGACGCGGCACTTTACCCGACAGCACCTCTGAGAGCCTGTTGGCACTAAAACCTACGGCGGTGCGCATAAACCCCATAACCGTGGCGCAAATGCGGCTTGTTCCGGTCTAAGCCTTTCAGTACACTCGCCCGGAATACGAAGCGCGGGGGGGATGTCCCGCCAAATCCTTTCCAAACAAGCCGATACCCCGGCGGGGTGTCTGTGAAAACCAAAAGGTAGGTCGATGGCGCTGTCGAAAAGCCGCTTTCTAGGGTTTGGCGTTGCATTCGCATTGTCCGGCTGCTCCTTTGCCTCCGACGCGCTTTTCCCTTCTTTGGGAGGAGACGAACCAGCTCAGACCATGAGCATCCCCGCGTCGTCGGCCGAGTATAGCTCTGACCCGACGGTCGGGCCGCCGCCCGCACTGGGCAGCACAAACTTCGAACCCGGTATGGTCACGCCCGGTCAGCCGACGGGGACTTTTGTCGGGCAGAAGGTTTCGACGTTCCGCAACGAGTTGGGCCAGCTTCAGGAAACCATTCGGCTGCGCAACAATGCCTTGCAGACCATCCGCAATCAGACTGTCGAAGACAGCCAGCGGTATCATGAGACCGTCGCAGTCATCAACGCGCGACTCCAGGTCGGCACCACCCCCGGCAACCCGGTCCTGCATCAGCGTTGGGCGCAGGCCCAGCAGCAGTTGGAAGCCATCAACACCGACATCGCGGCCATGAACCAACTGGCCACCCAGGTTGCCTCGGACAGCGCGATGGCGGCCTACTTGATGGATTCCGTGCGGGCTGCTTACGGCCTGTCCGGCGCGGTTGAGGAAGACCACCGGCAGCTTCGCATCCTGGAGGACGAGGCCAACCAGTCCACCGTCCTGATCGAGCGCCTGCTGTCCGAACTCAGCCAGGACATCGCTCGCCAGCAAAGCTACGTCGCCAACGAGCGGGGCAACCTCAACACCCTCGCCCTGGGCATCAAGAACGGCCAGCTCTATGGCACGTCGCTGGGTAATCAGGCGGCCATGCGGTCGGTGGCCGCTACGCCGGCGGCGGCGTTGCTGCCGGCTGCCAACGTGGCCGGGCAGCGTCCGCTGGTGATCATCCGCTTCGATCGGCCGAACGTCTCCTACGAGCAGGCCCTGTATCAGGCCGTGTCGCGCGCCATCGAGCGCCGCCCGAACGCGACCTTTGACCTCGTCGCCGTGTCGGCGGCTGGCGGCAACGTCGGCGAACGCGCCCTGGGCGTCACCGCCTCGCGCCGCAATGCCGAACAGGTCATGCGGTCGCTGACCGAAATGGGCCTGCCCGGCGACCGCATCCGCATGTCGGGAATGGCCAGCCCCACGGCCACCTCCAACGAGGTCCATCTCTACGTTCGCTAAATTCTGCACGTAGTCCCGCGCAAACCGGCGCCGCCTGACCAAGGGCGGCGCCGGTTTTCGTTTGAGGCGTATTCGCTTCTGAATCACCATAAGGCTGGGCTGGCGCCCAGACCCTCTCGGGGCCGATTGCCCCGAACCCCACTTCTTTTTCTCAAAAATCAAGGAGGTCTGGAGCGGGCTCCAGGCGGGTTCGGGCGGCAGCCCGTCCGCGCCAGCGGACTGTCCCTCAGTTTCAAAATCCCGCCACGCTGCCATCACTGCGGGGGTCGGCCGCCCCTTCAAGAGTCCCATCGGGGTGACAGACAACCGCCCCGGCGTGCCCCATGATTTCCTCGAAGGCACCGAGGATGCTGATATCGTGACCGGCCCGTTGCAGCGCATGGATAACGTCCGGGTCGAATCGGCTCTCCATCTTGAGATCATGCGGCTTACTGTTGCCATAGGACTTCCCGAGCACCCAACGGGGTGCGGTAATCGCTTCCTGGAGGCCCATGCCAAAGCGGGCGTAGCGGGTGAAGATGGCGGCCTGCGTCTGCGGTTGCCCGTCACCGCCCATGGTGCCGTAAGCCATGACGCGCCCGTCGCGGAACTTGGCCAGCGCCGGGGCCAGGGTATGGGCCGGCTTGCGGCCCGGCGTCAGGGCGTTGACCGACATCGGGTCCATGCTGAAACTGCTGGCGCGATTGTGCCACACCAGCCCGGTTTCCGGCAGCACGACGCCGGACCCGAATCCGTGGAACAGGCTTTGGATGAAGCTGACGACGCGGCCTTCGGCGTCGGCGCAGGCCATGTACACGGTATCCCCCGCTCCCAGGCGCGCGGGCCACGGCGCGGCGCGGCGTGGTGCGATGTCGCCCGCCAATCGGTCGAGAACATGATCGTTCACATACGTCGTCGGGTGAATGTTCATGTGCAGCGGATCGGCGATGTGGGCGTTGCGCACCTTGAAGGCGACCTTCGTCGCCTCGACGATGGCATGGATATGCTCGAACGACTCCGCCATCGCCGGGGCCTGCCGCTCGACAAGGCCAAGGACCATCAGCGCGGCAAGGCCCTGCGTCGGGGGGGGCGTATTGAACAGCGTCACACCGCCCGCCGTTTCCACCAGCGTCAGCGACAAGGGACGTCGGCGCATCGAGCGATGGCGGGCGAAGTCCTCGCCGCCCAAGGGACTACCCACGGCGGCGAGATCCGCCGTGATTTTCCGCGCCACGGCCCCACGGTAGAAATCATCCAACCCGTTGCGGGAGAGGTCAGCCAGCACCTCGGCCAGCGCGGGGTTGGTCCGCCGCGCCCCGATGGCCGGAACCGCGCCGTCGTCCAGAAACAGAGCGGCAAACCCCGGAACGTCGCACAGCCGCTGTTTCTCCCGCTGAAGGACCCGGTGCACCGAGGCGCTTTGGGCGGTGCCTGAGCGAGCATAATCGATGGCATCGGCCAGCAGGCGGTCGAGCGTCAGATGCCCACCCCATCGGCTGGTCGAAATTTCCAAGGCCGACTGCCACGACGATACCGCGCCCGCCACCGTCGCGGCGGCCAGCGGCCCGATGCGCGGCACGTCCTCCAGTCCCTGGCGGCGGTAGAGGTCCATGCTGACGGCCCGGCCCGACGCTCCGCTGCCATCAATGGACACCGGCGGACGCCCCGGCTCATGCACCAGCCAGAACGCATCGCCTCCCAGGCCGTTCATGTGGGGATAGACAACGGCGCAGGTCGCTGCGGCGGCGACCATTGCTTCGATGGCATTTCCGCCCTCGCGCAGAACAGCCAGGCCGCTTTGGGCCGCAGCGTGGTGAGGCGCGGAAATCATGCCGCGCAGGGCAGTCAGTGTATGCAACATGGTTCCACTCGACACTTCCGCTGAGGCCGCCATTGTTTAGAATGACGACCTTTCGGACAAGACCTTATACCAAAAGTGTCGGTGACACATGATGTGACCGATGCAGGTAGCACGTGATCTGACCGATCCTAGACGTCTTCCAGAGAGGGGGCGTCGATGGGTCGGGCCAGAGTGCTATCGGAGGTCCGCACAAT
>JBAYSM010000272.1:0-3816 GCA_041676205.1 Rhodospirillaceae bacterium | reverse complement strand
GCGGCTCGATCCCCAGTGGCGGATGTTCTCGGACATGATCGTCCAGGCCGCCTACTGGATGCGCCAGCGCGGTAAAAAGACGGTGTTGGGCGGCATGTGCCCGACCGATCCCAACTGGATCCGCACGGTCGGTGACGCCGGGGCGCTGGAGAACATTGACGCGATCAGCCTGCACGGCTTTCCCGGCACCTGGACCCATGGCGAGGCCGCCTGGATTCATCAGGTCGAGGACGTGCGCGCCGTGCTGCCCGCTGCCGCGCGCGACGTCCAAATCTGGATCACCGAGGGCGGCTACTCCACCTGGAGGCACGATGAGCGCGGACAGATCGAGGTGTTGCTGGACCTGCTCGACGCTCCGGTAGAGCGGGTCTACTGGTATGCGTGGCAGGACCTGCATCCCTCGCTTGCCAGTCAGGAAGGGTTTCACGTCGATGAACGGCATTATCACTTCGGGCTGACCCGAACCGACGGGTCGCCCAAGCTGCTCGGCCGATTGCTCGCCAAGGGCGGCATCCCCGAGGTGCGCCGGGTTGCGGCCATG
This sequence comes from Rhodospirillaceae bacterium, assembly GCA_041676205.1. Classification (GTDB taxonomy): domain Bacteria; phylum Pseudomonadota; class Alphaproteobacteria; order Rhodospirillales; family Rhodospirillaceae; genus Cauispirillum. Next base: position 3,275 of record JBAYSM010000272.1, on the reverse strand, counting down.
GCCGATGGCGCGCCGTTCGTCCGCCATGACCGGCCGGTGACGCTGATTACCGGCGGCGCCGGGTTTCTAGGCGCCAATCTGGCCGACTCCCTGGCCGCCGACGGGCGCACGGTCCGCATCTTCGATACCCTGTCGCGGCCGGGCGTCGAGGATAACCTCGCGTGGCTGCGCGACCGCCATGGCGACCGTATCGAGGCCGTGTGCGGAGACGTGCGCGACCGCTGGGCGGTGCGCGACGTGATCGCCGATGCCGAGACGGTGTTCCATCTGGCCGCGCAGGTAGCGGTGACAACCTCTGTTACAGACCCCCGCCTGGACTTTGACATCAATCTGGGCGGCAGCCTCAACGTGCTGGAGGCCGCGCGCCTGCGGACGACCAAGCCACGCCTCGTGTTCGCGTCCACCAACAAGGTCTATGGCGCCCTTTCGGACGTGGCGGTGGAGGAGGGCGAGCGGGCGTTCCGGCCGGTCGATCAGGCCCTGCACCGGCATGGCGTGGGCGAGACCCAGCCGCTCGATCTGCACAGCCCCTACGGCTGTTCCAAGGGTGCGGCGGATCAATACGTGCTGGACCACGCGCGGATCTACGGCATCCCGGCGGTGGTGTTCCGCATGAGCTGCCTGTACGGCCCGCGCCAGTTCGGAACCGAGGATCAGGGCTGGGTGGCGCACTTTCTCATCAGCGTCCTCAATGGGCGGCCGATCACCCTGTTCGGCAACGGCAAGCAGGTCCGCGACGTGCTGTTCGTCGATGATGCCGTGGCCGCGTGGCGGCTGGCCGAGACGCACATGGACCGCCTGAGCGGGCAGGCCTTCAACATCGGCGGCGGGCCGGGCAATGCGGTATCGCTGCTCGATACACTGGACGAGATCGGGCGGCTGACCGGGCAAGCGGCTGCTGTGTCGTTCAGCGATTGGCGGCCGGGCGATCAACCCTGGTATGTCAGCGATACGCGCGCTTTCCAGGCTTTGACCGGGTGGCGGCCTGAGGTTGCACCGGCCGAGGGCATGGCTCGGTTGCGCGACTGGCTGACAGGTGCCGCGGATGCGGTGATTTCTCCACCCCGGAGGATCGCGGTATGAAGGTGTCCCTTGTCAATCCGCCGTGGACGTTCGAGGGCAGCATCTACTTTGGCTGCCGCGAGCCTCATTTGCCGCTGGAACTCGGCTATAGCGCGGCTCTGCTGACCCGCGCCGGGCATGAAGCCGAGATTATCGACGCCCCCCTTCAGGGGCTGGGCCGTCAGGACGTGGTGCGCCGGGTCGAGGCGTTCGGCCCGGACATGACCGTGGTGACGACGGCTCCGACCTATCTGTTCTGGCGCTGCGCCCAGCCCGAACTCCGCGTGCCGCGCGACATGCTGGCCGCCCTGAAAGGCAAGGCCGGGCGGCTGGTGGCGGTCGGGCCGCATGGCTCGGCCACCCCGCGCGCCGCTTTGCGGAAGCTGGGCGCGGACGTGGTGGTGATGGGCGAATGCGAGGAGATCGTCGCCTCGCTGGCCGAGGGCGGACCGCTCGACCGCGTGCCGTCGATCGCATGGCGGGATGCCTATGGCCGCGGCCGGGTGCAGGGGGCGCCTGCCGCCGCCAAATTTTCGACCCTGCCCGCGCTGCTGTGGCCCGAGGACTGGGTGGCGCGTCATCGCCATCACCACCACCGCTTCGACGGCAACCCGGCGGAGTGGGGGCCGGGGGCGGAGGTGGAGGCCTCGCGCGGGTGCCCCTATCACTGCTCGTTCTGCGCCAAGGAGAACTTCCGCGACAGCTACCGCCGCCGCGATCTGGGCGAACTGCTGCTGGAGATCGACACCCTGCGGGGCCAGGGCGCGGAGTATCTATACTTTATCGACGAGATTTTCCTGCCCGACCGCCGCCTGCTCGAAGCCCTGGTCGGGCGCGGACTGAAGTTCGGCGTCCAGACCCGCATCGACCTATGGAAGCCCGAGATGCTGGACCTGCTGGGCCACGCCGGGTGCGTGTCCATAGAGGCAGGCATGGAAAGTCTGACCGCCGAGGGGCGGGACATGCTGGCCAAGGATTGCCGCATGGACACCAATACGTTGACCCAGCGCCTCGTCCATGCGCGCCGCCGGGTGCCGTTCGTGCAGGCCAATCTGATCGCCGTGCCGACCGACGATGCGGCCCATGTGGCGCGCTGGCGTGAAGCCATGAAAACATTGGGTATCTGGGCCAACGACCCGGTGCCGCTGTTCCCTTATCCCGGTACGCCCGATTACCGCCGCCTGTTCGGCCCGGTCGATGACCATGCCTGGGAGCGGGCGGTGCAGCACTATCTGTCGCTGTTCGATCGGTTCAGCGACATCCAGGACGAACGGCCGCTGCCCCTGGCGCAGTTGGAAGGGGAGGCCGCCGAATGAGCTTGCCGCGCACGGTGTTGATGACCGCCGACGCGGTGGGGGGCGTCTGGCGCTACGCCGTCGATCTGGCCGACGGTTTGGGGCGACACGGGACTACCGTGGTGCTGGCGGTGATGGGGCCGCCGCCCGACGCCGACCAACGCCGAGAAGTGGCGCGGTTGCGCGGCGTCACCCTGATCGAGGGGCCGTTTGCCCTGGAGTGGATGGATGGCGCGGCGGGCGACATGGCCCCGGCGGGGGACTGGCTGCTCGGCCTGGAGCGCGAGTGGCAGCCCGATGTCATTCATCTCAATGGGTATTCGCACGCCGTGCTGCCGTGGCGCGCCCCGGTGCTGGTGGTGGCGCATTCGTGTGTGCTGTCGTGGTGGCGGGCGGTCAAGGGTTGCGACGCTCCGGCTGAGTGGCAGCCCTACGCCCAGGCGGTGACACGGGGCCTGCGCGCGGCGACCCTGGTGACGGCCCCGACACGGGCATTCCTGGAAGATCTCAATCTGCTGTACGGGCCGCTCGGCGCGGCGCGGGTGGTGCCCAACGGTCTTAACCCCGACCACTTCACCGCCGTCCCGGACAAAGACCCGATGGTCCTGGCCGCCGGACGGGTGTGGGACGAGGCCAAGAATCTGGCGCTCCTGGGCACGGTGGCCGAGCGCATCGACTGGCCGGTGGCGGTGGCCGGGGATGCCGTGGCCCCGGATGGCGGGCACCGCCTGCTTCCCGGTGTGCAGGCCTTGGGCCGCCTGAGCGCCCCGGCCATGGCCCGGCAGATGGCGCGGGCAGGGGTATTCGCCTCGCCCGCGCGGTACGAGCCGTTCGGCCTCGCGGTGCTGGAGGCAGCCTTGTCGGGCTGTGCCTTGGTGCTGTCGGATATTCCCACGTTCCGCGAACTGTGGGGCGGGG
>JBAYSM010000271.1:0-3818 GCA_041676205.1 Rhodospirillaceae bacterium | reverse complement strand
GGCTGGAACCCTTCGGCGCGGCCTTTGGCGAGGGCCTCGTCAACGATGCGGCTGGCGGTGTCCAGGGAAATGGAATGGGCGAACATGGGGGCTGTCTCCTCACAAGGCTTCTGAACGGGGCGGGGTGGCGGCGTGCCGAGTCACCGGCAGGGTGACGCAGACCATGGCGCCGCCGGTCGGGGCATCCTCGACCCAGATGCGGCCGCCGAAATGTTCGACGATCTGGCGCGAAATGGGCAGGCCGAGGCCGGTGCCGCCGGGCGGCGCGCCATCGGGGCGCGGCACCTGGACGAAACGGTCGAACACCCGCTCGCGGTCCTCGCGTGCGATGCCCAGTCCATTGTCGGAGATCGTGACCATCCACGTCGGACCATAAGGCAGGGCCGACACCATGACGCGGCCGGTGCCGTCTTCGGGCACATACTTTACGGCGTTGGACAGCAGGTTGACGAACACCTGCATCAGGCGGTCGCGGTCGGCGAACACCGGATGGGGGTGGGGCGGCAGCCGCAGGATTAGCCGGGCTTGTTTGTCGGCGAATAGCCCGGCGGTGATGGCGGCCGCGTCCTCCAGGGTCTTGTCGAGGTCCACCGGCTCCATGATCCAGTCGCCATGGCCGGCCTGAAGACGGGCCAGATCCAGCAACTGGTCGATCAGGCGGGTCAGGCGCTCGCTCTCGCGCACGATGATGCCGAGGAACCGGGATGCCTGCTCGGCCTCCAGATTGGGCGTATCGACCAGGATTTCCGAGAATGACCGGATGGAGGTCAGCGGCGTGCGCAGTTCGTGGGAAATGGTCGACAGGAACTCGTCCTTCAGGCGGTCGAGTTCCTTGAGGCGGCGGTTGGCCTCGCGCAGTTCGGCGGTGGTCTGCTCCAGTTCGGTCGATTTCTGTTCGAGGCGTTGGCTGTATTCGATGACCTGGCTGGTTTCCTCCAGGATTTTCAGCACTTCGTCGAGCGACACCATCTCGCCCTTGGCGACCGAGGCGACCATGACGCGGGCCGATGCGCCGCCGATGGACCCGGCCAGCAGGCGCTCGGTCATGGCGAGCAACTCGGCATCCGCCTCGCGGCCGGGCGGCAGGGAGACGCCATGCTCCTTTTCATAGGCACGGAAGGCCCGGTGGGCGGTGGCGCGGCCCAGGAACTGCTGGATCAGTGCGTACAAGTCCTTGACCGTGGCCGAGCGGCGCCACACCTGCGGGGCGGCCGTCTCGCTGCGCTTGAACACGTCCACGAACACGGTGGCCTGGACCCGCTCCATGGGGCTCTGGCGGCCGAACAGCGAAACCCCGACAAACGCCCCGATGTTGAGCAGCCAGCTCCAGAACAGGGCGTGGCTCAACGGATCCAGGGTGTCCATGCCGAGCAAGGCCTCGGGCCGCAGCCACCCGATGCCGCCCAGGCCGTGGAGCACCACGTCGATGCTCAGATACCCCGAGCGGGCCATCGACGGCAGCAACATGGTGTAGCCCCAGGCGGCAAACCCCAATGCCAAGCCAGTAACCGCGCCGCTGCGCGTGGCGCCTTTCCAGAACAGGCCGCCGAGCATGGCCGGGGCGAACTGGGCGGCGGCGGCAAACGACGTCAGGCCGATAGCGGCCAGTGCCCCCGATTGGCCCGTGGCGCGGTAATAGACATAGCCCAGGAACAGCACCGCGACGATGGCCGCGCGGCGGATGAACAGCAGCAGGCCGGTCAGGTCGCCGCGTTCGGTCAGGCGCAGCCAGCGGATGCGCAGCAGGGCAGGCATCACAAGATCGTTGCTGACCATGGTGGACAACGCAATCGTGGCGACGATGACCATGCCGGTCGCCGCGCTCAGACCGCCGACGAAGGCCATCAGGGCCAGCCCCTCCTGCCCCTGGCTGAGAGGCACGGTCAGAACGAAGCTGTCCGCATCGACGCCGGATGGCAGGACCATCAAGCCGCTGACGGCTATCGGCACCACAAAGAGGCTGATGACCAGCAAGTACAACGGGAATAGCCATGCGGCGGTGGACAAGTGGCGTTCGTCCACCGTCTCGACGAAGGTTATTTGAAACTGGCGGGGCAGGCACAGAATGGCGCACATCGACAACAGGGTCATGGACACCCACCGTCCCGGTCCATCGGGCATCCCCAGCGTGAACGTCTCGGCGGGGATCCCGGCGGTGCGGGCGCGCTCGAACAAGTCGCCAAAACCGTCATACATGCCGAATGTGACGAACACCCCCACTGCAAGGAAAGCCAGAAGCTTGACCACGGACTCGAAGGCGACTGCCGTCACCACGCCCTCGTGATGCTCAGAGGCATCGATGTGGCGGGTGCCGAACAGGATGCCGAACAAGGCCATGGCCAGGGCCACCCAAAATGCCGTGTCGGCGATCACCTGGGGCAGCGGAGCGTTCAGGGCGGCGGCGGCGTCCGGTCCGGCGAGGATCGTGAAGCTCTGCGCCACGGCTTTGAGCTGAAGGGCGATGTAGGGCATGGTCCCGGCGGTGGCGACCAGCGTGACCAACACCGAAAGCTGCGTCGATTTGCCATAGCGCGAGGCGATGAAGTCGGCGATGGAGGTGATCCGGTGGGCGCGGGTGATGCGCACGATCTTGCGCAGGATGAACCACCACGCCAGGAACATCAGGGTCGGTCCCACGTAGATGGTCAGGAATTCCGGCCCGTTCGACGCCGCCGACCCGACCGCGCCGTAGAACGTCCAGGACGTGCAATAGACGGCGATGGACAGGGTATAGACCAGGGGATTGCGGACCAAACTGCGACCCTGCTCGGCCCTTCGGTCGCCCCACCACGCAATGCCGAACAGCGTACCGACATAGGTCAGCGAGACGACGAGGATGACCCAGGAGGGGACCACGCCGCGTCCTCAGTCCCGGCCGTCGGCCGGGGCGTCGAGAGTACCCTCGCTGCGGCTCAATTGGGACGCCAGCAATGCCCCGCCGGCGATCAGTGCCGCCCAGCAGGCGAATACATAGGCATAAAGCGTCGGGATGCCGAAGATGAAGGCGGCTTGATCGGCGATCAGGATGAGCGGCGGCATCAGCAATACGACGCCGACCACGATCAGGAAGACCGATCGTTCGCGCAGCGCCTGGGCCGACGTCATGGCGTGGTCTCGCCAAGCAACTCCTTGACCCGCGCCACCACGTCGCGGGTTGAGAATGGTTTGGTGATGTAGTCATCCACGCCGAGTTCATGGCCCTTGCGGCGGTCGATGTCCTGGCCCTTGGCGGTGATCATGACGATGCGCGTGGCCGACAGCGCCGGGTTGGCGCGCACGGTGCGGGCCACTTCGAAGCCGTCGCAGCCGGGCATCATGATGTCGAGCAGAATGAGGTCGGGCGGCTGGTTCTGGATGAGCGTCAGCGCCGATAGGCCATCATAGGCGACGCGCACGGCAAAGCCCGCCCGCTCCATCAGGAAGGTAAGAGATTCGGCAATGCTGCGCTCGTCCTCGACCACGAGGACCGACCCGGACACCATGCGTAACCTCGTTTCTCGGCGGTTGGCCCGCCCATTGGTTTACCGATCGTTGCCGCCGCGATCCTACCCTGCGCGGTGCCCGGCGTCCACCTCCAGCGCTGGTAGGGCGCGCTGGGCGCAGTCCTGGCGCGGGCACTGACGGCAACTGACGCCGACCGGCTCGGCCACGCCGGGGGCGGTGGGGTCCAGCCCGTCGGCATAGACCATGTGCCGGGCAAAGGCGAAGTCGCAGCCAATGGTGATGCTGTGATAGGTCCGCGCCGCCCGCCACCCGCCGCCGGGCCGCGCAAAGGCTTTGGCGAGCAGCAGATAGGGCCCGCCCTCGGGCAGGCGGGC
>JBAYSM010000270.1:0-3839 GCA_041676205.1 Rhodospirillaceae bacterium | reverse complement strand
ATCTTTTCCCACAGGGCGCGGGCGCGGATCGACGTGCTCTTGCCGTTGGTGCGGGCCTTGAGCTGCCAGTCGGTGTCAGCCTTGACCGCCTGGAGGAAGGCGTTGGTGACGCGCACCGAGTTGTTGGAATTCTGGCCGGAAACGGTCAGGTACGCCTCGGAATCCCAGTCGGTGTCATAAACCGGGAAGTCGATGTCCAGCACGCCCTGCTTGGCGAACTGGATGGTCCGCTGGACGTAGTTTTCCGGCACATGCGCCTTGCGGGCGGCCTTGATGGCCTTGCGCAGCGCCTTGTTGACGGTGGCGTCGAAGCGGGTTTCGTCGTCCGCCCCATCCCACTCGCGGCAGGCGGCCAGGACGGCGGTCATGGCCTGCTTGCACGCCTTGGACCCGGCGACCAGCGAGGCGACCTTTTGCTCCTCGACCATCTTCCAATTGATGAAGGCTTCGATGTCGGGGTGATCGACATCGACGATGACCATCTTGGCGGCGCGGCGGGTGGTGCCGCCCGACTTGATGGCCCCAGCGGCGCGGTCGCCGATCTTGAGGAAGCTCATCAGCCCGCTGGACTTGCCGCCGCCTGCCAGAGGCTCGTTCTCGCCGCGCAGGTTGGAGAAGTTGGTGCCGGTGCCCGACCCATACTTGAACAGGCGCGCCTCGCGGACCCACAGGTCCATGATGCCGCCTTCGTTCACCAGATCGTCCTGGATGGACTGAATGAAGCAGGCGTGGGGCTGCGGATGTTCATAGGCCGAGGTGGAGCGGGTCAACTCGCCGGTCGCGTGGTCCACGTAGTAGTGGCCCTGCTCGCCGCCGTCGATGCCATAGGCCCAGTGCAGGCCGGTGTTGAACCACTGCGGGGAATTGGGGGCGCCCATCTGCAGAGCCAGCATGGCGCGCATTTCGTCCAGGAACGTGCGGGCGTCTTCCTCGGTGTCGAAGTAGCCGCCCTTCCAGCCCCAATAGGTCCAGGTCCCGGCCAGACGGTCGAACACCTGCTTGGCCGACGATTCGCCGCCGAAGCGGACGGATTCGGGCATCTGGGCGAGGGCATCTTCGTCCGGCTCGTGACGCCACAGCCACGCCGGAACGCCCTTTTCCTCCACCGCCTTGCTGGCGGCGGGGATGCCCTTGCGGCGGAAGTATTTCTGCGCCAGGACGTCGCTGGCGACCTGCGACCAGGCGGCGGGAACCTCGATGTCGGAAGACTGGAAGACCACCGATCCATCGGGGTTGCGGATCTCGCTGGATGCCTTTTTGAACGCGATCCCGGCGTATGGGTCGCAGCCGGCTTCCGTAAAGAGACGCTTGACCTGCATGTTCCCGATTCCCTCGCCTGACTATGCCAAAAGGTGGATGGTGCTCAATCGAACCGAAGCGCCCGAGTCGGAGCGCTGAATCACGCCGCGACGGTGGTTCCGCCGATCTTGCTGCCGTTCCCCCGTAGACCCCTTCGCCGCCCGCAGTGCCTGAGTCCATCGCGAGTCGCGGAGGACCATATATTGTGTGCGGCAGGGCTCATAGCCACTACCGTATGCGCAGACCGAGGGTGCGGCAACAGGTTTTTGCGGGCCATTTGGAATGCATTTTACGCATCCGGGCTACGCCGATTGGCAGAGGATGCTGGGGGTGGTCGTAATACCATGCGGGGGGACAAACAGGGGTGTGGCCGGGCTGGACGCGGCGCCGCCTTTGGTCCATATTCCGGCCCCTGGACTGATCCCTTTTGGGGGATTCTTCGGTAACGGAGCGCACATGATACTCGGGACCCTGTTCACCACGTGGCTGCATGGCCGTCAGGTCGGCACCGACCAGTTCGGCAACCGCTACTTCGAATCCAAGACCGCCACCCAGGGCGGCGTGCCCAAGCGGTCGGTCCTGTACAAGGGTGCTCTGGAAGCGTCCAAGGTGCCGCCGGAGTGGCATGCCTGGCTGCACTATACCACCGAGGCGCCCGTCACCCGGTCGCAGCGCCCGTGGCAGAAGGAGCATGTGCCCAACCTGACCGGCACCGTTCACGCCTATCTGCCGCCCGGCCACGACCAGCGCGGCGGTCAGCGCGACCGCGCCACCGGCGACTACGAGCCGTGGACTCCGGTGTAACATGACCCCCCGGCGCGAGACGCTTATTGGGGCCGGGGTGCTTGGCGCCCTTGCCTTGGCGCTCGCGCTGAATGCGGCGGGCACGGGTCGGGAGTCGGCCAGCAGCGATAGCTATGACCTGCGGGCGGTCTTTCAACGGACCGATGGCTTGATCGTCGGGGCCCAGGTGCGGCTGGCCGGGCTGCCGGTCGGTCGGGTGGTCGAGCAGACCCTCGACGACCGTTATCGCGCGCACGTCAGCCTGCGCATCAACGGTCAGTATCTCCTGCCCGAAGACTCGTCGGCGATCATCGAAACCGACGGCCTTTTGGGTGGTAAGTACATCGAACTTCAGCCCGGCGCGGATGAAGACATGCTGCCGCCAGGCGGGGTGATCGAATACACGCAGGACTCCGTTGTGATCGAGGACATCCTGGCCCGCATCGTGGCGCAGGCCAAGGCACGGCGCGTCGGCGCCGACGCAGAGGCGGAAGACGCCGGCGATTCGCTCGTGCCGTCACTGCTCGGCGACGACGAGAAGGGGGGATAACCATGGGTCGCAATCCCATCGAAACCGTCATGGGCGCCGTGGTGCTGGTCGTTGCCGGCCTGTTCCTGGCCTTTGCCTACAAGACGGCGGACATCAAGTCGGTCAGCGGGTACAGCGTCAGCGCCACGTTCTCCAAGGTCGGCGGATTGGATAATGGCGCGGATGTCCGTATTTCGGGCATCAAGGTCGGCACCGTGGCCGGACAGTCGCTCGATCCGCAGACCTATCAGGCCGTCGTCCTCATGACCATCCTGCCCAGCGTCCAGCTTCCGCAGGATACCGTGGCCTCCGTCGCCTCGGACGGGCTGCTGGGCGGAAAGTACATCAAGCTGGAACCCGGCCGCGCCGAACAGACCATCGCGGCCGGTGGCTCGCTGACGCGGACCCGCAACTACCAGTCGGTCGAGGATTTGGTCGGCGAGATCATTTTCCTCGCTACTCAGGACGAAGGCCAGGGCGGGGCGCAGACAAAGGCGCCCGCAGCTTTGCCGCCTATGGAATGAAAGCCGGAGTGACCGTGATCCGTCCCGTGGCCGCCGCCCTCATCGCCTTAGCCGTCGTCGTGCAGCCTGCAGTAGGGCAGGTGCCGGGAGTGGAGCCTTCGCCCGACGTGTTCGTCGACGAGACGGTGCTGGAGGAAACCCAGCGCGAAGTGCCGACCTGGGACGAAGACCGCCCGCCAGTCATGACGCTGCCTCCCGCCGTGCAAGCCGGCAACCTGCAACGCGGGACCGCCGTGTTGCGCTGGCTGGACAAGATGACGGCGCGGGTGCGCACAATCGAAGTGCCGGTCAACGAAACGACCACCATCCAGACGCTGGAATTCATCGTCCGCGCCTGCCTGGAGCGCCCGCCCGAGGAGCCGCCCGAAAGCGCCGCCTTCCTCGACGTCTGGGAACGCAAGCCCGGCGAGCCGGTCAGTGAAGTCTTCCGCGGCTGGATGTTCGCCTCCAGCCCCGCCGTCTCGGCCATGGAACACCCGGTCTATGACCTGTGGGTGTTGGCGTGCAAGGACGCATCGGGCGACGCTCAGGCGCAGTAGGCAAAGCCCGCACTTCTATTCCCCTTTGCCGCGTACCATGTTCACCACCTCCCCAGTCGTCATGATCGCGGGGAAGCGGGCGGCTTGGGTCATGGCGGCGGCGAGGTGTTCCAGGTAGGTGGCCTTGGGGATTTCGATCGCGCCGAAGCGGCGCAGGTGGTCGGT
>JBAYSM010000269.1:0-3860 GCA_041676205.1 Rhodospirillaceae bacterium | reverse complement strand
CTGACGACGACCCACCCGGCGATGACCCTCCCGACGAAGATCCACCCTGCGAAGAACCGCCTGGCGACGACCCGCCTGGCGAAGATCCGCCCGAGGGTTGCCCGCCGGGTGCGGACCCGGCCTGGGGGCGCCCTGGGAACGCGTCGGCGACGTCGGTAAAGATCGATTTCGTGGTTTCACCGACAGCCGCAACGGTGGCGACCACGCCCACGCTGATCAACCCGACCAGCAGGGTGTATTCGATCTTGGCGGCTCCCCGCGTGTCGGAAAAGAGGCGGCCCATGGGCGGAACTCCCTGCGAAACTTCCGATAAGCCTACGCTTCTCGATCAGTTCCGACAGCCGCCCCGCCGTGGTAAGGGGGCGCGCATCGGGAGGAGTTTCCCCCCGACGGAGGTCCCTTCGGCCTATCGGGGATTCCCGATGATCGACAGGAATTCGCGGCGGGTGATGGGGTCGGTGCGGAAGGCGCCGAGCATCCGGCTCGTCACCATGCTGACGTCAGTTTTGTGCACGCCCCGCGTGGTCATGCACTGGTGCTGCGCCTCGATCACCACGGCGACGCCCAGGGGTTGAAGCACGTCCAGGATCACTTGGGCGATCTGGGCGGTCATCTTTTCCTGGATCTGCAGGCGCTTGGCGTAGGTATCCACCACCCGCGCCAGCTTGGAGATGCCGACCACGCGGCGATCGGGCAGATAGGCCACATGGGCGCGCCCGATGATCGGCGCCAGATGGTGTTCGCAATGGCTTTCAAAGCCAATGTCCTTGAGGACCACCATCTCGTCGTAGCCTTCGACTTCCTCGAAGGTGCGCCGCAGGTAGTCCTCGGGATCGGTGCCATAGCCGATGAACCATTCCTCGAACGCACGGGCCACCCGCGCCGGGGTATCACGCAGGCCCTCACGGTCGGGGTCATCGCCCGCCCACTGCAACAGGGTGCGGACCGCAGCCTCAGCCTCGGCACGGTCGGGACGGGGGAGCGACGATGGTGCCGCGTCGGCAACCGGGGCCGACCCTTCGCGCAGGTCGCGCACGCCTTCGCTCATCGTCTGTGTGTTGTTCTTCACCGCAGCGTCCCATCCGTCATTCGTCATTGGAGTGATGTGTAGATCATCGGCGCGCGGCGCAAGGCCGCGCAGTCGCCGCATATGCATTAAATCTAATTTCCAGTTTCATTCATCCCCACGATTTTCGGGGGTTAGTTCAACCTCAACTGCTCATAAGGGCTGTCGAGGGAAAAGGCCGGAATGTCGATCATGAACCGCCCGCCCGTGGCGGTGGCCATTTCGTAGGTGCCGACCATGATGCCGCCCGGCGTGCGCAGCGGCGTGCCGCTGGTATATTCGAACGCTTCGCCCGGCTTCAACACCGGTTGCGCACCGACCACGCCGGGGCCTTGCACTTCCTGCGTTGCGCCGGTTCCATCGGTGATTTTCCAGTGACGGTTCAGAAGCTGGACCGTTTCCACGCCATCATTGACGATGCGCACATGATAGGCCCACACATACTGACCCTGTTCGGGCGACGACTGGTCCTCCAGGAATCTGGGAATGACCTGCACCGTGATGTCGAGGGTGGTCTTTTCATACATGGCTTTGCTCGTGCCCTGGCTGCGGCGTGAGACGGGGAAGCCCGCCGAGTCTACCCCCATGAACGCCGCAGGCCAAGCGAACCGGCCCTCGGGCAGCCAAAAAAGAAGCTCCCGTTCCAGGAGCCAAGTTTGAATTAGGGATGTGGTGATCGGACCGGCCCAAAAGCTCCACGGGAAGCCGAACGGGCCGGTCCATTCAGATAACGGCGAACCGGCCTGAACGGTTCCACTTACGTCGGAATGGCCGCCGCCGCATCGAGAGCCTGTCCCAGATCGGCGATCAGGTCGCCCGCCGCCTCAAGCCCGACCGACAGGCGCAGGAAACCGGGCAGGATGCCCTGGATGATCTTGTCCTCGGGGCTGAGTTTCTGGTGGGTGGTGGTGGCCGGGTGGCAGATCAGGCTTTTGGCGTCGCCCAGATTGTTGGAAATCGTCACCAGCCGCAGGGCGTTCATCAGCGCAAAGGCCCGCGCTTTGCTGCCCACGTCGAACGCCACCATCGACCCGCCGGCCTTCATCTGGCCCATCGCCAGGGTGTGCTGCGGATGGCTTTTCAGGCCCGGATAGCGCACCGTGACGGCCGCGCCGCGTCCTTCGAGGAAACGCGCTACGGCCAGGGCGTTGGCGCAATGACGTTCGATGCGCAGGTCCAGCGTCTCCAGGCCCTTGAGCAGCACCCAGGCGTTGAACGGGCTGAGGCTCGGCCCGGTGTGGCGCAGGAACAGGCCCAGTTCATCCTCGATGAACGCCTTTCCGCCCAGCACCGCGCCGCCCAGGCAGCGGCCCTGGCCGTCGATGTGCTTGGTGGCCGAATAGACCACCACGTCGGCCCCCAGGGTCAGCGGGCTTTGCAGGATGGGCGAGGCAAAGGCGTTGTCAACCACCACGCGCGCGCCCGCCGCATGGGCCAGGGCGCAGACCGCAGGCAGGTCGATGACCTCCAGGCCCGGATTGGACGGGGTTTCAAGGAACACCACCTTGGCCGGGGTGCTCAACGCCGCCGTCCACGCCGCAAGGTCGGTGCCGTCAACGATGGTCGGCACCACGCCATAGCGCGGCAGGATCTGGTTCACCACATGGGCGCACGACCCGAACAGCGCGCGCGAGGCGACGATGCGGTCGCCCGCCTGAAGCTGGCAGGCCAGCGCGGCGAACACCGCCGCCATGCCGCTGGCCGTGGCGCGGCAGGCCTCGGCCCTTTCGAGCAGGGCGAGGCGGTCCTCGAACATCTGGACGGTGGGATTGCGGAACCGTGAATAGACGTAACGTTCCTTGGTGCCGTCAAAGGCCGCCTCGGCTTCTTCGGCGGTGGCATAAACGTAGCCGGAATTGAGGAACAGCGCCTCGGCGGTTTCGCAGAATTCGGAGCGTAGCGTGCCGCCGTGGATGAGGCGCGTGGCCTGCTGCCAGCCGGGAAGATCGGCGGCGCGGGAACGGGAATCGACAGTCATGGTCATGGCTCCTGGACGCATCAAGCCGTGACCGGCAGGGTCAGGGCCGGGCGTCCCAAGGGCGCCAACGCCACGACCTTTTAGCGGTTTGTTTTTCGTGGCCGCAAGCCGGTCGGCAAATCACCACGTTGTGCTTGTATTACCGTGGCGGAACCACATGGTCAAGGGTGCCTTCACCCTACTTCCAGATCGGCTTGCCCGATCCCGGCAGGCCATACTTCTCCCACTTGGCCGACACTTCCTCGATCACGGCGTCGTCCATGCGGATTTTCTCGCCCCATTCGCGGTGGGTTTCGGGAGGCCACTTGTTGGTGGCGTCGAGGCCAACCTTGCCGCCCAAGCCGCTTTCGGGGCTGGCGAAGTCGAGGTAGTCGATGGGTGTGCCCTCGACCATCGTGATGTCGCGCACCGGGTCCATGCGGGTGGAAATGGCCCACATGACGTCTTTCCAGTCGCGGCAGTTGATGTCGTCGTCCACCACGATGACGAACTTGGTGTACATGAACTGGCGCAGGAAGCTCCACACGCCCATCATCACGCGCTTCGCGTGGCCGGGGTAGGCCTTCTTCATGCTGACCACGGCGATGCGGTACGAACACCCCTCGGGCGGCAGCCAGAAGTCGACGATTTCCGGGAACTGCTGGGTGAGCAGGGGGATGAACACCTCGTTCAGCGCCTCGCCCAACACGCTCGGCTCATCGGGCGGGCGGCCGGTGAAGGTGGACAGGTAGATGGGCTTGCGGCGCATGGTGATGGCCGAGATGCGGAACACTGGGAACGGCTCGACGGAATTGTAATAGCCGGTGTGGTCGCCGT
>JBAYSM010000268.1:0-3874 GCA_041676205.1 Rhodospirillaceae bacterium | reverse complement strand
GCTTTCCCGCCGTGCTGCGGCCCCTCGTCCGGGCCGAGGCCGAGCGCCGGGTCGGCGCCCTGATGGTGGCCCGCATTGCCCGCAGCGCCAGCCCGGCCCCCAACCGCCGTGGGTCCATCGGGTCGCGGGCGGCGGATGACACCTTCAAGGCGGCCATCCAGTCGTTCCGGCAGGCCACCCAGCCGGCGGGGCTGCTGATCGCTGCCTTTGATGACATGGGGCAGGAAGTGCCGCGCGATGATCTGGCGACCGCCCTTGCCGCGACCGCCTATGGCCTGCTCACCGGGCTGGACACCCGCCTGACGCGGGCCGGGTTGTATGCCCCGCGCCGGGCGGCATCGGCCTGGGACGGCACGATGTCGCTGACCCAGGTGCTGTTTGACGCACCCGACGACAAGGCCATCGACCTCTATCTCCAAGACCAGCGCAGTCGTGCCCACGCCATCGCCGTCGTCGATGCTGCGCCGCCGCTGGCCTATCTGGAACAACCAGGCGGGTCCGCCACCTCGGCCTGGGAGCCGCTGGTCAACCGCTGGCGCCTGTTGAGCAGCGATGTTTCGGGCTATTTCGCCGGGCAGCCGGGAACCGCCCTGGCCGCCTTGGAGAGTTTCATCCGCTACGACCTCGCCGGGTTGACCGCCGGGACCTGCAGTGAGCACTTGAGCGGTCTGACCATGCCGGCGCAGGCTAGCGATCCCTTTACGGCCCGCCACCGCGCCATCCTTCAAGAGGTCTGGGAACGCTGCGATGTCCTCAACGGCGGCGACGGTGCGGTTGCCGGGGCGTACAGCCGCATAGCCAGCCTGTTCAACAGCGGCCTCGCCGGGCGTTATCCCTTTGCCGAGCAGCCGGGCGGCAACGGTCTGGCGGCGGTGACGCCCGATGAGCTTTTGACCTTCTTTGCCGAGTACGACCGCGTGCGGTCCTCGTTCGATGCCGAACTGGGCCAGGGCACCCTGACCCGCGCCCAACGCAGCGCCGCCCAAGCCTTTATCCGCCATATGGACGCCGTGCGGACGTTCCTGGCGCCTTACGCCCTGGCCAAGCCGGGCGCTCCGCCCGCCTATGCCCTGACCCCGGCGTTCCGAGTCAATACGGCGTATGAGAAGAATGCCAACCAGATCCTGGAATGGACGCTCGATGTCGGGGCGCAGGTGGTGCGCGAGGGGATGGTGTCGGAAAGCGGCACGCCGCTATGGCAGTGGGGCGATGCGGTGGCCGTGCGCCTGCGCTGGGCCAAGGACAGTCCGCTGCTGCCTTATGCACCGGACGGCGGGGTGCCGGCCATTGAAACGCCCAACACCGCCGTCTTTGCCTACGATGATCCGTGGTCGCTGATTACCTTGCTGCGCCTCCATGCCCCCCGCAAAGGGCAGAGCGATCAGCGCGACCTGCCGCAGCCCAACCTGTTGGCGTTTACCGTGCCGACCCGCGATGCCGCCGCACCGGCGGGACCGACCGGAGCCTCTGTTGACGCTGTAGGCTTCCTGCGCCTGGGCGTGCAGGCGTCGGACGCGCCCGCGCCACCTGCGGGAACCCCGGCCGGAACGCCGCCGCCGACCCTTGTGATCCCGACGTTCCCGGTTGCGGCGCCGGTCTTGAGGCTGTCGGGGCCTGTTGGGGGAGGGACTTGATGGCCGTGATCGATGATCGTTCCGTGCAGTCCTCCGCCCTCGCCCTGGCGGTCGGGGAGGGCACGGCCCCGGCGGTTGACGTGGCGGCATTGGCTGCCCCGGTGCCGGGCGAGCGCCCCTGCGGCGAACTGCTGCGGTACGACGGTACCTATGGCCGCCTGGAGAACGCCCGGCGGGCTGACGATTCCAGCCTGCCACAGGGTGTCTGGCAGACCGATCTCAAGACGGCAGACTGGGAGGCGGTGGCCGAGGAAGCCGCCGCCGTTCTCGCCTCCCGCAGCAAGGATGCCCAGATCGCCGTATGGCTGACCGAGGCCTTGGCCCATCGCCACGGCTTTTCCGGCGTGGCGGCGGGCCTCGAAACCTTGGCGGTGCTGTGCGAGACGTTCTGGGATGGCCTGCACCCGGCCATCGACCCCGATGGAGACGCCGATGCCCGGTGCGCGCCGTTCGTGTGGCTGGACGCCAAGCTGACCCTGGTGGTCGAGCGCCTGCCGCTGGCCCGTCCCGGCGAAGGTCCGGCCTTTGGGCTGGCGGACATGGCCGCCGCCCAACGCAACGAGCGCATGGGCAGGCCGAAATCCGGTGAACGGCCGCCGCGTGTTCTTCCCGTGACCACCGAGCGCATCGGTGCGGCGCGATCCCTGACCCCCACCGTGCATTTGGTCGCTTGCCGCGCCGCCGCTCAAACCGCGCTGGTGCACCTCCGGCGCATAGACGCCGTGGTGGATGCAGCGCTCGGCCGCGACGCCCCCGGCCTGACCAAGTTGCGCAATGCCTTGGCCGAAGCCGTGCACTTCGCCGCCCGTGAACTCCAGCACAGGGGAGATCCCGTGGACGCACCCGTTTCCGCCGAACTGCCCGCCCCCGAACCGCCCATCAACGCGCCGGTCAATGTGGTGACCACCGCCGCCGCCGGGGCCATCTCCAGCCGTGAGCAGGCCTATCGCCAGCTTGCCGACGCCGCCCACTACCTGATGGAAACCGAGCCGCACAGCCCGGTGCCCTATTTGGTTCTGCGGGCCGTGCGCTGGCGGGACATGAAGCTGGGTGAGCTTCTGGTCGAGTTGGTTCGGGGGGATAGCGAGTTACGGGCGCTTTACGACCTGCTGGGAATGTCGGAAGCGCCCGGAGGTTGATGTGTCGTCATAGACAACAAACGCATGGAGGCAACTAAAGGTTTGTAATCGTCCGCGAATCGCTACACTCTTTGCACTACAAAACTGAAAAAAGCGCGCCATGGCTGTGCTTTCAACTGGCAAAAACGTCATTTTGCCGGAACGGATACTTGTTGCGTGGCGCCGATTGGCGGTGCCCGCCTTAGATTGGGCCAGGGGAGTTCCTCATGTCGGAGAGCATTCAGCATAAACTCGACCGCGTGCGGCCGCCGCGCGTGCAGATCACCTATGACGTCGAGACGGGCGGCGCCATCGAGAAAAAGGAGCTGCCCTTCGTGGTCGGCGTGATGGCCGACCTGTCGGGCACGCCCGATGCCGACAACCCGGCGCCCAAGCTGAAGGAACGCAAGTTCATCGAGATCGACCGCGACAACTTCAACGAGGTGATGAAGAAGTCGTGCAAGCCGCGGCTGGAATACTCGGTCGATAATCGTCTGAAGGACGACGGCGGGCGGCTGGGCGTGTCGCTGACCTTCAACTCCATCGAAGATTTCGAGCCGATCAAGGTCATCAACCAGATCGACCCGCTGGCCAAGCTGTTCCGCGCCCGCCAGTTGCTGGCCGAACTGCGCACCAAGCTCGACGGCAACGACGCGCTGGGCAAGGAACTGGCCGACATCCTCAAGGACGAGGCGCAGACCACCGAGCTGAAAAAGCTGCTCGCCACGCCCGCCGACCCGTCCGCGCCCGAGGCGTAAAGCCACCAACCGAATAGCCGCAGGGCCGTCCGGCAGGGACGCCGCCCGCACCCAGGGGAGATACCGCGATGGCTGATACCGATCCCACCGCCGCCGCCGGCGGTGCCGCCGCCGACAAGGACCTCACCGTCCTTGAACGCATTCTCGAAAACGGCCGCATGATCCGCAGCCCACAGCAGGAGCCGCACGCCCGCGATATCCTGTCGGGCTTCATCGATCAGGTACTGGCCGATGCCACGACCATATCGGGCGACGTCCTGCAGGTCGTGAACGAGCGCATCAAGCAGCTCGATGAACTGATCACCGCGCAACTGCGCGAGGTCATGCACGACGATGCGTTCCAGAAGCTGGAAAGTTCCTGGCG
>JBAYSM010000267.1:0-3875 GCA_041676205.1 Rhodospirillaceae bacterium | reverse complement strand
GTTACCACATGCGCGCCGATTTACGGTTCGCGCCAACCCCTTCCGGGACGATGTCATGAACAGCTCCGCCTCCCCTTCCGATGCCCTGTGGTCCCAGGCCGCGCAGGGCCTTTCTGGCTCCGTGGGCGTGCCGGGCGACAAGTCGGTATCGCACCGCGCGCTGATGTTCGGTGCCCTGGCGGTGGGTGAAACCACGGTCGAAGGCCTGCTGGAAGGCGAGGACGTACTGCGCACCGCCAGCGCCATGCGCCAGTTGGGGGCCGAGGTCATCCGCCACGGCGACGGCCACTGGACGCTGTTTGGTCGCGGCGTCGGCGGGCTGGTCGAGCCGGACGACGTTTTGGACATGGGCAACGCCGGGACCGGCGCACGCCTCATCATGGGCCTGCTGGCCACCCATCCCTTTACCACCGTGCTGACCGGCGATGCGTCCCTGCGCAGCCGCCCGATGGCCCGCGTAACCGATCCGCTGACCTTGTTCGGGGCACGCTTCACCGGGCGGTCGGGTGGGCGGCTGCCGCTGGCCGTCACCGGCACGGCGACGCCGGTGCCGCAGACCTACGAACTTCCCGTCGCCTCGGCCCAGGTCAAGTCCGCCGTGCTGCTGGCCGGGCTGAACACGCCGGGTGAAACCGTGGTGATCGAGCGCGAGGCGACCCGCGACCACACTGAACTGATGCTGCACGCCTTCGGGGCCGACATCCGCAGCGAGGAGCTTGAGAACGGCGGCCGGCGCATCACCCTGATCGGCCAGCCCGAACTGACCGGCCAGCGCGTCATCGTGCCGGGCGATCCGTCGTCGGCCGCGTTCCCGGTGGTCGCCGGGCTGATCGTGCCGGGGTCCAAGATCACCGTGCGCAACGTCGGCCTCAACCCGCTGCGCACCGGCCTGTTCACCACCCTGCGCGAGATGGGCGCCGACCTGAAGGTGGTCAACGAGCGGGTGTCGGGCGGCGAAATGGTCGGCGATCTGGAAGTCACCGCGTCGGCGCTCACGGGCGTCCGGGTGCCGCCCGAACGGGCCCCGTCGATGATCGACGAATACCCCATCCTGGCCGTCGCCGCCGCCTTTGCCACCGGCGAAACCCGCATGGACGGCGTCGGGGAACTGCGCGTCAAGGAAAGCAACCGCCTGGACGGCATGGCCCAAGGACTCGCTGCGTGCGGCGTGGACGTGCGGGTCGAGGGCGACAGCCTGATCGTGCGCGGCACCGGCACCGCGCCCAAGGGCGGGGCGCTGATCCCGGTCAACCTCGACCACCGCATCGGCATGAGCTTCCTGGTGCTGGGGCTGGCCACGCAGCAGCCGGTCGGCATCGACGACTCGGCGGCCATCGGCACCAGTTTCCCCAACTTCGTGACATTGATGACCGACCTTGGCGCCTTGCTGACCACGCAGGGGCCAAACTCGTGAGCTGGGTCATCGCCATCGACGGACCGGCTGCGGCTGGCAAGGGCACCCTGGCCCGCCGCGTCGCCGCCCATCACGGGCTGGCCTACCTGGACACCGGGTCGATCTATCGTGCCGTGGGGGTGAGCGTTCTGCGGGCCGGGGGCGATCCGACCGACCCGGCCGCCGCCGAGGCCGCCGCCCGCGCCCTGACGCCCGACATTTTGGCCGGGCTTCAGGAAGACCCCGCCCTGCGCACCGAGGCTGCCGGTCAGGCGGCCTCCGAGGTGGCCGCCCAGCAGGCGGTGCGCAATGCTTTGCTTGATTTTCAGAGACGGTTCGCGGCCCATCCGCCGCACGGGGCGGCGGGTGCCGTTCTCGATGGGCGTGACATCGGTACGGTGGTGTGCCCCGACGCCACCCATAAGATATTCGTCACGGCATCGGTAGAAGAAAGGGCCAGACGACGCATCAAGGAGTTGCGGGACAAGGGCGTTGAGGTTATAGAATCGCGCGTCCTCCAAGATTTGAAGGACCGGGATGCTCGCGACCAGGAACGGTCGGTGGCGCCCCTGCGTCCTGCCGAGGGAGCCTGGGTGCTCGATACGTCGGCGTTGGACGCGGACGCGGCCCTCGCCGCCGTCCTTGCGTACCTGAGCGACGGGACCTCCGCCCACCAGGCTTAAGCTTGGGCAGACCCCGTCCGTTCTACTTACCCGCCGCCAGCCGGGCGGAAGACCGCCGGAAACAACCGGCAGGCCTGCAATGACGTTATGAAAGGACACTAGTTTCCCATGTCTCAAGCCGCTTTCGAAAATTTCGAGTCGCTTCTCGAAGAATCCTTTGCCAATGAACAGAGCATCGAAGGCTCCGTTCTGCGTGGCACCATCATTTCCACCGACGGCGATTTCGCCCTCGTCGATGTGGGCCTGAAGTCCGAAGGCCGCATCTCCCTGAAGGAATTCTCCCGCGCCGGTGAAGAATCCGAGCTGCGCCCTGGCGACCACGTCGAAGTGTACGTGGAACGCTATGAGGACCGTGACGGCATGATCGTGCTGTCGCGTGACAAGGCGCGCCGTGAAGAAGCCTGGAACGAGCTTGAGAAGGCCTTCAACGACAGCCAGCGCGTTGACGGCATCATCTTCGGCCGGGTCAAGGGCGGCTTCACCGTCGACCTGTCGGGCGCCGTGGCGTTCCTGCCGGGCTCCCAGGTCGATATCCGCCCCGTGCGCGACATCACCCCGCTGATGGGCCAGCCGCAGACCTTCCAGATCCTGAAGATGGACCGCGCTCGCGGCAACATCGTCGTGTCCCGCCGCGCCGTGCTCGAAGAGAGCCGCGCCGAGGAACGCGCCAAGCTGATGAGCGGCCTGAAGGAAGGCATGATCCTCGACGGCGTCGTCAAGAACATCACCGATTACGGCGCGTTCGTGGATCTGGGCGGTGTCGACGGCCTGCTGCACGTCACCGACATCTCCTGGAAGCGTGTGAACCACCCGACCGACGCCCTGACCATCGGTCAGACCGTCAAGGTCCAGGTGATCCGCTTCAACTCCGAAACTCAGCGCATCAGCCTCGGCATGAAGCAGCTTGAGGCGGATCCGTGGGAAGGCGTCGGCGCCAAGTACCCGGTCGGCACCAAGTTCACCGGCCGCGTCACCAACATCACCGACTACGGCGCGTTCGTCGAGCTGGAGCCCGGTGTCGAGGGTCTGGTCCACGTCTCCGAAATGAGCTGGACCAAGAAGAACATCCACCCCGGCAAGATCGTTTCGACCTCGCAGGAAGTCGAAGTGATGATCCTGGACGTGGATCCCGAGAAGCGCCGCATCTCGCTTGGTCTCAAGCAGTGCCTGGGCAACCCCTGGGACGATTTCCAGGCCAAGTTCCCGAACGGCTCGGAAGTCGAAGGCGAGGTCAAGAACATCACCGAATTCGGTCTGTTCATCGGCCTGCCCGGCGAGATCGACGGCATGGTGCACCTGTCCGACCTGTCGTGGGACACCACCGGCGACGAAGCGGTCAAGGAATACAACCGCGGCGACATGGTCAAGGCCAAGGTCCTGGACGTGGACGTCGAGAAGGAACGCATCTCGCTCGGCATCAAGCAGCTTGGCGAAGATCCGTTCCAGAAGGCCTCCAGCGGCCTGCGCAAGGGTCAGGTCGTCACCGGCGTCGTGACCCAGGTCAATGACGGCGGCGTCGAAGTCGAAGTCGATGGGGCCATCGGCTTCATCCGCAAGGCCGACCTCGCCCGCGAGCGTGGCGACCAGCGTCCGGAGCGTTTCGCTCTGGGCGAAAAGATCGACGCCAAGATCACGGCCGTCGATGCCAAGACCCGCAAGCTGTCCCTGTCCATCAAGCAGCGCGAAATGGACGAGGAAAAGCAGGCGATGGCCGAGTACGGCTCGACCGACTCCGGCGCCTCGCTGGGCGACATCCTGGGTGCCGCTCTGAAGCAGGCTCAGGAAGACAAGAAGTAAGC
>JBAYSM010000266.1:0-3878 GCA_041676205.1 Rhodospirillaceae bacterium | reverse complement strand
CTGCCGAGGAGGCCGAGGAACGGCAAGCCGCCGCCCGCACCGCCCATGACGAGGCGCGCGAGGCCCTGCAACGCGCCGCCGCCGACCGTGCCCGCCTGCGGGCCGAGGCCGATGCGCTCGATGCCGTGCTGACCCGCACCGCCGCCGAGGCGGGGAGTGACTGGGCGCCGGTGATTGATGCCGTAACGGTGCGGCCGGGGTTCGAGCAGGCCTTGGGCGCGGCGTTGGGCGATGACCTGAACGCGCCCGCCGGGGTGGACGAGGCTCCGGCCCATTGGGACGCCCTGCCGCCTCTGGGCGCACCGCCCGCGTTGCCCGCCGGGGTGGACGCCCTGGCCGGAATGGTCGAGGCGCCCGCCGCCCTGGCCCGCCGTCTGGGTCAGGTTGGGCTGGTGACGGACGTGGCTGCCGGGAACGCCCTGCGCCATGATCTTGTGCCCGGCCAGCGGCTGGTGACGCGCGACGGCGACCTGTGGCGCTGGGACGGCTATTGCGCCCGCGCCGGGGCGGGGTCCGGCGGAGCGTCGGCCGCCCTGCGTCTGGAGCAGCGCAATCGTCTGCGCGATCTGCGCGCTGCCCTCGATGATGCCCAGGCCGTGGTGAGCGCGGCCGAGGATGTGGTGGAGGACCGCAAGACCGCCGCCGAGCAGGCCTCCGCCGCCACCGTCGCGGCGCGCGATGCCGTGCGGGCGGCCGAACAGGCGCTCGGCCGGGCGCGCGATGCCCATGCTGACGTGGCCCGCCGCGCCGCCGCCGCCGAATCGCGCCTGAACGCCTTGGCCGAACAGGGCGAGCAGTTGGCGGGCGATCTGGCCGAAGCGCGGGCCGAAATGGAAGACGCCCAACTGGCCGTCGAGGACGCCGCCGCCGGGGCCGTCTCGCGGGCCGAGGCGGATGCAGTGCGCGCCACCTTGGCCGAGCACCGCGCGTGGCTGACCGAGGCGCGTTCGGCTCAGGACCGGGTCCGCCGCGACGCGGCCGACCGCGCCCGCCGCCTGACCCAGATTGCCGACGAGATTGCCGGATGGCGGCGGCGCAAAGATGGGGCCTCGGGCACGCGGGCTGAGTTGGATGCCCGCCATGCCGAGGTGCTGGAGGAACTCCAGTCTCTCACCGAGCGTCCGGCCGAGATCGCCGAACAGCGCCTGACCGTGCTGGACGCCATCGAGGACGCCGAAACCGCCCGCGCTCAATCGGCCGACGCCCTGGCCGCCGCGGAGACGGCGCAGCGCGAGGCCGATACCGCCCTGCGCAGCGCCGAACAGGCGGCCTCTCAAGCGCGCGAGAACAAGGTGCGGGCCGAATCCGCCGTAGAGCAGGGCGACCAGTTTGTTAAACAGGTGACGTTGGCCTTGCGCGAACGCCTGGATTGCTCGCCGACCGAGGCCAAGGCCCTGGCCGGGCTGAATGAGGGTTCCACGGCAACGCCCCCCGTAGCCGAGTTGGAAAGTCGCTTGCATCGTCTGGTGCGCGAGCGCGAGGCGATGGGGCCGGTCAACCTGCGCGCCGAGCAGGAAGCCGCCGAACTGGACGAGCAGCGCGGCACACTGGCCGGGGAGCGCGACGATCTGGTCGCCGCCATCGCCCGGCTGCGCCAGGGCATCGCCGAATTGAACCGCGAGGGGCGGGCGCGCCTGCTGGCCTCCTTTGAAAAGGTCGACGTGCAATTCCGTCGTTTGTTCGTGCGGCTGTTCGGCGGCGGGCGGGCACATCTGGCGCTGACCGAATCCGATGATCCGTTGCAGGCCGGCCTTGAAATCTTCGCCTCGCCGCCGGGCAAGCGGTTGCAGGCTCTGTCGCTGCTGTCGGGCGGGGAGCAGGCGATGACCGCCCTGGCCCTGCTGTTTGCGGTGTTCCTGGTCAATCCGGCCCCGATTTGCGTGCTCGACGAAGTGGATGCGCCGCTTGATGATGCGAACGTCGATCGGTTCTGCTCCATGCTCGATGAACTGACGGCCAATGCTCAGGCCGGAACGCGGTTCCTCGTCATCACCCACCACCGCATGACCATGGCCCGCATGGACCGCCTTTTTGGGGTGACAATGGCCGAACGCGGGGTGTCCAAGCTTGTATCGGTCGACCTGCGCGAGGCCGAGGCGTTTCGAGAAAGCGCCTGATCTGCACGTTTGCACCGCATCATTGTTGACGGGAGGCACGCTAATGCCCTGTTCCGCAATACGTTTCCGCTGCCGCGTCAGGCTCGTGGCGTGGGTTTTCGCGCTTGACACGTGCGGGGCCAAACCTTATGGTGCGCGCGATTTTCGGCGAGGTCCGCTGGATGCCGTGAGGGGATGGGCGCGCCCGCTTTCAGATGGTTGAAGACGAGCGACGCAACGACCCAAATCTCGCGGATATCGACGCGCGCCTGAAGGCCTTGCGTCCTGCTGTTGACGCAGACGAAGGGCAGGACGGCGGGCGGTCGGGCAGGATGCAGGGGCTGGGACTCGCCTTCCGCATCACAATCGAGCTTGTCTCGACGGTGCTGGTGGGGGTAGGTATCGGTTGGGCCTTGGATACCTGGTTAGGGACCATGCCGGTCTTTATGGTCGTGTTCCTGTTTTTTGGGGGCGCGGCCGGAGTGGTCAACGTCTACCGCGTGGTGCGCGGCCTCGACGACAGCGTCGGGCTGGGTCTGGCGGTGGAACGCAAGAAGCGCGCCGAGGCTGCTGGCGAGGATGCCGGTGACGACGACGGCGCGGGTGGGCCGCGCGGCCGGTAACAAACCAGGCGGCGCGAACAACGGGGGTCCCTTCAAGGGGACGCGAAGCGAGAGGAACTACGGTGGCTAGTCCGGTTGAACAGTTCAATGTCACGCCGATCTTCCCCACGGTCGCTCCCGGGGCGGAGATCCCCTTTTACGCCGTCACCAATTCGACGGTGATGATGTTCGCCGCCGTGGCCCTGTCGGCTGTGTTCTTCTGGTACACGACCCGCAAGCGGGCGATGGTGCCGGGCCGCTGGCAGTCGGTCGGCGAGCTGACCTTCGAATTCATTGCCAACATGATCCGCGACAACGTGGGCAAGGAAGGGATGAAGTATTTCCCCTTCATTTTCACGCTGTTCATGTTCGTGTTCCTCGGCAACATGATGGGCATGCTGCCCTACTCCTTTACCTTCACCAGCCATATCGCCGTAACGGCCGGTCTGGCGGTGTTCATCTTCCTCGCGGTCACGGCCATTGGCTTTGCGCGGCACGGCCTGCACTTCTTCCGGATGTTCTTTCCGCACGGTGCGCCGATCGCCACTGCCCCGATCCTGATCCCGATCGAAGTGATCTCTTACCTTTCTCGCCCCTTCAGCCTGTCGGTCCGTCTGTTCGCCAACATGACCGTGGGCCACATCATGCTGAAGGTTCTGGCCGGGTTCGTGGTTGCCCTGGGTGTGTTCGGTTTCGTCCCGTTCGTGGTCGTCGCCGGCATCACGGTGCTCGAGTTCTTCATCGGCGCACTTCAGGCCTACGTGTTCACTATCCTGACCTGCATTTACCTCAACGACGCCATCAACATGCACTGATCGGTCGGTGACCGTATCGGGGTGCCCCATTTAGACCCGTCGTGGGGCACCGGTTGAGGACGACTGCAAGACGACAATCGTACCATTCAAGCCAAGGGAAGTGTGTGATGGAAGCTGCTGCTGGACAATTCATTGGTGCGGGCCTCGCCGCGATCGGCATGATCGGTGCTGGTATCGGTGTGGGTAACATCTGGGCGAGCCTGATCGCCACCGTCGGCCGTAACCCGGCCGCCAAGAGCAGCGTCGAGCTGTACGGCTGGATTGGCTTCGCCGTTACCGAAGCTATTGCGCTGTTCGCGCTGGTCGTCGCCCTGATCCTGCTGTTCGCCGTCTAATCAGCGAACACTGGATGCCGCCAGGCGCCG
>JBAYSM010000265.1:0-3903 GCA_041676205.1 Rhodospirillaceae bacterium | reverse complement strand
GCGAATACAGCGCGATATTGAACGCCGCCCGCGCCCACGGAATGCCGATGATCGTAATGACCATGATGAACGCGGCCAGCAGCCACGCCAGGAACATGACGAAGCCGCCGAGGACGACCCAGATGATGTTGAGGATGAGCGCGATCATGATGGTCCTACTTTAGAACTGAAATATCTGTCACGGATCAATGGGGAAAAGCATTTGCTACGTCAAGGAACCACAGAGGCAATGATAGTTCCCCGAAGACCGTGATAAACTAAAAGAAAGGGACGCCGAAGCGCCCCTTAATCCCTACCCCAACAGCTTCTTTTTCAAAATTTCCTGCACGGCGCCAGGGTTGGCCTTGCCCTGGGTCTGCTTCATGACCTGGCCGATGAACCAGGCGATGAGCTTTTCCTTGCCGTCGCGGATGTCCTGGGCCTTGTCGGGGTTGGCGGCTATGCAGGCGTCACAGGCGGCTTCGATGGCGCCGGTGTCCGTGACCTGCTTCATGCCGCGTTCCTCGACGATCACGGCGGGGCCCTTGCCCTCGTCCCACATGATCTCGAACACTTCCTTGGCGAGGCGCCCGGACACGGTGCCGTCCTCGATCAGGTCGATGAGCTGACCGAGTTGCCCGGCCGCAACCGGGCTTTCGGTGACGCCCTTGCCGACCTTGTTGAGCATGCCGAACAGGTTGGTGATGACCCAATTGGCGGCCTTTTTGCCGTCGCGGCCCTTGGCGACAGCCTCGAAGTAGTCGGCCCGCTCGCGCTCGACCACCAGGACCGAGGCGTCATACGGCGTCAGGCCGTAGACGTCCATGAACCGGGCCTTCTTGTCGTCGGGCAGTTCCGGCAGGGTTTCCTTGATGCGCGCCACGAACGCATCATCGAATTCCAGCGGCAGGAGGTCGGGGTCGGGGAAGTAGCGGTAGTCATGCGCGTGTTCCTTGGAGCGCATGGACCGCGTCTCGCCCTTGGACGGGTCGAACAGGCGGGTTTCCTGGTCGATCGTGCCACCGCTCTCGTACACCTCGACGTGACGCTTGGCCTCGACTTCAATGGCCTGCATCACAAAGCGGACGGAGTTCACGTTCTTGATCTCGCAGCGGGTACGCAGATCCTCGCCCGGATGGCGGACCGACACGTTGACGTCGCAGCGCATGGAGCCTTCTTCCATGTTGCCGTCGCACGTCCCCAGATAGCGCAGGATCGAGCGCAGCTTGCGCACATAGGCGCCCGCTTCCTCGGGGCTTCGCATGTCGGGCTTGGACACGATTTCCATCAGCGCCACGCCCGACCGGTTGAGGTCGATCAGCGACTGGGACGGATGCTGGTCGTGCATGGACTTCCCGGCGTCCTGCTCCAGATGCAGGCGTTCGATCCCGACCACGGCGGACGACCCGTCGGGCATGTCCAGGACCACTTCGCCCTCGCCGACGATGGGCAGGTCGTACTGGCTGATCTGGTAGCCCTGCGGCAGGTCGGCGTAGAAGTAGTTCTTGCGCGCGAACACCGACCGCTTGTTGATCTGGGCGCGCAGGCCGAGGCCGGTTTTGACCGCCTGTTCCACGCAATACCCGTTGATGACCGGCAGCATTCCGGGGAAGCCCGCGTCGATGAAGCTGACGTGGTCGTTGGCCTCGCCGCCATAGGTGGCCGATGCGCCGGAGAACAGCTTGGCCTTGGACGTGACCTGGGCGTGGACCTCCAGCCCGATCACCACTTCCCAATCGCCGGTTTCGCCCTTGATGATGTAGCTCATGTCCTTTAGCCCCCAACCAGAGCCGGCTTGGCGGAGAAGCTCGCGGCCTCCTCCAGCACACCGCCGACGCGCAGCACCGTTTCCTCGTCCCACGGCTTGCCGATCAGTTGCAGACCGAGCGGCAGGCCCTTGGTGTCCAGCCCGGCGGGCAGCGACAGGCCGGGCAGACCGGCCAGCGACGTCGGCACGGTGAACACGTCGTTGAGGTACATGGTGATGGGGTCGTCCATGTTCTCGCCCATGCCAAAGGCGGCGGACGGCGCGGTCGGCGTCAGGATGACGTCAACGTCCTTGAACGCGTTCTGGAAATCGCGCGCGATCAGGCTACGGACCCGCTGGGCCTTGAGGTAATAGGCATCGTAGTAGCCCGCCGACAGGACATAGGTGCCCATCAGGATGCGGCGCTTGACCTCGGTCCCGAACCCGGCGGCGCGGGTCTTCATGTACATGTCGTCGAGGCTGTCGCCATCCACCCGCAGGCCGAACCGCACGCCGTCATAGCGGGCGAGGTTGGACGAGCACTCGGCGGGCGCGACGATATAGTAGGTCGCCAGCGCGTACTTGGTGTGCGGCAGGGAGATTTCCTGAACTTCGGCCCCGGCGGCCTTCAGCCACGCCACGCCATTATCCCACAGCGCCTGGATCTGCGGATCGAGGCCGTCGGGGCGGTATTCCTTGGGAATGCCGACGCGCAGGCCGCGTATGTCGCCGGTCAGCGCCGCCTCGAAATCCGGCACCGCCAGATTGGCCGAGGTGGCATCCTTGGGATCGTGCCCA
The DNA here is from genome assembly GCA_041676205.1 of Rhodospirillaceae bacterium. Taxonomy (GTDB): domain Bacteria; phylum Pseudomonadota; class Alphaproteobacteria; order Rhodospirillales; family Rhodospirillaceae; genus Cauispirillum. The sequence goes on along the minus strand of JBAYSM010000265.1, from coordinate 1,379 downwards.
GCCATGACGCCGAGCATGATGGCCGCGTCGCGCACGTCGCGGGTCATCGGCCCGGCCTGATCGAGCGAGCTTGCGAACGCCACCGTGCCCCAGCGCGAGCACCGCCCGTAGGTCGGCTTCAGGCCGGTAATTCCGCAGAACGCGGCGGGCTGGCGGATGGACCCGCCGGTGTCGGTGCCGGTCGCGGCCACGGCGATGTGGGCGGCCACGGCAGCAGCCGACCCGCCGGACGACCCGCCGGGCACCAGATCGGCATTATCACCCTGGCGCTTCCACGGGTTCTTCACGCCGCCGTAGTAGCTGGTCATGTTGGACGAACCCATGGCGAATTCATCCAGGTTGGTCTTGCCGAGCATGACGGCGCCGGCATCGCGCAACTTGGCGCTGATGGTACTTTCATAGGGCGGCTTGAACCCGTCGAGGATGTGGCTGGCCGCCGTGGTCAGCACGCCTTCGGTGCAGAACAGGTCCTTGATGCCGACCGGAATGCCTTCCATCGCACCGGCCGTGCCAGCCTTGAGCCGGGCATCGGATTGATCGGCGCGGGCCAGGGCAATGTCCGGCGTTTCGGTGATGTAGGCGTTGAGGTCGCGGTGCGTCTCCATGGCCTGCACATAGGCCTCGGTCAGCTCGCGGGCCGAGAAATCACCCTTGCGCAGCCCGTCGCGGCATCCGGCGATGGTGAGGGAGGTAAGTTTGGTCATGCCGATCACTCCACAACCTTGGGAACGGCAAAAAAGCCGTCGCGTGCGCCCGGCGCGTTCTGCGTCACCTTGTCGGTGTATCCGCCATCGGTGACTTCGTCCGCGCGCCAGGTCATGGTCATGTCGGTGACGCTGGACATCGGGCTGACGCCGTCGGTATTGACCTCTTGAAGCTGCTCGACCCAGTCGAGGATGCCGGAAAGCTGGTGCGCCAAGGGCTCCAGGTCGGTTTCGGGGACGTCGATCCGGGCGAGGAACGCGATGTTCCTGACGGTGGACTTGTCGAGCATTGAAAAGGCTCTCCTGGTGGGAGTATTAACGGCGGACTGAGTGGGCTTGACGCCCTGGAAAAACGTGCGCGGAAGGTAGCACCGGCCATGGAAGACCGCAACCCTGGCCCCGCCGGGATCAAGGCCCTGCTCAAGCCCAACCAGCGCATTTTGGGCCTGGACCTGGGCACCAAGACGATCGGGCTCGCCATCTCGGACACCCGCTGGATGCTGGCGTCGCCCCTGCACACCATCAAGCGGACCAAGTTCACGCAGGATGCGCGGGAACTGCTCGACATCTGCGCCAAGGAGCAGATCGGCGCCCTTGTCCTCGGCCTGCCGGTGGAAATGGACGGCACGGAGGGCAAGCGGTGCCAGTCCACCCGCCAGTTCGCCGCCAACCTGC
>JBAYSM010000264.1:0-3907 GCA_041676205.1 Rhodospirillaceae bacterium | reverse complement strand
TCCAACCCAAAGGCTCCGCTCACCAACAAGCCCATCGCCGGCCAGTACGCGCCTGGGTCGACCTTCAAGATGATGGTTGCCCTGGCGGCGCTGGAAGCCGGCGTCATCCGCCCCGAGCAGACCGTGTTTTGTCCCGGCCACATGAGCCTGGGCAGCGCCCGCTTCCACTGCTGGAAGAAGCACGGGCATGGCGCGATGAACATGAACGACGCCCTCAAGCTTTCCTGCGACGTCTACTTCTACGAGATCGCCAAGCGGCTGGGCGTCGATCGTATTGCCGACATGGCCCGCCGCTTCAGCTTTGGGGAGCCAACCGGCCTTGGGTTGGCCGGTGAGCGTGGCGGCATCATGCCGACCCGTGCGTGGAAGACGGCCGCCCTCGGCCAGCCGTGGCACCAGGGCGAGACCTTGATCGCCGGCATCGGGCAGGGCTACGTGCTGTCAACACCGATGCAGTTGGCGGTGATGACGGCGCGGCTGGCCAATGGCGGGTTTGGTGTCAACCCGGTGTTGACCCGCTTGGTCCCCAACGGCCGGAACGTCCAGGAACGTCCGGCGCAGAAGGCGCCTGATCTGGGCGTTTCGCGCGCTGCCATGCAGGTCGTCCAGCAGGGCATGTGGGACGTGATCAACGCGCCCGGCGGCACGGCGTTGAGGGCCCGTCTGCCCAAGGAACTGGGCGAGATGGCCGACAAGACCGGCACCTCGCAGGTCCGTCGCATCACCAAGGCGGAACGAGATGCCGGAGTGGTCAAGAACGAAGACCTGCCGTGGGAGCGGCGTGACCACGCGCTGTTCGTCTGCTACGCCCCCTATGACGCACCCCGCTACGCCATCGCCGTGGTGATCGAACATGGCGGCGGCGGGTCGACCGTGGCAGCGCCCATTGCCTCGGCTGTGATGGCCGAGACGTTGCGCCTGGATCCCGCCCGCAAAACGCCCGAGGGGGCGGTCGCCGGGGAACCCAGTGTGTCGGAGGGTGAGGGTGCTGCCGACGTGGCGGTGATGCCCGGGAGGGGGGCCTGATGGCCTCGGAGTTCATCTCCTCCCGGCGACGACGCGGCGAGATGTCGCTGGGCGAAAAGTTGTGGCAGATGAACTGGACCTTGGTCCTGTTGCTGACCGCCATCGCTGGGGTTGGCTTTTTGATGCTGTACTCGGCGGCCAACGGCAATCTGGATCCCTGGGCGTCGCGCCAGATGGCCCGTTTCGCCGTCGGCCTGACGTTTATGCTGGTTCTGTCGGTGGTCGATGTACGCCTGTTCATGCGCTATGCCTATGCCGCCTATGGCGTGACCCTGGCCCTGTTGGTTCTGGTCGAGGTCAAGGGGACCATCGGCATGGGCGCACAGCGCTGGATTGACATCGGGTTCTTCCAGCTCCAGCCGTCCGAACTGATGAAAATCAGCCTCGTGTTGGCCCTGGCGCGCTATTTTCACGGTGCGTCGGTGGAGGATGTCGGACGGCCTGGATACCTGTTGCCGCCAATCGCCTTGGTTCTGGCGCCGGTCGCCCTGGTGCTGCGGCAGCCGGATTTGGGAACCGCGTTGATGCTGTTGATGGGATCCGCAGTGCTGTTCTTCATGTCCGGCGTGCGGATTTGGGTGTTCGGCGTGGTCGCCGCCCTTGGCATGGCGGCTGTGCCAGTGGCTTGGCAATTCCTGCACGAGTACCAGAAGAAGCGCGTGCTGACCTTCTTGAACCCGGAGAACGACCCTCTGGGGGCCGGGTATCACATCATGCAGTCCAAGATCGCCCTGGGGTCGGGCGGCTTGTTCGGCAAAGGATTCATGCAGGGCACGCAGAGCCATCTGAACTTTCTACCTGAGCGCCAGACCGACTTCATCTTCACGATGATGGCCGAGGAATTGGGGCTGGTTGGCGGGCTGATCCTGATCGGGCTGTACGTCCTGGTGCTGGTCTTCGGGTTTGCCATCACCTTGCGCTGTCGACAGCAGTTCGGACGGCTGGTGGCGATCGGCGTGACCACAACGTTCTTCCTCTATGTGTTCATCAACATCGCCATGGTCATGGGGCTTATCCCCGTTGTCGGCGTGCCGCTGCCGCTGATTTCCTACGGCGGAACGGCCATGCTGACCCTGATGATCGGCTTTGGCATCATGATGAGCGTCCATGTTCATCGCGACGTCCAGATCGGCCGCCGGGGCGGGTACGAGGACTAGCCGGGGCTTCGGTTAACGCGGCATGGCGGCCAACGCTTCGACATCGGGGGCGGTCACCACCACCGAGCATCCGTCTCCCTGCCGCGCGCAATTGGCCTGGGCCTGTTGCTGGACCTCCTCCAAGGGCAGTTCGGATGACGCCCGCCAGCCCCAGGCCCCATCGGGGCTGACCGCGAACGCCTTGTTTCCGCCGGCTGCCAGAAATGTCTGGAACGCCGCCACCCCCGGATCATCCAGCGGCGGCGTCGCTGCGAGAGCGCCGGCCGAGGGCGCGACCGCATTGGCATCGCCCGAACCGGTCTGCCACGCACCTCCGGCATCCCACGCCACCACGCGGCACGACCCCGCAGTCGTCACGGCCGAGCACCGTTCCATGGCAAGTTGTTCGGCCGTGGCGATATTCGCCGCGCCGCCCTGCCAGCCCCAGGAGCCGTCTTGGGCAGCGGCAAACGCCTTGTTCGGGCGAGCCAAGGCGTAGGCTTCAAGCGCGCGCATGCCCGCGTCATCCAGGCGCTCAAGTGCCGCCACCGACCCGCTGCCGCCCGGCCCCATGGCGTTGTCTTGCGGCGGCATCATTGGGCCACACCCCGCCAGCACCACGCCGCCGAGGACAGCGACGCCCGCCAGCCCGAGCGAGTGCCATGACAGCTCTCGAGAGAAGATAAAAATAGGCGCCATGGCGTGCTCCAATGCCTGCCGTTTCAAGGGCGGTGCCGTCTCACCCCGTGCCCCTGCAACACCCTATCCCGGCACCGGGTTGCACCCTGCCCGCCGCTGATGACCCACCGCGTCAATTTTCCTGTCTTTTGTGCTTGCCAAGCCCCGTTTCGCATCATATAAAGCCGGCCTCCCGCCAGTACGGGAGACCCCTCTGGGGGCGCATAGCTCAGTTGGTAGAGCAGCTGACTCTTAATCAGCGGGTCGTAGGTTCGAGTCCTACTGCGCCCACCAATTCAAGGCCCTGGAAACGCTGACGTTTCCGGGGCTTTTTCCTTTGCGGGAGGGGGCTGTTTTACACTTTTCCAAAGTCGGTTTTACACTTTGGTTTTGCAGGCGTTTAGAGGTGGTCCACAATCCGGACAGGGAATTAAGCTGGTCCCGACCATGAGAAGGACCTGGGTTTATGGGGAAAGTGACTCGCGATCGCTAGGCGGCTGAGTGGTCTTATCGTCGATCGGTACCTTGAAGGTCGCCTCAAATCCAAAGGAAGCGCCAGAGCGCGGCGATTTGAGTACCAGCGGGCTTTCCACACGGTCGGCGATGGCGGCGACGATGGCAAGGCCCAGCCCGCTGCCGTCGGTGCTTGCGCCGGCCCGTTCGAAGCGAGCTGTCAGGCGTTCCAAGGTTTCGGGCGGCAGGGCAGGTCCCTCGTTGCTGACGGTCAACTGCCCGTCCGACGTCAGAGTAACCTCGACCGGAGTGCCTTCGGCGCCGTGACGCACAGCGTTCTCCACCAGGTTTCGACACAGTATTCCGAAGGTGTCGGGATCGAGGTCTGACATCACCGACGTCTCCGACAGGGTCAGCTTAATGCGGCCGGGCGAACCGGTTCGGGCGATGTCCTCGACCACGATGCGGGCAACGGGTCTGAGGTCGGAGGCTCGATCCAGTCGAAGCTGTCCACCCTCGGCGCGGGCGAGTTGCATCAGGCGTTCGGCCAGCCGCGTCAGGCGCTTGAGCGTCCTTTCGATGTCGGCCGCCCGTGCCCCGGCGGTTGGGTCCCC
>JBAYSM010000263.1:0-3953 GCA_041676205.1 Rhodospirillaceae bacterium | reverse complement strand
TGGGCAAGCTCGGCGGTGGCGTCGGGCAGGGCGGCATAGTCGGGCACGGCAAAGAAGTCGGACACCCGCGCCACTTCGGCCTCGGGCACTTCGAGGGCGGGACCACCGGCGGCCAGCCACTCGGCCTCGACCTGGGCGCTGTAGGCGTCGATGCCGATTTCGTCGACCAGGATCTTGATGCGCGCCTTGTACTTGTTGTCGCGCCGCCCGTGCAGGTTATAGACCCGCAGCGCCGCATCCAGATAGCCGAGGATCTGGCGCGCAGGAAGGAACGCGTTCAGTTCGCGGGCCACGCGGGGGGTGCGGCCCAGACCGCCGCCGACCCACACGCGGAAGCCAAGCTCCCCGGCTTCGTTGCGGATGACGCGCAGGCCGATGTCGTGGAAGCGCACGGCGGCGCGGTCCTCGACGGCGCCGGAAATGGCGATCTTGAACTTGCGCGGCAGGAAGGCGAATTCCGGGTGCAGCGTGCTCCACTGGCGGATGATTTCCGCCCACGGCCGGGGGTCGGCGATCTCGTCACCGGCCACGCCCGCGAAGGGGTCGATGGTGACGTTGCGGATGCACGCGCCCGACGTCTGGATAGCGTGCATCTCGACATCGGCCAGGGCCGCCATGATGGCCGGAACGTCAGTCAGGCGCGGCCAGTTGAACTGGATGTTCTGGCGGGTGGTGAAGTGCCCGTAGCCCTTGTCCCAGGTCCGCGCCACGGCGGCCAACCCGCGCAACTGGCGCGACGACAGCACGCCGTAGGGGATGGCGACGCGCAGCATGTAGGCGTGCATTTCCAGGTACAGGCCGTTCATCAGCCGCAGCGGCCGGAACTGGTCCTCGGTCAGCGCACCGGACAGGCGGCGGTCCACCTGATCGGTGAATTCGGCGACCCGTTCCGCCACCAGCCGGTGATCGAGGGCGTCGTACTGGTACATGGCTCAGGCCTCCACGAAGGAATAAGGCGCCACGGTCGGGCCGAACACGCGGATGCGCTCGCGGCCGAGCAGCGGCAGGCCGGCGTCGTCCACATCCACCGCATAGGCGCCAACCACGGTGGTCGGCTCGCCCTGGGCACGGGTGACGGCGGCGGCGGCCTCGTCGGCGGAGAAAGTCAGGGCGTCGCGGACGTCGGTGCTCCATCCCTCGGCGGCGCGGAACACGACGCGGCCATCGGCAAGGCGGCTGGCGGTGACGATCTGGCGGGTCATTCTTAAAGGCTCCTTCAGGCGAAGAAGGGAACCGGCAGGGCCAATTCCAAAAGGGTTTGCGGGCGCGTCTTGCTCTGGGGCTTCGGGGTCTCCTTGCGGACCGGCGTGACCGGCATCGCAAGGCTGAGGGCGAGGCGAAGCGGACTCATCACTCGAAGTCCGGGGCCAAAGTGACATGCAGGCCGTCAAGCTCCGGCGACCAGATGATCTGGCACGACAGCCGGGAGCGGTCCGTCACCGCGAAGGCCTCGTCCAGCATCTGGATTTCCTCGTCGCGCGGCGGGTGCAGGCGGTCGGCCCAGGCGTCGTCCACATAGACATGGCAGGTGGCGCAGGCAGCCGCTCCGCCGCACAGGGCCTCGACCTTGAGATTTTGGTTCTCGTCGGCTTGATCGCGGATGAGTTCCATCACCCGCCAGCCCTGCACGGCATCCAGGTCGTGTCGGTCGCCGACGCGGTCGGTAACGATGATCTTGCCGGTTTCCATCTCAGGCCACCCCGAGCTTCTGCTGAAGGTCGGTCGACGACGTGGTGTAGCGGAACACCAGACGTTCTGCCGGGCGGGCACGGCGGAAGGCCTCCTGGGACATCAGGGCGGCCTCGTGGAAGCCCGACAGGATGAGCTTGAGCTTGCCCGGATAGTGGTTGATGTCGCCGATGGCGAAGATGCCCGGAACGTTGGTCTGGAACTTTTCGGTATCGACCAGCACGGTCGAGGCGTTGAGGTTCAGGCCCCAGTCGGCAATCGGGCCAAGCTGCGGCTTTAGCCCGAAGAAGGCGAGCAGGGCGTCGGCGGGCAGCACCTTGGGGCCTTCGGCGGTGGTTACTTTCAGGCCGGTGAGGAACCCGTTGTTGCCTTCCAGGCCGCTCGGCTGGCCTAGGACCAGGGACATGCGGCCCTCGGCAACCAGACGGCGCATCTTTTCGACCGAGTCCGGGGCGGCACGGAAGTCGTCGCGGCGGTGCAGCAGGGTGACGGAGGCAGCGTCATCGACCAGGGTCAAGGCCCAGTCCAGCGCGCTGTCGCCACCGCCGGCGATAATCAGGGTCTTCCCGGCAAAGCGGGAGCGGTCGCGCACCGCGTAGAACACCGACTTGCCCTCATAGGCCTCAATCCCGGCAATCGGCGGGCGGCGGGGAGTGAAGGCCCCGGCTCCGGCGGCAATCACCACGTTGGGGGTGTGGAACACCGTCCCCGCATTGGTCTCCAGCCGCCACGTGCCGTCAGGAAGCTGGCTCAGGGACTGCGCCTGCTGGCTCAGGTGGAACACCGGGTTGAACGGCGCGGCCTGTTCCATCAGGCGGTCGGTCAGGTCCTGGCCGGTGATGCGCGGCCACGCCGGAATGTCGAAGATCGGCTTTTCCGGATACAGCTCGGCGCACTGCCCGCCCACCTTGTCCAGCGCGTCCACCAGATGCGCCGACAGGCCCAGCAGGCCAAGCTCGAACACGGCGAACAAGCCGACGGGACCTGCACCGACGATCACGGCATCGGTCACGATGGGGGCGGCGGCGGGCTTGCTGATCAGCGTCATCGCTTTTTTCCTCTGGGCGTAGCCGGGGGCCTTTGGGCCAGCGGAGCTTCCCCGCCGGCCCCGTGGGGCACCGCAAACGTTTTGTCCTGCATTGGGCGGGATGGTCATCCCGTGCTGCAACAAATAACATCCTGCTTATGGGAGTCAAAGTCTATTTTACACCTTGAGAAGTTTTTTATGTGATGACATACACGGCCTTGCTGTTAATTGAGGGGGTGAGGGATGACGGGCTTGGAAGGAATGGCCGCGCCGCTGGCGCTCGGTCTATTGGTTGTGCTGTTCATCGGCTTTGCAACGGAGCGGTTTCCGCCCGACGTCCTGGCGGTTGGCGCGGTGGCGGTCTTGCTGGTGGTCGGGCTGATTGAGGCTAAGGATATTCAGGCCGCGCTGGGCAACGCCGCTCCGCTGACCATCGCGGGCATGTTCATCCTGTCAGGCGCCTTGCAGCGCGCCGGGGTGATCGAGGCCTTTGGCCGCCGGGTGTGCAAACTGGCCGAGCGTTCTCCGCGACTCGCCCCGTTGGCCCTTATGGGCATGGTCATGGTGGCGTCCGGGGCGATGAACAACACACCCCTCGTGGTCGTCATGATCCCGGTGGTCATGGCGCTGGCCCGCCAGTTGGGCCATCCGCCATCGCGCCACCTCATCCCGCTCAGTTACGCCGCCATCCTGGGAGGCACCACCACGCTGGTTGGAACCTCCACCAACCTGCTGGTAGACGGCGTTGCCCGCGCCCAGGGGCTGGCGCCGTTTCACCTGTTTGAGATTTCCGCAGTCGGTGTCGCCGTGGCGGTGGTCGGCATCGTGTTCGTGGTGGTGCTCGCGCGGTTCCTGCTGCCGGATCGCCCCAATCTCTCAAGCCTGCTGACCGGCAGCGCGCCCAATCGGTTTCTGACCGAAATTCTCATTCCCCACGATTCGCCCTTGATCGGGCGCAAGGTTGCCGACGTGGTCCTGTTCCAGAGGGCCAACGGCCGTCTCGTGGACGTGGTGCGCGGCGAAGAGTCCTTGCGCCGGGCCATGGAGTCGGTGGTTCTGGAGGCCGGCGACCGTGTGGTTCTGAAGACCCGCGCTGGGGAAATCCTGTCCCTGCGCGACGATGCCCAGGTGGCCTTTCCTGGCGCCCATACCGTGGAGCCGGTGGCCAGCCGCCCCTCGGTGGTGGTCGAAGGGTTGGTCGGGCCGAATTCCGCCCTGGTTGGGCAGCGCATCGGCC
>JBAYSM010000262.1:0-3957 GCA_041676205.1 Rhodospirillaceae bacterium | reverse complement strand
CCTGCCGGCTTGGACCGATCACCGATGCGGAACGTCAGGCCGCCATGCGGGACAGCCCCGTGGCACGGCTCTATGACACGCCGGTTGATCGCGACTCCGCTTATGAAATTCTTGCCGCCCGCGCCCAGGATGCCACGAAAGAGGTCCTGCCGGCCGAAAAGCCAGCCAGACCGCACGCGGCAACGGAAGCCGGCAGCATGGTCGGGTCCATCGCGCGGACGGTATTGCGCACTGTGGGCCAACAGGTGGGGCGGGAAATAGCACGGGGATTGCTGGGGTCGCTTTTCCGCAAACGCTGACGGTCCAGGGGGCGACGCCAAAGCGCGTTTCTGGTATGAAAATCGTAGTGGGACTGTTTCTTGCGGCCCTCCAATGAGGAGTTGAAAGTGCCGAGTACGGATGCGGCTTCTCCGTTCGCAGCGGCCCCTGCGCGACAATCCCTGTGGCCCCTCAGCCTGACGTTCGGGCACTGGTACGAGTGGGCCGTTCTGCTCGCCGCTGCCCTGGTGCTGCTGCCGCTCGGCCAAATCCATTTCCTGCTGTTTCATGTGACGGCGGAGGTTTTTTCATCCGTCGTCGGGATCCTCGTGTTTGTGGTCGCCGCCAGCACGTACCGCTTCTCCCGCAATGATTTTCTGCTGGTTATTGGGGCCGGGTACTTTTGGGTCGCCATCTTGGACTTGGTCCACATGGTGGCCTACAAGGGGATGAACATCCTGCCCGGCGACTCGGCGAACCCAGCAACGCAGTACTGGATCGCCGCGCGGATTTTGGAAGCCGCGACGCTGGTCGCCGCTCCGTTCTTTTTGCGCCGTCACGTTCGGCCCCTGGTGGTGTTCGCGGTGTTTGCGGCCGTGGCACTGGTGGCCGAGGAAACCATTCGGTTAGGCGTTTTCCCTGACGCCTACCGCGACGGCGTTGGGCTGACGCCGTTCAAGATCGTCGCCGAATATGCCGTGATCGTGGCCATGATGGCGGCCGGGGGGCTGACCTGGCGGGCGCGCGCGCGGCTTCCCCATGGCCTGTTCTCCATGATGAGCCTGTCCATCGGTGTGACCATTCTGGCCGAACTCCATTTCACCGCCTACATCGGGGTGTATGATCTGGCCAATCAGATGGGGCACGTGCTGAAGATCGTGTCGTTCTGGTTCATCTTTCTGGCCACCGTGCGGATCACCCTGCTCGATCCATTTTCGGCCATGAGCCAGGATGCCAATACCCTCCACGCCATCCCTGATCCGACCCTGGTCGTGTCGCGCGACGGAGACTTGCTTTACGCCAATCGCGCGGCCCGTCGGGACCTCGGACCGGCGTGCAATCTGTCGCGGGGCGGGCGGCCGTTTGATGCCAAGGGGGCTTTCCTGGGCAGTAGCGAAGTGGCGCGCACCATCGCGGCGGGCGAGGCTCTGCCGCCGGGAACCGTCATTCGGTTGGGCGATGCCTTTTACGACGCGTCGGCAACCCCTGTGCGGGGCCGGGAGCAGGGGGACGGGTCGGTCGTGGTGCTCCGCGATATCACGTCGCGTGTCGTGGCCGAACAGCAGAAGGAATCCGCCCTGCGCGCGCTGGAGCGCAGCACGGCAGAGCTTGAGCAGTACGCCTACGTCGCCTCCCACGATCTGCAAGAACCAATGCGTCAGGTCGCCAGCTATGTCGGGCTTCTGGAGCACCGGTACGCCGGGCAGTTGGATAAGGATGCCGACGAGTACATCCAGTATGCCGTGGAGGGCGTGCACCGCCTGCAATCCATCGTGCAGGACTTGCTGTTGTATTCACGCGTGGCGCATGGGCCGCTCGCGCTCCGCCCGACGGATGTTCGGCCAGCCTTGAACGATGCGTTGGCCGGTGCCGCCGGATTGATCGCGCAGGTCGGCGCCACCATCCAGACGCCGGAGACAATGCCGCCGGTGATGGCCGACGGCCCCCAAATCACCGAGGTTTTTCGCCACCTTGTTGACAACGCCTTGATCTACCGCCACCCCGGCCGCCGCCCGGAAGTCACCATCACGGCGCGGAGCGAGGGCGCCATGGTGGCGTTCGCCGTGCGGGATAATGGCGTGGGCATCGACCCGGAGTTTCATCAGCGGGTCTTCGAACTGTTCAAGCGGTTGCAGACCCGCGAACACCACGACGGCAACGGCGTCGGCCTGCCGGTGGTCCGCCAGATCGTCGAGCGCCACGGCGGCACGGTCAGCATCCAATCCGCCACCAACGAAGGGACGGAAATTACCTTCACGCTACGGGCGGCTTAATCCGCCTCCACCTTGCGCAAGGACAGGGAGTTGATGCAGTAGCGCAGGCCGGTTGGGCGGGGGCCGTCGTCGAAGACGTGGCCAAGGTGGGCGTCACACCGGGCGCAAAGCACCTCGGTCCGTACCATGCCGTGGGAGGTGTCGCGGTGTTCGGCGACGTTCGCGGCCTCGACCGGCGCGGTGAAGCTGGGCCAGCCGGTGCCGCTTTCAAATTTGGTGCGGCTGTCGAACAAGGGCAGGCCGCAGCACACGCAGGCGTACAGGCCGGGGTCGTGGGTGTGGCAGTACTCCCCGGAAAACGGCCGCTCCGTGCCTTTTCCACGCGTCACTTGGTACTGCTCAGGGGTCAGTTGGCTGCGCCATTCGGTATCGGATTTAACGACCTTTTCCATGCGTTCACCTGTTGGCTTGATAGATCGGCATGACCTCGGGCAGCCATTCCTGGATGCGCTCGATGCGCCGGTCGGCACCGGGATGGGTGGACAGGAACTCCGGCGCGCTGCCTTGTTCCATGCGCTGCCACAGACTGACGGCGGCTTGGGGATTGTACCCCGCGCGGGCCATATAGCCCAGACCCAGACGGTCGGCCTCCAGTTCCTGGTTGCGGCCGTAGGGCATTTCGACCCCGAACTGCGCCCCAGCGCCTAGAATGGCGGCGATCATGTCGGGGGAGCCGATGTTGCTGGCTCCCGCAGCGGCGGCGGCGATGCTGATCCCGGCCTGGGTCGCCATGTGGGTGTTCAGGCGCTCGGCTGAGTGATTGCGGGTGACGTGGGCGATCTCGTGGCCGATCACGGCGCCCAGTTCATCATCGCTGCCGGCCAATTTCATCATGCCTTCATAGACGCCGATGTGGTTGCCCGGCACGGCGAAGGCGTTGGCGTCGGCACCCTGGAACACCACCACGTCCCAGGCTCCGGGGTCTTCGCCCGCGGCACGCAGGAGGCGGTTTGAGATCTGCTCGGCCCGCCGTTGCAGCCGCGAGTCCCTCGTCTGTGGCGTTTCCGCCCGCAGTTGCTGCCATGTCTGCTGCCCCAACTCCACGACCTGTTGCTGGGGGACCAGATTGAGCCCCAGTCCGGTGGAGTCTCCTCCGCAGGCGGCCAGCCCGGCGATCAGCGCCGTTGCGGCGCCAAAGCGGCGGAGTCGGGTTGGTAGCGTCATGGCTGCACCTCCTGGGACGAAAACCCCCACAGGCAACGCCCGGCGCGCCACTGCGGTTCAGGAGCGGCCAACGTTTGCGGATGCGCGGGCGCGCGGCATGGGGCGGCCGGGCACGTCGGCAATCAGGCCGCCGACCCCCATGCCCATGATGTCGGCCCGCGTGACCGCCAGACCGGCGGCCAGCCGCCACAGCACCCAGTCGGCGCCGTTGAGCTTGGGGGACCGGGCGCAGCCGGGCAGGCCAAGCACCGGCACGCCGTCCCACTCGGCCAGCATCAGCAGGTTGCCGGGATCGACCGGCATGCCCAGATGATCTATGCGCCCCCCCACCTCCACCACGGCGCTCGGCAGAACATCGGCACGGTCGGAAATGGCCGAGGCGCCAACCATAAGGACCAGATCGCAGCCCGAGGCCCGCAGCGTTTTCAATGCAACGGCCACGTCTGCCGTGCGGTGGGTGCAGCGGTCCTCGGCTGTCAACGTGGCTCCGCAGGCTTCCAGGCGCCGGGCGGTTGCCTCCGTGGTTTTGGAGAGCACGCTG
>JBAYSM010000261.1:0-4008 GCA_041676205.1 Rhodospirillaceae bacterium | reverse complement strand
TCCAGGCTCATGGCCGCACCCCTCTCAGCCGAAGGCCAGGTCGATGGCGTGGGTCAGCGTGGCGCGAATGTCGGCATCATCGGTCAGCGGACGGACCAAGGCCATCTGCGCGGCGTCGGTCGGCGGCACCCCGTCGGCCATAAGCTGCGCGGCGTAGACCAGCAGGCGGGTCGAGATGCCTTCGTCCAGGCCATGCCCCTTGAGCGCCCTTGCGCGCTGGGCGACGTCCACTAGCCGGGTGCACAGGGTCACATCCAGACCGGACTCACGCGCCACGATTTCGGCCTCCACCGCCGGGGCGGGATAGTCGAAATCCAAGCCCGTGAAGCGTTGTTTGGTGGACTGCTTGAGGTCCTTCATCAGGCTCTGGTAGCCGGGGTTGTAGGAAATCACGAGCTGGAAATCCTCGTGCACCTTGACCAGTTCGCCCTTTTTGTCGAGCGGCAGGACGCGGCGGTGGTCGGTCAGCGGGTGGATGACGACGACCGTATCCTGCCGCGCCTCAACCACTTCATCGAGGTAGCAGATGGCCCCCATGCGCGCCGCCATGGTCAGCGGTCCGTCCTGCCAGCGCGTTCCCTGCCCGTCGAGCAGGAAACGCCCGACCAGATCGGACGCCGTGATGTCCTCGTTACAAGCCACGGTGACGAGCGGACGGCCCAGCTTCCACGCCATGTACTCCACAAACCGCGACTTGCCGCAGCCGGTCGGCCCCTTGAGCATCACCGGCAGGCGGCGGCGATAGGCGGCCTCGTACTGGGCGACCTCCTGCCCAACGGCACGGTAAAACGGCTCCTGGGCGATGCGGTACTGGTCCGATGGGGGGAGCGCGGTCATGGGCTGTTCCTCGGGATTTTTTGGCTAAAACCAGTGTGCCGCAGTCGGGCAATAGACGGAAATCGATTTATCGTATCGGTCCCATAGAGTATCCTCTATGGATGCAGCATCCGACCGTCCACCAGCTCCGCATTTTCCAGGCTATCGTGCAGCACGGCAGCTTTTCGCGTGCGGCCGATGCCCTGCACCTTACCCAGCCCACCGTGTCCATGCAGATCCGCAAGGTTGCCGATGCCGTGGGCCTGCCGCTGTTCGAGCAGGTCGGGCGGCGGCTGGTGCTGACCGAAGCCGGAACCGCCCTGCTCCGCCTGTCGCGGGAGATATTCAACAGCCTGGATCGCTTCGACCAGACGGTGGCCGATCTCAAGGGGTTGCGCAGCGGGCGCTTGCGGCTGGCCGCCGTGACCTCGGCGGAATACTTCCTACCGCGTTTGCTGGGGCCGTTCTGCAATCTGTATCCGGGGATCGAGGTGGCGCTGGAGGTCGGCAACCGCGAACGCATCCTCGAACGACTGCGCGGCGCAACGGACGACCTTTATGTCTTTGGCCAACCGCCCGACGACGCCGACGTGATCGCCCGTCCGTTTCTGGAGAATCCGCTGGTCGTGGTCGGCCCGGCCGGGCATCGGCTGGCCGGTCGGGACCCCGTTGCCCTCGCTGCCCTGTCCGCCGAGCCGTTCCTCCTGCGCGAGGCGGGATCGGGCACGCGCACGGCGGCCGAACGGGCCTTCCGCGAGGCCGGGGTGCGGCTGACGCTGCGCATGGAACTGGGCAGCAACGAGGCCATCAAGCAGGGAATCCTCGGCGGCCTGGGGCTGGGAGTGCTGTCACGGCACGCGATCGAAGGCTCGCACAACCTTGTCGAACTGCCCGTCGAAGGCTTCCCAATCCACCGCCAGTGGTTTCTGGCATGGCCTACAGGCCGCCCACTGTCGCCAGCGGCGCGGGCCTTGGTCGATCACCTGAAGCCCGTCACGCAGACGTGATTCGCACTAGCCGAGCGGCGGGTTCACAGTATCCTCCCGCACCCTGGCAGAGGATCTGACGATGAAGCGTTACGCTGCTGCCGCCTTCGCCTTCGGACTGCTGACCACGCCGGTCGCCGCCCAGGAAAAAGCCCTTGAGACCGCCATCTTCGCGGGAGGTTGCTTCTGGTGCATGGAGCCACCATTCGACAAGGTGGACGGCGTTGTGTCCACCACCTCGGGCTATGCAGGCGGCGCGGAACCGTCAGTAACTTATGAACAGGTGTCCTCCGGCCAGACCGGCCATGCCGAGGCCGTGCGGGTGGTCTATGATCCGGGGCGGGTCGCGTACGCCGAGCTTCTGGAGATCTTCTGGCGCAATGTCGATCCGCTCGACGGCGGCGGGCAGTTCTGTGACCGCGGGCCGCAGTACCGATCCGCCCTATTCCCGCAGAGCGAGGAACAATTCCTCCTGGCCGACGCCTCGATCAAAAATGTTGCCGAAGCCCTAGGCGCCCCCGTCGCCACCAAGATCGAGACGGCGCCCCAGTTCTGGGAAGCCGAGGGATATCACCAGGACTACGCCAGCCGAAATCCCATCCGCTATACTTTCTATCGTGCGTCCTGTGGCCGCGATCATCGCCTGAACGCCCTGTGGAACAACCGCCAGGATCTCGCCTTGGCACCCAGGTAACACGCGGCGTTGACCGAAGGGGGTTGACTTGCGCGCCGCCCTGTCGAGAGTCGGGCCTCCTGAAGGCGACGGATTTGGACAGAGCGTATGAAGGTCAGCATCGACATGGGATCGGCTGCCGGCGGCACGTCGGGGGCGTTTGATCTTGAGGAGTTGCTTGCCACGCGCCTGCTGGTGCAGGGCAACTCCGGGTCGGGGAAGTCGCACCTGCTGCGCCGCCTGCTGGAGCAGAGCGCGCCGTGGGTGCAGCAGGCCGTTGTCGATCCCGAGGGGGATTTCGTGACGCTCGCCGAGGAATTCGGGCATGTGGTGGTTGACGCCGCCGACCACCCCGAGGCGGCCCTTCAACAGATCGGCGCGCGGGTCCGCGAACACCGGGTGTCCGTGGTGCTCAACCTTGAAAACCTGGAAGCCGAGCGCCAGATGCGCCACGCCGCCGCGTTTCTCGGCGGCATGTTCGACGCCGACCGCGACCACTGGTATCCCATGCTGGTGGTGGTCGATGAAGCGCAGTTGTTCGCCCCCGCCGTCGGCGGTGAAGTATCGGACGATGCGCGCAAGGCGTCCCTGGGGGCCATGACCAACCTCATGTGCCGTGGCCGCAAGCGTGGTCTGGCCGGGGTGATCGCCACCCAGCGCCTTGCCAAGCTGGCCAAGAACGTCGCCGCCGAAGCCTCCAACTTCCTGATGGGGCGCACGTTTCTGGATATCGACATGGCGCGCGCCGCCGACCTTTTGGGCATGGAGCGCCGACAGGCCGAGATGTTCCGCGACCTGGAGCGCGGCCACTTCATCGCGCTTGGCCCCGCCGTGTCGCGCCGCCCCTTGAAGATTCGCATCGGAGACGTGAAGACCTCGCCGCGCGCCAACAGTCCCAAGCTGATGCCGATGCCCGAAACGGCTGCCGCCGATGCGCGCGACCTGATCATGAAAATAGACGATGCTCCCGCGTTGGTACGCCCTGCGCCGCGTCCGCGCCCCCCATCGACTGCCGACGTGCTGCACTCAATAGAAGAAGGCGACCACGCCGCTGAACGGCGGGAGTCCGTTACCGCCACCCGCCCGGTGACTGATTCCGGGCCGGTATACGACGTGGTCCTCCGCGAGGTGCTGTCCGACCCCGATGCCGCATTCCGGTCGGTCGCCGTGCTCTACCAGGACTTCCTGGTGCGCTGCCGGGGCCATGGGGTCAGTGGCCGGGGGCTGGATCTGGCCCGCTTTCGCCGCCGCCTCGCCATCGCACGGGCGGGCGTGGCCCCGGAACTGGCCGATAATCCCGAGTGGGAGCAAGCCGTGGCCGTCGCCGGGGACCTGCCCGAGGAACTTCAGGCCATGTTCCTGCTGATCGCCCGCGCTGCTCTGGAAGGCCGCCCTTGCCCATCGGACGCGGCCATCGCGCGGGCGCGCGGCAGCCGGTCGCCGCGCCGCGCGCGCGGTCTGTTGACCTATATGGAAGATCGCGGGCTGCTGGCCATCCGCGACGACCTTTATGGCAAGAGGATCATCACTCTA
>JBAYSM010000260.1:0-4144 GCA_041676205.1 Rhodospirillaceae bacterium | reverse complement strand
GTTCTCAATGCGCGCCCATTGCATTGATGTCAGTTCGTATCGCTTCGCCATGATCCACCGAGCCAGAAGTCACTGACTCGGTGAATCACGGCAGCCCATTCCGCGCAAGCTGAATGTCGATACAGCCTAGACCAGATTGGTCAGTTGCGCTGGGCCAATGCCAGCCCCATCCCCGCCGCCACCAGAGCCGAGCCGCTCAAGCGGTTGAGGATGCGTTGGCCGCGAATGCTGGAAAAGAACTTGCCTGCTCCCGCGCCGCCTGCCGCATAGATGGCGAGTGCCCCGACTTCCAGGACGAGGAAGGTGGCGCCCATGATCAGCAACTGCTCGGCCACCGGCTGACCCGGCGTCAGAAACTGCGGGAAGAAGGCGGTGAAGATCAACATTGCCTTGGGATTGGAGATGGCGACCAGGAATTCCCGCGTCGCCAGGGTTTTGAGGCTTGCCTCATGGCCGGGGACGTGGGTGGCGGCCACCTCCTGCACGGCGTCGGCGGCGCGCGGCATCGGGCTGGTCCGCCACAGCCGGATGCCGAGGTAGACCAGATACACCGCGCCCACCCATTTCAGGACGCTAAAGGCTACCTCTGACGTGGCAATGAGCGCGCCCAGGCCGATGATGGTCAGGCCGACCAGAATGGCGAAGGCGGGGATGCGGCCCAGTCCGGCCAGCACCGACCGGCCAAGGCCGAATCGCGCCCCGTTGTTCATCGCCAACAGATTGTTCGGCCCCGGCGCCATGTTCATCAGAAAGACAGCGGGGATGAAAACCAGCCACATTTCAAATGTCACAGGCGCCTCCACCGCGCTTCATCGGCCCTGGGGCATCTGGGCCGAACACGTCATCGAACGTCGCCATGAGGGCCGCGTCCACCTCTTCCATGGTGACGTGGATGCCCAGGTCCCACAGACTCGTCACGCCATGCTCCCGGATGCCGCACGGCACGATGCCCCCAAAATGTGACAGGTCCGGCTCGATATTCAGGGCGATGCCGTGAAATGTCACCCAGCGGCGCACCCGGACGCCGATGGCGGCGATCTTGTCCTCGCGAGTCGGGAAGCCGGGTGCCTTGCGTTCGACCCAGATCCCGACCCGATCGGCCCGGCGTTCTCCCTTGACGTTAAACCGGGCGAGGGCGCGGATCAGCCACTCCTCCAGCGCATGGACGTAACACCGCACGTCCGGGGTCCGTGCCTTGAGGTCCAACATCACGTAGGCCACGCGCTGACCGGGGCCGTGGTAGGTGTACTGGCCGCCGCGCCCGGCCTCGAACACCGGGATGGCGCCGGGGTTGAGCAGGTCTTCGGCTCGCGCGCTGGTCCCCGCGGTATAGAGGGCCGGGTGCTCCAGAAGCCATATCTGTTCGGCCGCGCTGCCCTCGCGGATGGCCGCAACGCGCGCATCCATGGCCGCCAGGGCATCAGGATAGGCGACCGGGACGTCGGCAATCACCCATTGGGGAGCGGAAAGGAACGAATTCATAAGAAGTCCTCTTGATCACCCTGAACCATTTTGCTATGTCACTGGCTCCCCGAAGGCAAGGGGGTCTTCAAGTCCTTGCCGAAAAGGGTGCCGGCGGCTTTACCAGGGCCGTCTGGCGTTTTCAAAATCGTGCGGTCGTGGCGGAACTGGTAGACGCGCAGCGTTGAGGTCGCTGTGGCCGAAAGGCCGTGGAAGTTCGAGTCTTCTCGACCGCACCATTTTGAGAATGTAGAAAAGGTCCGTTGCGCAGGCAGCGGGCCTTTTTCGCTTCGGGCGAAACATGTTGCAGTTTTAGGACCGACAACGGGTTTGGGAGGGGAGCCGATGAGCGATCATGAGATCCTCAAGCCGGTGCGTGGCACCCTCCATGGCGAGGATGCCCTGGCCCTCAATCCTGAATTCATCGCCGATATCGTCGCCGCGCTGGAGGAAGAGCGCGACGACTATGTTCGCGACCAAGTTCTGACCCTGCACTACGCCGACGCGGCCGACCTGATCGACCAGCTTCCGCGTGAGCCGCGCGAACGGCTGCTTGATCTCATGCGGCCGGGCTTCAACCCGGAAATTCTGCCCGAACTGGACGACCGTGTCCGCGACGAGGTGCTGGAACGCTACGGCTATGCCGACTTCGCCAGCCTGGTTGCTGAACTCGACTCGGACGACGCCGTTTACCTGGTCGATCAACTCGACGAGGCCGAACGCGCCCACGTCCTGGCCCGTTTGCCGGCCACGGAACGGGGCATCATCGAGCAAGGCCTGGCATTTCCGGAGTACACCGCCGGCCGCCTGATGCAGCGGGAACTGGTGGCTGTTCCGGCCTATTGGACGGTGGGTGAGACGATCGATTACCTGCGGGCCAACCCTAGCCTGCCCGATGATTTCTATGTCTTGTTTGTGGTCGATCCGCGCCATCGGCCGCAGGGCATCGTGCGGCTGGCGGCCTTGCTCCGGTCGCCGCGCGCCACCCGCTTGCAAGCGCTGGTGACGGCCGAGGACATGGTGGTGATCAACGTCACCATGGACCAGGAAGAAGTCGCCTACCTGTTCCGACAGCGCGACCTTTTGTCCTCGCCGGTGGTTGATGCCTCCGGGCGGCTGGTCGGCCGCATCACCATCGACGACGTGGTCGACGTCATCGACGAGGAGGCCGAGGACGACATGCTGAAGATGGCAAAGGTGGGCGAGGCCGACCTGTACGCCCCGGCGTGGTCCACGTCTAGCCGCCGAATCCGCTGGCTGTCTGTCACCCTCATCAACACCATCCTGGCGTCGTTCGTCATTTCCCGGTTTGCCGATACCCTTGAGCAGATTGTCGCCCTTGCCATCCTCATGCCCATTGTGGCTGCGATGGGCGGCAACGCCGGGATGCAGGTTGTGACCGTGACCGTGCGTGCCTTGGCGACCAAGGAACTGGGGCCGGGCAACATGACCCGCGTGGTCGGCAAGGAATTACTGGTCGGCGCCATCAACGGCGTGGTGTTCGCCACTATCATGGGCACGGTTGCCTTTCTGTGGTTCGGCCGCCTGGACCTTGGTCTGGTGCTGTCGGCGGCGATGGTGTTCAACATGATCTGGGCCGGTATCGCCGGAACCTTGATCCCGCTGACCCTGGCCCGTATGAAAATCGACCCTGCGCTGGCTGCCGGGCCGTTCCTGACAACGACCACGGATGTCCTCGGCTTTTTCGCCTTCCTTGGACTGGCGACCCTGTTCCTGGTTTAGGGACCTCGTCCGCCTTCAAAGCGTTGTTCAGGATGCGTGGCGGATGGTCCGGCACGCAGTCAACGCATGTCCGGGGGCAGCCGCCCATGGGCTTCCAGTCCATGGATAATTCCACAGGGTCGCGGATGCCGTCCGCCTCGGGCGAAGGCGGGCTGCCGTTCATTGCCGCCGTGGTCATCGTCAGCCTGATCGCCTTTGGCGCTGGAGCGTTCTTTGTCACCCAGTGGGAGGGGATGCCGCGTCTGCTGCGCCTAGGGGTGCTGATGGGCGGGTTTATTCTCTGTTATTCAGGGGCGTGGCTGGTGCTCCGACGGCCGGGCCTCGTGCCCGAGGTCGGGCACGCCCTGATTCTGGCCGGAGTGGCGCTGTTCGGGCCAGCGGTGCTGATGACCGCGCAGATGTTTTCGGTCGTCGGAAGGCTCCCGGACGCCCTGGCTTTGTGGGGTGGGGTGGCGTTGTTGGCCGCTGCCCTGGTGCCGTCACGGGCGCCGCTGTGGCTGGCGCTGTTTCTGGCGCTGGGCTGGAGTTTCCTTGAAATATCCGCCTTCGAGGCTGCCGTGCACGCTCCGTTCCTGGCGGCATGGCTGGCCTGCGTTGCCGTTGCGATGTGGCGCGGCTGGCGGGCCGAGGTGCGGGTGGCTGGCGGGCTTCTGACCGTCTGGTATGGCTTGGCCGGATTGGCTATGGCGGTCAATTCCCCGTGGTCGGCCAGTGCCGTGGCGGCGCTGTTCGTTCTGCCGCCGGCTGCTTTGTGGGGACTTGCATCGGCTGGCGAGGCCCGGATGCTGCCTGGGGCGGTGGTGGTGCGCCATGGCGCGCTCATTGGCCTGCTGGGGGCCTTGATGGCGTTGGGCCTGGCGCATCCCCTTGACATCGCCCCGCCGGCTGGATGGGTCTTTGCGGCCGTGGTGGCCGCGGTGGCGGTCGTTGTGGGGCTGGC
>JBAYSM010000259.1:0-4172 GCA_041676205.1 Rhodospirillaceae bacterium | reverse complement strand
GTTACCGGCTAAGCCCTTGGAATTGTTGGTGCACCCGACAAGATTCGAACTTGTGACCCCTGCCTTCGGAGGGCAGTACTCTATCCAGCTGAGCTACGGGTGCATAGAAGACGCGCACCATACCCGATTCGCCGTCCCGGATGCAATGTCTGAACATGGGCTTGGGTCAAAGCATTTCAAGGTGGTTCAGTTTGCCCTCGTCCCAAGTCAGCCCAAGCCCTGGCCGGGTCGACGTGACCGCTGCGCCGTCGGCGAGGGGGAGCGGGTCTTCGAGGATGGCGTCGGCCCAATCGACGTATTCCAGCCAATGCGCCGTCGGGGTGGCGGACAACAGGTGGGCGCTGGCCTCGGGCATGAGGTGGGAGGACATCTCGATGCCTGCCGCCGCCGCGATGCCTGCGGCCTGCATCCAGCCGGTCACGCCGCCGATGCGGGAGACGTCGGGCATTACGAGGTCGCAAGCCCCGGCGGTGACGGCCTCCAGCATCGCTTGGGGGCCGTTGAAGTTTTCGCCGATCTGGACCGGCACCGCCAGGGCCTGCGCCACGGCGGCATTGCCTGCGGTGTCGTCGTGGCGGAGGGGTTCCTCCAGCCACGCGATGCCCTCGTCCTGGAGAGCGCGGCCGCGCCGGAGGGCCTCGATGCGGGTAAGAGCCTGATTGTAATCGACCATCACGGGGATGGCGCCGGAGATGCGCCCGCGCACCGCCCGCAGCGCGGCGAGGTCTTCGGCCAGCGTCGGATGGCCCAGGCGCAGCTTGATCGCATGCAGCCCCTTGGCGAGCAACGCCTCGGCCTCGTCGGCCAGCCGGTCCGGCTCCATCAGGCCCAGGCCCCGGCTGTCATAGGCCCGGATCGGGCGCGGCGCGCCCCCCAGAACCGTCGCCAACGGCAGGCCCACCGACACCGCCAGGGCATCCCACAACGCCATGTCGAGCACCGACAGCGCCATCCGCACCGGCCCCGTCACGCCCAGCAACGCATAGCGCCGCGACAGCCCCTGCATCACGGCCAGCGGCGTCGTGGCGGGGAGGGTCTTGGCAAGCTCAACCGCCTCGGTCACCAGCCCCGCAATGGCCTTGGCCCCGGCGGCGGTGTAGCAAAACACATACGCCCGCCCGGTGATGCCCTGCGCGGTCAGAACATCGACCAGCAGCAACGGCACGGCGCGCACCACGTCGGCACTGGTCCCCAGGGCGAAGGTCAGCGGCACCCGCACCGCCCGCGTGGTGACGGACTGTAGGGACAAGACTGGAAAGGGCGCTCCATCGCTCATCGGGTTATCTCCAACCGGAGGATGAGGATCTCACCAGGGGCACGGGAGCGTCGAGAACGGAAAGGGAGTGCCAGGGCCGCCTAAAGGGGACCGGCGGGCGCCTCCGCCCCCGACGGCAGCGGCCCTTCGGGGTCCTTAAGCCAGGCGGCGATGTCTTCCAGCACGCGTTCGCCCTGGAGGTCGCGCAGGAGCATGTGCCAGCCGTTGGGGTAGAGAACGAACCGCTGGCCCTTGGCGCGGTCGAGGTGGGCCGCTGCTGCCATGGTCGGCTTGACGGGTACGATCTCGTCGCGCTGGCCGTACAGCCACAGCACCGGGATCGGCAGGTCGCCGGCGGCGGTGTAGGCGGTTTCCATCAGGTCCACGAGGCCCAGGATGGTGTCCACCCGCGTCCGCTTGATGACCAGGGGATCAGCCCCCAACCCTCGCAGCATTTCGAAGTTGTCCGACGCCCAGATGTCCAAGCCGCTCCCGCTCAACTCCCAACCGGGGACGAGGCGGGCGGCGATGGCCAGCGCGGTGCGCTGATACCACGGCATGGTCGAATGCCCCCACACCGCCGGGGCGGCAAGGATCGCGGCATCGACCGGCGGCGGGTTGGGTCCGGCCAGCGCCGCCATGACCAGCGCGCCGCCCATGCTTTCGCCCAACAGGACCACGCGGGCGGCGGGGTGGCGGGTGCGCACATGGGCCACGGCGTCGTTGACGTCGGCGATCATGGCATCCTGCCCCGCCCACCGGCCCGGCATCGGCCCGGCGCCGAACCCGCGCTGGTCCCAGGCGTAGACGGTAAAGCCCTCGGCCGCCAGCCACGGGCCGGACTCGGCAAAGGCGTTGGAGTAATCGTTGAATCCGTGCAGGGCGAGGATGACGGTTTCCGGCTGGACGCTCCGGCGGGCCTCCCAGCGGGCCAGCGGCAGGGCGAGGCCGTCGCGGGTGGTAAAGGTGCTTTCGCTGAACGTCGGATCCAGGGTCGGATCTCCCATGCCCATGAACCGCGGGGCACAGGCGCCCAGCAGTACAACGACCAGTACCAGAACCGCAAAACCTCGGATCATGCGCCTCCGCCGGACCGGGTGAGTTGCAGGAAGATGTCTTCCAGATCGGCTTCTTCGGTGGACAGGTCAACGATGGCGTGGCCCGTGCTGCCCACCGCGCCCAGCAGATCGGCGATGTTGGTGGCCGATGGGCGATAGCGGAACACGAACCCATGGCCGCCCGGCGCGACCTCGGCCCCGAAGGTCGCCAGGGCATCGGGCACGGCGGCAACGGGGCGGTCAACCGTGACCGTCAGGGCCTTGTTGTCCAGACGGTTCAGCAGCGCGCGGGTGGTGTCGCAGGCGACCACCTTGCCATGGTTGATGATGGCGATGCGGTCGCACAGTTCCTCGGCTTCCTCAAGGTAGTGCGTGGTCAGCAAGATGGTGGTGCCGCGCTCGTTCATGGCGCGGACCTGTTCCCACAGCTGCTTGCGCAGTTCGATGTCCACCCCGGCGGTCGGCTCGTCGAGCACCAGGATGGGCGGGGTGTGGACCATCGCCTTGGCGACCAGCAGGCGGCGGCGCATCCCGCCCGACAGGGTGCGGGCATAGGCGTCGGCCTTGTCGAGCAGCCCCACCGAGCGGAGGATCTCCTCGGTCCGCCGTTCGGCCTTGGGCACGCCGTACAGCCCGGCCTGGACCTCCAGCAGCTCACGCGCCGTGAAAAACGGGTCGAGGTTGAGTTCCTGGGGCACCACGCCGATGGCCAGCCGGGCGCGCCGCTCGTTGGCGTCCAGGTCGGCGTCCCAGATGCGCACCGACCCCGCCGACTTCATGACCAGCCCGGCCATGATGTTGATCAGCGTCGACTTGCCCGCCCCGTTCGGCCCCAGCAGCCCGAAGAACGACCCGCGCGGCACGGTCAGCGACACGTTATCCAGCGCCTTTTTGGCCGGCTGTCCGCCACGCGCGCGATAGGTCTTGCTCAGACCCTCGATGCTGATGGCATCGTCGGGGGCCGTGGAGACGGCAGTGGGGTGGAGGGCGGCGACGGGCTTGTTCATGGCGGGCGGCGAAGTCCTGACTGACGGAGTTTGGCAACAAACATTGATCGCGGGCCGGACTTGGGTATCATCCGCCCATTCGCGGGGTCAACGCGCATGCTCGCAGGAGATAGGGACTGATGCTCGAAGGCGCCACCATTGCCGTTACCGAATCCATTGAAGTCGAGTCCATCGACGTCGCCTGCGACGGCGGCGAAGGCGCGATGGGCCATCCGCGCGTGTGGCTGCACATTGAACACCAGACCCATGACGTGGTGTGCCCGTATTGCTCGCGCCGCTATGTCCTGAAGGAAGGCGCGCACGTCGGCGGCCATTAAAACAAGTGGGTTAACCACAGAGGACACAGAGAACACAGAGAGGATTGAGCAGGGCGCCGCAGGCATTTCCTTTGCTCACTGGGGCGTTGCGCTGCGCGCGGCGTCACGAACACCTTTCTCTCTGTGACCTCTGTGTTCTCTGTGGTTCAAATACTTTCTTTCCCACCCAACCATAGGCGAGGCCGATGACGCACCTATATCTGGTTGACGGTTCGGGCTTCATCTTCCGCGCCTATCATGCCCTGCCGCCGCTGTCGCGGTCGGACGGCACGCCGACCAATGCGGTCGCCGGGTTTACCGCCATGCTGCTCAAGCTCATGGAGGACAACGAGGCCGACCATGTGGCGGTGATTTTTGATGCGGCGCGCAAAACGTTCCGCAACGACATCTACCCGGATTACAAGGCCCACCGTCCGCCCGCGCCCGAGGACCTGATCCCGCAGTTCCCACTTATCCGCGATGCCGTGCGGGCCATGAACGTGTCGTGCATCGAGCAGGACGGGTTCGAGGCCGACGACCTGATCGCCACCTACGC
>JBAYSM010000258.1:0-4198 GCA_041676205.1 Rhodospirillaceae bacterium | reverse complement strand
TGAAGGCGTCGGCCGACCCGTTCGGTACGCTGATCGACGGTTATCTGTCGGAAGATCATCGTGCCGATCCGGCTGCGGGGTGCTCGGTGGCGGCTTTGGCTGGCGACGCGGCGCTCGGCAGGGAGGAGGCGCGCAGGCTGGTGGCCCGCGGGATCGAGGGCCTGGCAAAAGCCATCGGCGCTATCGGCGCTATCGACGCCAACACCGCCCTAGCGCTCGCCACTCAGTTAGTCGGCGGGCTGGTAATCGCTCGCTCCGTCGACGACCCGGCGCTGGCCGCACGGTTGCTGGAGACCAGCCGGATGGCGGCGCGGCGTTTGATCGGCCGGGACTGAGGACAAGGCATCAAAGTCCCGCCCCCACATCAAAGGCAAGCCGCTCTGTTAGCTGGGGTCCAGGGGCCGACCGGCCCTTGGCGGGCGTGGGCAGAGCCCACACTTCCTCCGAATTCTCAGAAACTCGTCCCGACCATGCGCTTTCCGGCAATGGCGGCGCGGCCTTCTTCTTCGCTGACTTGGCGCGGTTCGACGGTTTGGGTGGTATAGCCGACACCCGCGACGAGGCCATCGCCCAGTTCCACGAACACCACTTCGCCCGGCCTGGTGGAGATGACCGTGGACAGGCCGGTTTCAGTGGAGGTTGAGATGATCTGGCGGCCCGGCGCCACGTCGGCCCAGAACACGCCGTCGCGCAGCATGCGGCCGACCCGGCGGCGGTTGACGAACACCTTCGCGTCGCTGACCAGCCATGCCCGTGGGTCACTGGGCGTGTAGAAGATGATCCGCGATTGATCGAGGGCCACCGGCCTGGACAGCTCCAGTGCCTCGGTCGCAGCGGGGCCGCGGGCGTCGCAGGCGCTGAGCGCGATCATGGCCAGCCCCGCAGCAGTCACCGCCCGCATCGTCCGTCCCAACATGGTCAAGCCCCCCTGTGCTTCCCCCAATCGGGGCAGACTATCATGCTGATTGCGGCGATGGGAGGGGGCTTACTCGGCCGCCCTGGTGGCGAGGTACGGGGTGATGTCCACGTCGTCGAGTTGTTCGGGCTGCAGGCTGGCCTCGGCATACTGGCGGTAGACGCCGGAGGTCAGGAACAGTTCGAACAAGTCGGCATCGACATGCTGATCCTTTTTCATGAAGGACAGGATCTTGATGCACTCACTGACTTTCTTGGGTGTCTTGTAGGGCCGGTCGGCGGCGGACAGGGCCTCGAATACGTCGGCGATGGCCATGATCTTTTCGGAAATGCCCATTTGGTCGCCGGTCAGGCCGTTGGGGTAGCCGGTGCCGTTGATCTTTTCGTGGTGGTTGCCGGCAATCGCCGGGATCTTCTTGAGCTGGCGCGGGAACGGCAGGCGTTCGAGCATCTGCTGGGTCAGCACGATATGATCGTTGATGACCTTGCGTTCCTCGGCGGTCAGGGTGCCGCGCTGGACGCTCATGTTGTACAGCTCGCCGCGATTGTAGACCCCGACGATATGGTCGACCCGATCCTCCAGCACTCTCTCCAACGCCGGGGGGGGCGGCGGCGGGGCATCCTTGAGGCGGTTGGCTTCTTCCCACGACAGGCCGAGGGTGCGGTCGAAATGCCGCGTCCAGGTCTGTTCGGCGATGGCGGTGATGCGCTCGATCTTGTCCGGGGCCATGAACTCTCCGCCGATGTTGCATTCGGCGATGAAGGCGAAGTCGGCCTCCAGTTCGGCGCAGCGCGCGGCAAAGGCGGCTTCGGTTTCGGCCACGTCGGCGCCAGCCAACTGGGCCTTGAGCATGGCGATCTCGGCATCGCGGCGCAGCACCTCGAACCGGGTGCGGACTTCGTGTATGCGGTCGTAGATGGTTTCCAGCTTGGTGGCCTTATCGACGACATATTCCGGCGTCGTCACCTTGCCGCAGTCGTGCAGCAAGGCGCCCAGGCGAAGTTCATATTCGTCCTCGTCGGTCAGCGTATAGTCGGCGAATGGGCCGTCCTTGCTGTCCGAGGCCGCCTTGGCCAGCATCATCGCCAGTTCGGGCACGCGTTGGCAGTGACCGCCGGTATAAGGCGACTTGGCGTCGATTGCGCCGGCCAGCACTTCGACGAAGCTCTCCATCAGCACACGTTGGGCATGCATGAGTTGCTGGTTGTCGATGGCGACGGCGGCCTGGGAGGCCAGAGCCTCGACCAAGGGCTGAATGGCCGCGCTGAACGGGATGACGGTGCCGTCGGCGTCCTGCGCGTTGATGAGTTGAAGGACGCCGATCACCTCGCCAGTGTAGTTCTTCAGCGGAATGGTCAGGAAGGACTTGGAGCGGTAGCCGGTCCCGGCGTCGAACTTCTTGGTGCCGGAAAAGTCGAAGCCTTCGGCCTCATAGGCGTCGTCGATGTTGATGGAATTGCCGCTCAACGCGACATGGGTCGCCACGTTATTGTGGTTCGGGGCGCCGGTTTCGGGACTGTACAGCGCCAGCGGCGGGAACGGGATGGCGATTCCGGTGGTGCCGCCCATGGCGGTCTTCAGGGTGTCGTTGCGCAGGATCTTGAAATGCAGGGTGCGCTGATCCTCGCCCACCAGATACAGCGTTCCGCCATCGGCGTTGGTCAGGTCCTTGGCTTCGAGCAGGATGCGTTCGGTCAGGCGGTCGTGGTTGCGCTCCGCCGACAGGGCAATGCCCAGCTCGATCAGCTTGTGGAGGTGGCCAGACCCGGTATCATCGGCCCGGCGCACGTTTTGCCGACGATCCTGGGGCGGTCGCTTTGAAGTTGCCATAGTCCCGTCACTCCCTCACAGGGAGGATCTCCTAGTCCAGAATACCTATAAGATCATACTATCAGTCGCAGGCGCTCAAACATACCGGGAAAACCGGCCGATGCACGGTTCGCTTGACGGACGTGTCTGGTCGGAATAACAGCGCCCCAGGCCACACGGAGATGCCCTCATGCCTTATGCCAGCCTGCGCGGCTTTATCGACCATCTGGAACGCGAAGGACGCCTCGTGCGCGTCACCGAGCCGGTGTCTCCCAACCTGGAGATGACCGAAATCCAGACCCGCCTGCTGGCCGAAGGCGGCCCGGCGGTATTGTTCGAGAACGTTGTACGGGAAGACGGCAGTCGCTATGACATGCCGGTTCTGGTCAACCTGTTCGGCACCGTGGAGCGCGTCGCCTGGGGCATGGACCGCGAGCCGCACCAACTGCGCGCAGTCGGCGAAATGCTGGCCTTCCTCAAGCAGCCCGAACCGCCCGGCGGCTTCCGCGAAGCCTGGGACATGCTGCCGTTGCTCAAGACCGTCATGGCGATGAAGCCCAAGACGGTGGGCAGCGCGCCGTGCCAGGAAGTGGTGCTGACCGGCGACGACATCGACCTGTCGCGCCTGCCGGTGCAGACCTGCTGGCCGGGCGAACCGGCCCCGCTCATCACCTGGCCGCTGGTCGTCACCAAAGGACCGGGCGAGGGCAAGGAGGACGTCTTCAACCTCGGCATCTACCGGATGCAGGTGACGGGGCGGAACACCGCACTGATGCGCTGGCTGAAGCATCGCGGCGGGGCCCAGCACTACCGCCGCTGGGGCAAGGACAAAGGCACCGCCATGCCCGCCGCCGTGGTGCTCGGCGCCGATCCGGGGACCATCCTGGCCGCCGTGACGCCGGTGCCCGATACGCTGTCCGAATACCAGTTCGCCGGCTTGCTGCGCGGCAAGAAGGTGGAACTGGTCGATTGCAAGACGGTGCCGCTCAAGGTCCCGGCGCAGGCGGAGATCGTGCTGGAAGGCCACGTCATGCTCGACGAGTTCGGCGACGAAGGCCCCTACGGCGACCACACCGGCTATTACAATTCCGTCGAGCCATTCCCGGTGTTCCGCATCTCGGCCATCACCATGCGCCGCAAGCCCATCTACCTGTCCACCTTCACCGGCCGCCCGCCCGATGAACCGAGCGTTCTGGGCGAGGCGCTGAACGAAGTGTTCATCCCGCTGCTGACCCAGCAGTTCCCGGAAATCGTCGACTTCTGGCTACCGCCCGAGGGGTGTTCGTACCGCATTGCCGTGGTCAGCATGAAGAAGGCCTACCCCGGCCACGCCAAGCGCGTGATGATGGGCGTGTGGAGCTTCCTGCGCCAGTTCATGTACACAAAGTTCGTGATCGTGGTGGACGACGACATCAACTGCCGCGACTGGAAAGACGTCATGTGGGCCATTTCCACCCGCATGGACCCGGTGCG
>JBAYSM010000257.1:0-4239 GCA_041676205.1 Rhodospirillaceae bacterium | reverse complement strand
GCCGTTGGACAAGATGCTGCCGGAATACTACCAGCTTCGCGGCTGGACCACCGACGGCATCCCGACCAACGAAACCTGCGAGCGTCTGGCGCTGTAGCCTGCGTGCATCCACCGCCCCCATGCTTGTTCCGGGGGCGGTGGTTCCTTTTGGAGGCCCAGCCCCATGCATCACGTCGTCGTTGGAGCCGGCCCCGCCGGTGTGACCACGGTCGAAACCCTACGCCGCCTCGACCCCGACGCCACCATCACCTTGGTCGGCGAGGAAGACGAGACGCCCTATTCGCGCATGGCCATCCCCTATTTCCTGATCGGCAAAGTCGCCGAGGACGGCACCCACCTGCGCCGCAGCCCGACCTATTATGCCGACCAGCGCATCGATCATGTGCGCAAGAGGGTGTCGTCGCTCAACACCGCCGCCAAGCGGCTGACCTTCGAGGACGGCGGGACGCTGGCCTATGACAAGCTGTGCATTGCCACCGGGGCGCGGCCCATCCGCCCGCCGCTGGAGGGCTTGAATTTGCCCGGCGTGCACACCTGCTGGACCCTGAACGACGCCCGCGCCATCTCGAAGCTCGCCCATGACGGCGCCCATGTGGTGCTGCTCGGAGCCGGGTTTATCGGCTCCATCGTGCTTGAGGCGATGGCTCTGCGCGGCGTCAACCTGACGGTGGTTGAAATGGGCGACCGCATGGTGCCGCGCATGATGGACGACATCGCCGGCGGGATGCTCAAGGACTGGTGCATCGCCAAGGGCGTCGCCGTCGTCACCGAAACCCGCATCGACCGCATCGCCCAGCGCCCGGAAGGCGATCCCGAGGACACTCTGGAAGTCACCCTGTCCAACGGCCAAAAAATCCCGGCGCATCTGGTGGTGATTTCGGCCGGGGTGCGATCGAACATCGAATTCCTTACCGGATCGGGCATCACCACCGAGCAGGGCATCCTGGTCGATGACCACCTGCGGACCTCGGCCCCCGACGTGTGGGCAGCCGGCGACGTGGCGCAAGGCCGCGACCTTGCGACCGGAGAGCGCGCCGTTCACGCCATCCAGCCGACCGCCACCGAACATGGCCGGGTGGCGGCGCAGAACATGGTCGGCATCGACACGCCCTATCAGGGCAGCATCAACATGAACGTGCTCGATACCTTGGGACTGATTTCCACGTCCTTTGGGCTGTGGCAGGGCAAGGGGGGCGATCAGGCGCGCATGGTCGATGCCGCCGGACACCGCTATCTGCGGCTGGAGTTCGAGGACGACATGCTGATCGGCGCCCAGTGCATCGGCATGACCGAGCATGTCGGCGTGCTGCGCGGCCTCATCCAGACCCGCACCAAGCTGGGACCGTGGAAGGACATCCTGCTGCGCAACCCGGAACGGGTGGTCGAGTCCTATGTTGGGGCCACGCAAATCCCCTGATGCTCGTCAAAAAGGACATGAGCCTGACCCCGGCGGAATTCCGCAACGGCCTGCCCGCCGCGTTGCGAGGGCTGGACTGGCAGGTCGGAGCCGATGACACCGTGACGGTTGACGACGGGGCGGTACTCATCCGGTGCGTCGTACAGCCGCCGCGCCGCCTGACCGCGCTGCTGTCCTTGCCGCGCTGTCTGGTGACGCTCGAGCTAGGCGGACTGCCCGAGGCCGATCGCGCTGGCTTCCTCGCCCGGTTCGACCGCGCCTTCCAGCGCGGCGGCGGATAAACAGGAGTAACAAACCAATGCCGACTGCGACGCTAAAACTTTACTCCGTTCTCGCCCAACACTTGCCGCCCGGCGCAGAGAAAAACACAGCCGCCATCCCGGTCCGCGACGCCACCACCGTTGGCGGCCTGATCACGACCCTCAATTTGCCCCCGCAGCACTGTCATCTCGTTCTGCTTAATGGCGTTTTCGTACCCCCGGATGCGCGGGCATCTACGCCTGTGCGCGATGGCGACGCTTTAGCGATCTGGCCGCCCGTGGCTGGTGGCTGACACCTCTTATCCCCACCAAATAAGTCCCCTATACTCTCGCCTTTAGTAGTCGGCGAAGGTATGGCCCTACACTGCGCGTGCACTGCAAACAATTATACCATAGTTGCAAGCTCAGTTGATAAATCAGGGCATATTCGGTACTACTGGGTTAAGTCTTTAGACACCCATTGGTACCACCATGCACCCCAGCAATCCGAAGGTACTGCCAGACTCCCTAAGCCGTCGCGGCCTGTTCCGCGCGCTGGGCGGGGCGCGGCAGGTCGAGGCCATCCGGCCGCCGTGGAGCTTGCCGGAACGTCTGTTCGTGACGGCCTGTACCGGGTGCGGCGACTGCACGCGGGCCTGCCCACAGGGCATCCTGACGCTGAACGCTGGATACCCCGAAACCAGTTTCGCCAACGCCGGATGCGACGGTTGCGGCGAGTGCGCCACGGCCTGCACGGATGAGGCCCTTGACCGCGCCACCCAACCAGCATGGCGCCACACCATTGCCATTGGCGCGGCCTGTCTGGCCGAGCAGGGCATCGTCTGCCGCGTCTGCGCCGAGCACTGCGACGCCTCGGCCATCCGGTTCCGGCTGGCCGTCGGCGGTCGGGGCGGTCCCATCCTGAATATCGCCGCGTGCACCGCCTGCGGCGCCTGCGTCGGTCCCTGCCCGTCCAATGCCATCACCATCATCACCGCCTGAGGAGGGCCGGACCATGCGCGTCACCCGCTTCGACACCCGTGCGGCCCCGGCCGCACACCTTCTCGACACGAGTGCGGCACCACCCGCACCCATTCCCGAAACGCCGAACGGCCAAGTGAACATCTGCGGCGTGCTGGTCTACTCCACGCCCGAAAAATGCCCCGCCGTGATGGAGCGCCTGAACGCCACCACCGGCTGCGAAGTCCACACCAGCAGCCCGGACGGCCGCATCGTCGTCGTCATCGAGGACACCGCCGAGGCGTCCGCCCTAGACCGGATGCGGGAATTCAACGATTGGGATGGGGTGGCGGCGTCCGCCCTCGTCTTCCACCAATTCGAGGACGCCACAGCCCTGGAAGGGGAGATCGAGGCATGCTGACCACCCGCCGCACTTTCATCAAAGCCAATGCTGCCGCCGCCACTGCGGCCGTGGCCGGTCTTTCCCTGCCCGCAGGCGTGGCGAATGCCGCCGTGCCCGGCTCTGACGGCATCACCTGGGACAAGGGCGTGTGCCGGTTCTGCGGCACCGGCTGCGGCGTGCTGATTGGCACCCGCGAAGGCCGGGTCGTCGCCACGCAGGGCGACCCGGACGCCCCGGTCAACAAGGGCCTGAACTGCATCAAGGGATATTTCCTGTCCAAGATCATGTACGGCAAGGACCGCTTGACGCAGCCCATGCTGCGCATGACCAACGGCAAGTTCGACAAGGAAGGCGACTTCCAGCCGATCACCTGGGACGCCGCCTTCGACATCATGGCCGAGAAGTGGAAAGCAACGCTCAAGGCCAAGGGTCCGACCGCCATCGGCATGTTCGGGTCCGGCCAGTGGACCATCTGGGAAGGCTATGCCGCCGCCAAGATGATGAAGGCCGGGTTCCGCTCCAACAACCTCGACCCCAACGCCCGCCACTGCATGGCGTCGGCCGTCGCCGGGTTCATGCGCACCTTCGGCATCGACGAGCCCATGGGCTGCTATGACGACATCGAGCACGCGGACGCTTTTGTGCTGTGGGGCTCCAATATGTCGGAGATGCACCCCATCCTGTGGTCGCGCGTCACCGACCGCCGCCTGACCCACGCCGGGGCCAAGGTCGCCGTGCTGTCCACCTTCGAGCATCGCAGCTTCGAGCTGGCCGACCTGCCGATCGTCTTCACGCCGCAGTCGGACTTGGCGATCCTCAACTTCATCGCCAACTACATTATCCAGAACGGCGCGGTGGACGAGAAGTTCGTGACCGCCCACACCAAGTTCAAAAAGGGCGTCACCAACATCGGCTACGGCCTGCGCCCCGAACACGCCCTGGAACAGGGCGTCGCCAAAGACGCCAACGCCGCCGAGGACATCGACTTCGCCGCCTACAAGGCTTTCGTGGCCGAGTACACGGTGGAAAAGACGCAGCAGATTTCCGGCGTGCCGGCCGCACAGCTCATCGAACTGGCCAAGCTTTATGCCGACCCCAAGGTCAAGGTCGTATCCTTCTGGACCATGGGCTTCAACCAGCACACGCGCGGCACCTGGGCCAACAACCTCGTCTACAACATCCACCTGCTGACCGGCAAAATCAGCCTGCCCGGCTGCGGC
>JBAYSM010000256.1:0-4252 GCA_041676205.1 Rhodospirillaceae bacterium | reverse complement strand
CAGCGCCTCGAAAGCCTTGTCAAACCACGACATCTGGGGGCCCCTCTCGCAGTCGCGTGAGGTCCCAGGAGAATCTCTTTCAACGTTCGCTGCTACCGTCTTTTTTCAAATGCGATTCCCCTGCCGGAAGGAGTAGGGGAGAAGGGGGCGGCAATATTTCAGGGAATTGAAAAATTGTCGATATTTTGTCATGGTGTCGATAATGATCGGAGGAACCGCCATGACAGCCTACCCGGAAACCGGCCTGACCATCAAAGCGGCAGGCATTACCACCAACTACCACGATACCGACCCTGCTGGGGCGCATTCCGCCCGGCCGGTGTTGCTTATCCATGGGTCCGGGCCGGGGGTCAGTGCCTGGGCCAACTGGCGCCTTACCTTACCCGCCCTGTCGCGGGACCGGCGGGTGATCGCTCCGGACATGGTGGGCTTCGGCTTGACCGAGCGGCCGAAGGGCATCGTCTACGGCATGGACACCTGGGTCGGGCACGCCTTGGGGGTGCTGGATGCCCTGCGGTTGGACACCGTTGATCTGGTCGGCAATTCCTTCGGCGGCGCCCTTGCCCTGGCCTTGGCTATCCGGGCTCCGGCGCGGGTTGGCCGGCTGGTCCTAATGGGCAGCGTCGGCGTGCCATTCCCCATCACCGAAGGCTTGGACCGTGTGTGGGGCTATGAACCCTCGGTCGAGGCCATGCGGGGGCTGCTCGACCTATTCGCTTACGACAGGGGCTTGGTCAACGACGAACTGGCCGAGTTGCGCTACAGGGCGAGCATTCGGCCCGGCTTTCAGGAGTCCTTCTCGGCCATGTTCCCGGCGCCGCGCCAACGATGGGTGGACGCCATGGCCAGCCGGGACGCTGATATCGCCGCGTTGCCTCATCCCACGTTGATCGTCCATGGCCGCGAGGACAAGGTTATCCCGCCCACAACCTCACTGCGTCTGTTCGATCTCATTCCCAATGCCCAGCTTCATATGTTCGGTCGCTGCGGGCACTGGACGCAGATTGAGCACGCCGACGATTTCAACGCCTTGCTTGCGGGGTTCCTTAAGTAAGGTCATATCCCCATGAGCGTGCGCACATGCGCCGCGACACAGGCTCCCAGGGCGACCACGTCGTAGCCGCCCTCCAGTACCGAGACGAGGCGGCGGTCGCAGCACTCGTCGGCCACGGCCAAAAGTTCGTTGGTCGCCCACACGAAGTCGGACACGGTCAGACGCATGTTGGCGATGGGGTCGCGGGTGTGGGCATCGAACCCCGCAGAGATGAACAGGATGTCTGGCTTGAAAGCGCGCAGGGCCGGCAGAACCTTGTCGGTCATGGCGGTGCGGAATTCGGCGCTGCCCGCCCCGGCAGGCAGCGGGACGTTCAGGATGTTGTTGTGGGCGCCGGTTTCCTCGGCCTCCCCAGTGCCGGGAAACAGCGGTGCTTGGTGAGTCGAGGCGTAAAAGGCGTCTTTGTCGTCCCAGAAGATGTGTTGAGTGCCATTGCCGTGATGGACATCCCAGTCCATCACCGCTACCCGTTGCAGGCCGTGGACCTCCCGCGCGTGATAGGCCCCGACCGCGACGTTGTTGAAGAAGCAAAAGCCCATGGCCTGCGACCGTTCGGCGTGGTGGCCCGGCGGGCGCACGGCGACGAAGGCGTTGCGGACTTCTTTGTTGGCCACCGCATCGACCGCCGCGCAGACGCCGCCAGCCGACCGCAACGCGGCCTCGCCGGTCTTGGGGGACAGGATGGTGTCGCCGTCCAGGCTGTGATGGCCGTCGCGTGGCACCATGTCCAAGAACTGCTCGATGTGCGACAGCGGATGGACGCGCAAAAGCTGCGTATGGTCGGCGTGCGGCGCGTCCATGCGGTGCAGCAGCATGAAGTCTTCGCTTTCCAGCATCCGCAGGATGCCGCGCAGGCGGTCGGGATTCTCGGGGTGGAAGTCGCCGGGATCATGCTCGATGCAATCATGGTGAGTAACCAACAGGGTGGACATGGACGGACGCGGCCTCCGGATTGTACGCGGTGCGGACAGACTCGAATTATACGGGGCCTTTCGCACCGGCGGAAAGCGCCGTTTGCAGTGCCGCGTGACCCGGTCCGGTCATTTCTGCTCAACCCTTGCGCCACCCGTTCAAAAAAAATGGCCGATCGGCGAAACAGGCCTCTGGTTTAGTAATCAAGGGTTGCCTAAATTAGGAACTGTGCTGAACCAGCCAAAAAGGGCAGGTGCCAGCCCACCCGTTTGCGTCCACAATTTTTGTAGTGCTACAATGGACGCATTAGGGGACCGAACAATGTTCACCCGTGCCGCCGTCACCGGCACGCGACGGAAACCGGAAAACGGACGAGCAACGGCATGGAAGTCGACTTCGAACAACTCCAAGATAATGCCCGTCGTGCCAGCGCCTTGCTTAAGGCAATGAGTAACGAGCATCGACTCTTGATCCTGTGCCAGCTGTCGCGCGGGGAAAGGTCCGTTGGCGAACTGGAACGGTTGATTGGACTGAGCCAGTCGGCTCTGTCGCAGCATCTGGCGCGCCTGCGCCGCGATACGCTGGTGCAGACCCGGCGCAGCGCTCAAACAATTTTCTATTCGCTTAAGGGAGACGAGGCCAGCGCGGTCATCAACACTCTGTATGGTCTGTACTGCGCCAACGAGGGTGCGGGCGTGCCTGCGGCGGGGAATGAGTACGACGCGCCAGCCCATCAACTGGTGCGTGTCGTCGGCGGGTGACGGCGTGCTGATCTGCGGGAAACAATAGGGCGCGGGGCGCGTTCCCTTGTGCGGCTATTTTTTGGGCAGAGCGACGACGTTCAGCCAGAACATCTCGAATGACCGCACCGCTTCCAGGAAGCGGTCGAATTCCACCGGCTTGACTACATAGGCATTGGCGCCCAGCGCATAGCAGGCGTTGATGTCGTCGCGGGCCGATGATGTGGTCAGGGCGACCACGGGTATGGCTTTCAGGGCCGGATCCTGTTTGATCTCCGCCAGGACTTCGCGGCCGTTGCGACGCGGCAGGTTGAGATCGAGCAGCACGATATCCGGCGCCGGGGCGTCGTGGTACGGGCCTTCGCGCCGCAGAAATTGCAGGGCCTGATCGCCGTCCGTCACATGATGCACGTTGTTGACGATTCGCCCTTCCTTCAACGCCTCGAATGTCAGGCGCGCGTCGCCGGGGTTGTCCTCGACGAGCAGGATTTCGACGGGGCGGTGCGGCGGCATGTGAAAATGCTCCTGACGGGGCCGGATGAGAGGGGCTGTAACTGCGGCTCGTCCGAAAGCCATGAGGAACTGTTCCTCACTCGACGGTTGCCGTCAAGGAGTGCTTGCGGCGCAGCACGACGAAGGTGTGCGTCTGCGCTCCATCTTCGGCCGGAGCGCCGGGGGTGCGCTCAGTCTCCTGCCATGCTGTCCGGTCAAAGGGCGGGAAGGAAACGTCTCCCGCAGGGTGCATATGCACTTCCGTCAAATAGAGGAGGTCGGCGCGCACCAGCGCCTCGGCGAACAACCGAGCGCCGCCGATGACAACGATCTCGTTGGCGGACCCGGCCAGAGGTTCGGCCTGACGCACGGCATCGTCGAGGCTGCGGGCCACGGACACGCCCTCGGCCGACCAGCCGGGTGTAGACGTGACGACGATATTGGGGCGGCCGGGCAGGGGGCGGCCGATGGACTCGAACGTCTTGCGGCCCATGATGACCGGCTTGCCCAGGGTCACGCGCTTGAACCATTTCAGGTCGTCGGGCAGGTGCCAGGGCAGGGCGTTGTTGCGCCCGATGATGCCGTTTTCGGCCACCGCGACGGCTATGGACAGCAGGACGCTCATACCGCCACCGGCGCCTTGATGTGCGGGTGCGGGTCGTAGGCGTCGAGCCTGATGTCCTCATAGGTGAACGCGAACAGGTCGGTCACGTCCGGGTTCAGGTGCAGGGTCGGCAAGGGCCGGGGCTTGCGCACCAACTGCTCACGCGCCTGGGTGATGTGGTTCAGGTAAAGGTGCGCATCACCCAGGGTGTGCACGAACTCTCCCGGTTTCAGTCCGGTAACTTGGGCGACCATCATGGTCAGCAAGGCATAGCTCGCAATGTTGAACGGCACGCCGAGGAAAATGTCGGCCGACCGCTGGTAAAGCTGGCACGACAGGCGGCCATCAGCCACGTAGAACTGGAACAGGCAATGGCACGGCGGCAGGGCCATGGACTCGACCTCGGCCGGGTTCCAGGCCGTGACCATCAGGCGCCGCGAGTCGGGGTTG
>JBAYSM010000255.1:0-4309 GCA_041676205.1 Rhodospirillaceae bacterium | reverse complement strand
GCATCCCGGAACGGCTCGGCCAGCAAGGGCAGCAGCGTCACTCCCGGCGCACGGGGGGCCATGCGCGGTTCGGGCGTGGCGGCAAGCAGGCCGACGCTCACTAACCCCGCCATCGCCCCGGCCAGCACCAGCAGCGCATAGATCTCCGGCCCGCCGCCCCCGGCTTCGTCGATGAGACGCGCGGCGACATAGCTGACTGCGGCCCCCAGCCCGGTCGTGAGGAACAGCCGGCGCCCAAAGAACCGACCGAGGCACCGCTGCGGCACAAGATCGCGCATCCAGCCGTTCCAGGCGCACCCGGCCACCGCGCCAAAGGCGAAGTGGGCCGCCAGCCCGCCGATCACTGCCGTCATGTTCCATGGCGCAGGCAGCAGCACAGCGCCGGCGATGACCAGCAATGACAGGCGCCCCCCCAATGCAGCCGCCACCGTGACGGCGCGACGACGGCGGAAATGCTCGACGATCAGAATGCCCGGCACCTGAAACACCTGCACCAGGAACGGCAAGGCGGCAATAAGTCCAACCACCGTACCCGACGCCCCCAGGCTGAGAGCATAGGCGGTCAGGAACACTCCCCCGGCCAGGGTGGTCATGACCTGCGACGCCATGCCGTCGAACAGCACGTACCGCAAACCGCAATGAAGATCATCGCGCCCGAGTCCTTGCTCGGAGCGACAGGAAGATGAGCACGCCATGTGAAGGGTCCGAACCGTCGTTTAGAGGAGACGGCGCCTTTACTGAACCCGGATCATGAAGATTTTGCACATGCGAACGTGTCGGCGGTGGCGAATTCGGGGTGTTTTCGTGGCGAGGCCTATACGGATGGCACGTTCCAACTGTATAAGTAATTGTTTTTGCACAAAAAAAGAGGGGCGGCTAAGGCCACCCCTCCTATTCTTTAGAGTAAAGTCTACCCTACGCCGAGCGGACGTCCCGCAGGAACGTCTGCACCATTCCCCGCAGGCCTTCGGCTTCGTTGGCGACCTGACTGCTGGCCGCCTGGACCTGGCTGGAGGCGCTTCCGGCCTCCTGGGCGGCAGTGGTGACGCCCTGGATGGTGTAGCTGACCGACTGAGTACCGTTAGCGGCCTCCTGCACATTGCGGGAGATTTCCTGGGTGGCGGCGTTCTGTTCCTCCACTGCACTGGCAATGGCGGCGGAAACCTCGTTGACCCGCTGCACCACGTGGACGATTTCCCCGATGGCGGCGGCGGCGTGCTTGGTTTCTTCCTGTACACCGGCGATCTGACTGCGGATATCTTCGGTCGCCCGCGCCGTCTGGCTGGCCAGTTGCTTGACCTCGTTGGCGACCACGGCAAAGCCCTTGCCGGCATCCCCGGCCCGCGCCGCCTCGATGGTAGCGTTGAGGGCCAGCAGGTTGGTCTGGTCGGCGATATCGGTAATTAGCGCCACGACCTCGCCGATGCGGTTGGCGGCATCGGCCAGACCACGCACCAGTTCGTCAGTCTCTCGCGCCTTGTCGGCGGCAGCGCTGGCGATGCTGGCGGACTCAGTGACTTGACGGCCGATTTCGTGGATCGAAGCGGTGAGTTCCTCGGCCGCACTCGCTACTGTCTGCACGTTGCCGCTGGCTTCCTCGGCCGCCGCGGCGACGGAGGTCGCCTGGGCGCTGGTTTCCTCGGCAATGGCCGACATGCTGCCAGCCGACGCCTCAAGCTCGGTGGTGGCCGAGGCGACGGTTTCGAGCAGGCTGCTCACTCCGGCGTCGAAGTCTTGGGTCAGCTTGTCCAGACGCTCGGCACGGGCGACGCGGGCGGCCTGCTCGCGCGCCTGTTCCTCTTGCATGTGGTCGTTGTGGATCATGGCATCCTTGAACACCTGCACGGCACGGGACATGGCCCCGATTTCATCGCCGCGCTCGATGCCGTCGATGGCCACGGTGCGATCACCGTCGGCCAGCAGGCCCATGTCCGTGGTCAGCAGGGCAATCGGCTGGGTGATGCCGCGCACGACGATGGTCACAAGCACCGCCGTCGCCGCCAGCAGCACCACGACCACCGCAAGGGTCGTCAGGAACGCGCTGAACGCCCTGGCTTCCGCAGCCCTGGCCTGCTCCATAAGGGCATTGGCAGCCAGATCCTCAACGCCCTTCAGGCCGTCGATCTTGGCAGTGATGGTGGTGAACCACTCGGCACCGGCGACTCCTGCGGTCGAGCCGGTCTGGGGGCTGCTCAAGGCAACGGATCGCATCCGCTCGACGTCTTTGGCGGGCGCGGCGGCCAGGACGCCATCCAGCGCCGTGATAAGGCTGGGGCTGGCAAAGCTCTGGAACAGCGACAGGAACGCCTGCTGCTCGGCGATCAGGCCGACGAAACGCTGGTAGACCGGCGGCGCGAAAGCCCCGGCGGAAAAACCGTTCGACCCCATGGCGCGCTCGATGCCCGAACGCTCCTTGGCCTGGAGGAAGGCAATGTAACCGGTGATCGAACGGGTGATGTCGGCATCACCGCTCAGCGTTCCCATGGTCCCGACCACGTCGAGCAACCCGGAAATGGTGGTGGTGTACCAACCAGCCATCTCAGTCATCGGCATCTCGAACGTGCTGACCTTACGGCGCACGTCGGCCAGACCATCGAGGCGGCTGCGCTGGTCCGATAACCGACGAACGAAGTCGGCGCCATAGGCCTTGGAGTCAAAGGCCTCCAGCGTGGTCCGCAGGCGGGCCAGGGCGGCCTCTGTATCACGACGCTGGGCATCCAGGGGAGCAGAGAACACGCCGCCCTTGGCGCCGATGAACCCTGCCGACGTGCCGCGTTCCTTCTGCAATTCGTGCACTACGGCCGAAATGTCAGGCGCCACGGCGGCAAGGCGCTCCAGCGTACCCATCTCGACCATCACGGAGCGGCGCTCCAGCACCATTGCGCCGGAGAAGAACACTAGACCGAGCACCGGCAGCAACAACGCTACCGCGATGCGTAACCCGATCGGGCGATTGCAGAGAAATCCATTCATGGCGTACCCCTCGTGCCGTGCGCTGCATCTTCCGCATTGCCGCACTTTATATCCTGAGAATACTCGGAAGATACCATAGTATTTATGCTACCCCATAGTGCGTATCTTTCGTTTGCATACGACCTTATCGCATATATAACGCCCGTTCCAAAAGGCCTTGGGAGCAAAGGCCTATCGACCGTGTGTTTGACGTCGGTCATTCAGGGTCTTACCCTGGAGAAAAGTTTGGAGGCTCCAGTCATGCTCGACCCCTTTGGCCGCAACGTTACCTATCTGCGGGTTTCCGTCACCGACCGCTGCGACCTGCGCTGTGTCTATTGCATGGCCGAGGAAATGACGTTCCTGCCCAAAAAGGACCTGCTGTCCCTGGAGGAACTGGAGCAGGTTTGCGGGGCATTCATCGACAGCGGCGTGGACAAGATCCGCATCACCGGCGGCGAGCCGCTGGTGCGCAAGAACGTCATGCAGCTTTTCCATGCTCTGGGCAGGCGCCTCGGCAAGCCGCTGGGTGAAGGCGGGGGCTTACGCGAACTCACCCTGACCACCAATGGCACCCAACTCGAAAAGTACGCCACGGAACTTTTCGAGTGTGGGGTGCGGCGCATCAACGTGTCGCTCGACACCCTCGACCCCGACAAGTTCCGCCGCATCAGCCGGTGGGGCGAATTGGACAAGGTGATGGCTGGATTGGGTGCGGCCAAGGCTGCCGGCCTTAAGGTCAAGATCAACGCCGTCGCCTTGCGCGGCGTCAACGACATGGAAATTGATGACCTGATCCGCTGGTGCGGTGAGCACGGGTTCGACCTTACCTTTATCGAAACCATGCCCATGGGCGCCATTGATGCCATCCGGGAGGACACCTACCTGCCGCTGACCGCGATGCGGGCGGACCTCTCCACCCGATGGACCCTGACCAACAGCACCCACAAAACCGGCGGCCCGGCCGATTACGTGGACGTTGCCGAAACCGGACGGCGGATCGGCTTCATCACGCCGCTCAGCCACAATTTCTGCGAAAGCTGCAACCGCGTGCGGCTGACCTGCACCGGCCAGCTCTACATGTGTTTGGGCCAGGAGGATAATGCCGACCTGCGCCGCGTGATGCGCGACAATCCCGGCACCCCCGCTGCCCTGCACGACGCCATCGCCGAAGCCATCGGGCGCAAGCCCAAGGGGCACGACTTCATCATCGACCACCGGAACGAGCCGGCGGTGCCCCGCCACATGAGCGTGACCGGCGGGTAGGTCCGTCTTATACTGCGCCAAACCACCACCCGCCCCCGCGATGGCCCAAGCCGGACGACCATGAACCCAGAAAACGTCGCCTTCGTCGCCG
>JBAYSM010000254.1:0-4349 GCA_041676205.1 Rhodospirillaceae bacterium | reverse complement strand
TATTCGCACCTATTATTGCTTTGCCGTTCGGTCTTCTGATTCGAAACCGCATAACAAAGAAAGGGTAATCGCTGAAAAGTCTACTAACCCCACTGTCCTACAGGGTGCACGGTCTCGGCGCCGCTGCATCTAACATTCGGTTCGGGAGAGGACGCGGCAAAAAGTGGTGCGCCTCTCAACCGAGCCGTGTGCGCCGGGCATGGCGCGTTACTTCATAGGTGCAAGTCCTATGGCCAGGTTTTCGCAGAGCCGAAGGCAAGGAGAAGGGCAAGGGCGTCGTCGTGAGGCGGGGTCTGGAGGAAGCCCAATCCGAAACTGCGGGGCGATGGACAAAAACCGGATATGAGGCGTGATGCATCCGGGGCGAGTGGGCACATGACGACGAAGCCCTCCATCTGCGACTGGGATGCATTCAGCAAGTCGGCTCATGGTCCATGGCGCTTATCAAGAACACCGGCCTTGACCGACGCGTTGCCATTGCGCTTCTTCACAACTATGGGACTACCCTGCCTTGCGCCACGGTAGGAATTCAATTGGTAATCCCCCCATTTGTAGCTGATGCCAGAAGTAGAGCCTAGGCCACGTGGACCAACTTCTGTTTCGGGGTGATGCCTCCGAGCGCCATGTTGGGGCGTTCATTGTTATACGTCCAGAGCCAGCGCGTGGCAAACGCCTGCACCTCCTCGATGGACTCGAACAGGTATTGCGCGAGCCAGTCGTAGCGCACCGTGCGGTTGTACCGCTCGATGTAGGCGTTCTGTTGCGGCTTTCCCGGCTGGATGTACGTCAGTTCAATCATGTGCCGTTCCGCCCAGCGGCGTAACGCTTCGCTGATGTACTCCGGTCCATTGTCGCAACGCAGCACGATAGGCTTGCCGCGCCACTCGATGATCTGCTCCAGTGACCGGATCACGCGTTCCGCCGGCAACGAGAAGTCCACTTCGATGCCCAGGCCTTCGCGGTTGAAGTCGTCGATCACGTTGAACAGCCGGATCGCACGACCATCCTGCAAACGATCATGCATGAAGTCCATCGACCAGACTTGATTGATCGTCTCGGGCACGGCCAACGCCTCCGGCTTCTCGCGCACCAGGCGCTTTTTCGGCTTGATGCGCAGGTTCAACTCCAAGGCCCGGTAAATGCGGTAGACGCGTTTATGGTTCCAACCGAAGCCCTTCACGTTGCGCAGGTACAGGAAGCACAGCCCGAAGCCCCAGTTGCGCTGGTTGTGCGTCAGCCGGATCAACCAGTCCGCGATCTCGGCATTCTCATCCGATAGTGTCGGCTGGTACCGGTAACAGGTCTCGCTGACCACGAACGCCGCGCACGCCATTCGGATGCTCACGCCGCGCCGCTCCACCGCGTCTTTGGCCATCGCCCGGCGGGTCGATGGCCTCACCACTTTTTTGTCATCGC
Organism: Rhodospirillaceae bacterium; assembly: GCA_041676205.1. Taxonomy (GTDB): domain Bacteria; phylum Pseudomonadota; class Alphaproteobacteria; order Rhodospirillales; family Rhodospirillaceae; genus Cauispirillum. Next base: position 2,933 of record JBAYSM010000254.1, on the reverse strand, counting down.
CTCCTGGAGGATCTCGGCCTTCAGACGCTCCTCGGCGTACATCTTCTTCAGCCGCCGGTTCTCGTCCTCCAGCTCCTTCAGGCGCCCCATCAGCGAGGCGTCCATGCCGCCGTACTTGGCCCGCCACTTGTAGAACGTGGCGCTGCTCATGCCGTGCTCGCGGCATAACTCGGGCACCGGCGCGCCGGCCTCCGCCTGCTTCACGATCTCCAAGATCTGGCTGTCGGTGTAGCGGGACTTTTTCATGTAGAACCTCCTCGGTGTTACATTACGAGAAAATTCTACTTCTGGGCACCGCTACTTTGCGGGGGGATTACCACGCGACGTGCCCATGTGAACGGACATTGGAAACTGACCCATATCGGACAAAAAAACTGACCCACCTTTGTTTAACTAGGGCTCGCCGAGACGAGGGAGGTGAGCCCTATGCTGACGAAGGAGGCCATCATGGAGATCAAGTTACTGGCCCGGCAGGGGCTGGGTCTGCGGGCGATTGCGCGGGCGCTGAGGATTTCCCGCAACACCGTAAAGCGCTACCTGCGGGGGGAGGCGGTTCGGCCGCCGGGCGCGCGCGGGCCGGGACGGCCGCGCAAGCTCGAGCCCTACGAGGCGTGGCTGAAGCGCCGCGTCGAAGGCGCGGCCCCGGTACGGCTGCCGGCCACCGTGTTGCACCGGGAGATCGTGGCGATGGGGTTTACCGGCACCGTGCGCACGGTGCGACGCTTTGTCGCTGCCCTGCGGCCCGCGCCTGACCCGGCTCCGGTGGTGCGCTTCGAGACTGCGCCGGGCCATCAAGCGCAGATGGATTGGGGCGAGTACCGGCTCGGCCGGCAGCGGATCTACGCCTTCATCGGCGTGCTGGGGTTCAGCCGCTGGTTGTATCTGGAGTACGTGGCCTCCACCCAGTCGGCGGTGTTGGTGGACTGTCACCGGCGGATGTTCGCCGCCTTCGGCGGGATCCCGCGTGAGATGCTGTACGACAACATGCGCACGGTGGTAACCCAGCGCGATGCCTATGGCCGTGGCCGCCACCGCTTCCATGACGGGATCTGGAGTCTGGCGGCCGAGTGCGGCTATCGCCCGCGTCTGTGTCAGCCGTATCGACCCCAGACCAAGGGCAAGGTGGAACGCAGCATCCACTATGTGGCCAACAGCTTCTTCCATCCACTGGTGACACGGTGTGCGCTGGAAGGCGAGCCGCTGGATCTGGAGCGGCTCAACGCCGAGGCACGGCTGTGGTGTGCACAGGTCGCGAACGTGCGCCGGCACGGCACCACCGGCGCGCGTCCGGTGGATCGCTTAGCGGTGGAACGTCGGGCGATGCAACCGTACACCGCGCCGGTGCACGGCCCGGACCGCACGGTGCAGTGGCCGCGCTACCGGCTGCAACGCTCGCCCCGCGAGTACGATGCCTTGTTGCAGGAGGTGCATCCATGAGCAACCGCATCGACACCTTGTGCGCCGAGCTGTCGTTGACCGCCGTGGCCAACGACTATGCGACCCTGGCCGATGAAGCGGCGAAGAAAAAGCTGTCGTTCATCACCTACCTGGAACGGGTGCTCGCCGCCGAGGCGGCGCTACGGGCCGAGCGCAGCCGGCAGATGCTGGTCAAGCTGGCGACCTTCCCGACCATCAAGACCCTGGAGCAGTTCGACTTCGAAGCGGCCGCCGGCGTGCCCAAGGCGCGCATCGATGAACTGGCCGGGCTCGCGTTCGTCGAACGCCGGGAGAACGTGATCCTGCTCGGCCCGAGCGGCACCGGCAAGACACACCTGGCCATCGCATTGGCCTTGCGCGCCACCGAGCGTGGCTGCAAGGTGCGCTTCATCACCGCCGCCGACTTGGTGTTGCAGCTGGAGAAAGCGCGCCGGGAGGACCGCTATGACCAGTATCTCAAGCGGGCCATCCTCGGCCCGCGGCTGCTGATCATCGACGAGATCGGCTACCTGCCGCTGCGCAAGGAGCAGGCGGACCTGTTCTTCCAGGTCATCGCCAAGCGCTATGAACAGGGCGCCACGATCCTGACCTCGAACCTCTCGTTCGGGGACTGGGAGGAGATCTTCGACGGCAATGCAGCACTGACCAGTGCCATGCTCGACCGGCTGCTGCACCACGCCCACGTGATCCAGATCCGGGGCGACAGCTACCGGCTCCGGCAGGCCCGGCAGAGTGGACTGATCGGAGGACAGCAAAGCCTGTGAACGTACGTGTCAACCACCGTCGGGTGGGTCAATATTATTGTCCGAGGGTGGGTCAATTAATTATGTCCGTTGACACTTTATGACCAACCATGTCCACCTGCTGGCAACGCCGGGCGAGCCCGGCGGCGTCTCGCGCATGATGCAGCGGGTCGGCCGTCACTATGTCAGATACTTCAACCGGGTTTACCGGCGCTCGGGTACCTTGTGGGAGGGGCGGTTCAAGTCCTGCATGGTAGCGGCGGAGGAATACGTGCTGGTGTGTCAACGGTACATCGAGCTTAATCCGGTTCGGGCCAATATGGTGCCCGGCCCATCGAATTACCGCTGGTCTAGCTATCATTGCAACGGCCTCGGGAAGAGCGTCCGGCTTTGGACGCCCCATGAGGAGTACCTATCTCTTGGCAATAACGAAGATGAACGCCTCCAGGCGTACCAGTCGCTGTTCAAGGCGCATGTCGAGCCGGCGGTGACTGAGAGCATTAGAGTCGCCACCAACCAGGGGTTGGCGCTGGGAAATGAGCGGTTCAAAGCGGAAGTCGAGGCACTGACAGGGCGGCGGGTGACTGCGCGGAAACGCGGCCCCAAGCGTCAGGCGAAGGCCGAGCCGCTGGACCAGGACGCAAAGCAGTTTTTACTCTGACCCCACGTGACCCCTGAATCGCCCCGGGTTTTGAGGAGGCTCCAACCTTTGAGAGAATGGAGCCATGAAAAAGCCAAACAAGACGAACAAGT
>JBAYSM010000253.1:0-4352 GCA_041676205.1 Rhodospirillaceae bacterium | reverse complement strand
GCTGTTTCGACGACCTGCCCGAGCCGAACGCCAGCGCCGCCCGGGCGGCCTGGGAGGCTTTGGGAGAGGTCACGCTCTGCGCCTCGCGCGACGAGATGGCGGCCTTGGCCGATCGCTATGCGCCTGAGCATCTGCATGTGCAGGCGGAGGATCTGGATTGGTGGCGCGGGCGGCTTGGCGCCTATGGTTCGCTGTTTCTGGGGGCAGAGACGACGGTCGCCTTCGGCGACAAGGCGGCGGGGCCGAACCATGTGCTGCCGACGGCGCGGGCGGCGCGCTATACCGGCGGGCTCAGCGTGCACAAGTTCCTGAAGACGGTGACCTGGCAGCGCGTCACCGAGGCGGCGCTGCCCGATCTGGCGCGGGCGACGGCGATCATCAGCCGGGCCGAGGGCATGGAGGGCCACGCCCGCAGCGCCGATCTGCGTCTGGCGCGGGTACATCCGCCGCTCAGGCTGGCGGTTGGCGGGATGGGCTGATCAGAACGGCGACGCCTGTGGCGTCGCCCTGACCAAAGGGCTTCAGCCGCAGACCTCGGCAGCGCGGTCGCCGAAGGCGCGGTAACGTTGCCACAGCTTGGCATCGCCGCTGCGGCTGGACTGGCGGACTTCCTGTGCCTGGTGCGGGTTGTCGAACCAGCGGGCCACCTTGCGTCGTTCCGAGGCGCTGAGGCTGGTGTTGGCGACGCGCTGGATGCAGCTGCATAGCTCGGGTGAGGCGGCCGTGCGGTTCGATTGGCGGCAGGCGCGTTCGATGGAGCCGGCTTCGGTCGGGGCGGGGGCCATCCATCCCAGGGCGCCGGCGCAAAGTGTTACGGTCAGCAGGTATTTCATCGCTCTTCCTCGTTCCGGGGTTTCATCCCGTGCTTCTGGCCTTCTGGCTCAGTGCTGTTTGCGCAGCACTATGTCTGACTCGTTGCTCTCGGGCAATCGCAACGCTGTCGCACCCCATCGGAAAGGGGACGGATCAAAGATCCGCCCCCTACCTGGAGAGTATTCGATTGATATCCGGACGTCCCGGGGATCACTGCTCTTGCCTCGATCCTGCCTCTAACGTGCAGGTTGTTTCCATGGCAGGTTCAATGGCGGCGGATTGTGGCAAAATTAAGGAATCGGTGGCGAAAGCGTGGCACATCGCGCGCGCCACGTCTGTCCGCTTGACGGGCATCGCGTTCCCATACATATCGCAGCTTATGACCGAGCTTTCGCACATCCGCAACTTCTCCATCGTCGCCCATATCGACCATGGGAAATCCACGCTTGCAGACCGCCTGATCCAGGAGACCGGGACGGTGCAGGACCGTGACATGAAAGAGCAGCTGCTTGACGCGATGGATATCGAGCGCGAGCGCGGCATCACCATCAAGGCGAACACCGTTCGCCTTGACTACAAGGCCGACGATGGGGAGACCTATGTCCTCAATCTGATCGACACGCCCGGCCACGTCGACTTCGCCTATGAGGTCTCCCGCTCGATGCGCGCGGTCGAGGGCTCGCTGCTGGTGGTCGATTCGACCCAAGGGGTCGAGGCGCAGACGCTGGCCAACGTCTATCAGGCGATCGACGCCGGGCACGAGATCGTGCCGGTGTTCAACAAGATCGACCTGCCGGCCTCCGACGTCTCCCGCGTGGCGGAGCAGGTCGAGGATGTGATCGGCATCGACGCCTCGGGCGCCATCGCGGTCTCGGCCAAGACCGGGGTCGGCATCCATGAGGTGCTGGAGGCCATCGTCCACCATCTGCCGGCGCCTGAGGGCAACCGCGACGCGCCGCTCAAGGCGATGCTGGTGGACAGCTGGTACGATTCCTATCTGGGCGTCGTGGTTCTGGTCCGCATCATGGACGGCGTCCTGAAGAAGGGCGACCGCATCAAGATGATGCAGAACGGCAGCACCCATCTGGTGGACCGCATCGGCGTGTTCCGGCCGCAGATGCAGCCGGTCGACCAGTTGGGCCCGGGCGAGATCGGTTTTCTCACCGCCCAGATCAAGCAGGTGCGCGACACCCGTGTCGGCGATACCATCACGCACGAGAAGAAGGGCTGCGACACCGCCCTGCCGGGCTTCAAGCCGTCGGTTCCGGTGGTGTTCTGCGGTCTCTTCCCGGTGGACAGTTCCGAGTTCGAGGATCTGCGCGACGCCATCGACAAGCTGGCGCTGAACGACGCCAGCTTCTCCTTCGAGATGGAAACCTCGGCCGCGCTCGGCTTCGGCTTCCGCTGTGGCTTCCTCGGGCTTTTGCACCTCGAGGTGATCCGCGACCGGATCGAACGGGAATATAATATCGAGCTGATCACCACCGCGCCCTCGGTGGTCTATCACGTCTACATGCGCGACGGCACCATGCGCGAGCTGCACAACCCCGCCGACATGCCCGATCTGACCCTTGTCGATCATATCGAGGAGCCGCGGATCAAGGCCACCATCCTGGTGCCCGATGAATACCTGGGTGATGTGCTGAAGCTCTGCCAGGACCGCCGCGGCATTCAGGAGGATCTGTCCTACGCCGGGTCCCGCGCCATGGTGGTCTATGACCTGCCGCTGAACGAGGTGGTCTTTGACTTCTACGACCGGCTGAAATCGGTGACCAAGGGCTATGCCAGCTTCGACTATCAGATGATGGGCTATCGCCAGGACTATCTGGTCAAGATGCAGATCCTGGTGAACGACGAGCCGGTGGATGCGCTGTCGACCATGGTTCACCGCGACCGGGCCGAGATGCGCGGCCGGGCGATGGTCGAAAAGCTCAAGGACCTGATCCCGCGCCACATGTTCAAGATCCCGATCCAGGCGGCGGTGGGCGGCAAGGTGATCGCCCGCGAGACGCTGTCGGCGCTGCGCAAGGACGTGACCGCCAAATGCTATGGCGGCGACGCCACCCGGAAGCGCAAGCTTCTGGACAAGCAGAAGGCGGGCAAGAAGAAGATGCGCCAGTTCGGCAAGGTCGACATCCCGCAGGAGGCGTTCATCTCGGCGCTGAAGATGGACAGCTGAGGGGCAGGGCAATCTGCCGGCGGTTCTGAGACAGGCGGCCCCTAGCGGGGCCGTTTTGTTTTGCACCGCCCTACCGCAGGAGGCCTCCGGGGGGTGAAACGTTGGGGGCAGCGTAAGCTATTGAACTGTAAAAGATTCACAGAGCTGTTGCCGCCACTCCTCCAATCTGCGATTCTTAAGAAAAATGAGGCAACAGGCAATGAACCAACAATTTGTGACAGCCCCGCAACCCACCCTTAAGCGGGTTGCGGATCTGGATGGGCCCGATTTCTATCCGACACCAGCCTGGGCAACTTACGCACTGATAGATAACGAAAAGTTCGACGGTGAAATTTGGGAATGCGCGTGCGGGGACGGAGCTATGAGCCGAGTTCTTGAGAAAACTGGTCAAAGAGTCGAGAGTTCAGACCTTTATGACCGAGGCTATGGAGAAGTTGGTGTAGATTTTCGTACTACCAGTAGGCGCGCAGCGAACATCATCACCAACCCTCCTTTTAATGCCGCGGAAGACTTTGTGCATTCAGCCCTGGATGCTGCTGGGAAAAAGTTCGCACTTCTATTGCGATTGGCTTTCTTAGAGGGAGCTAAGCGCCAATCCGGTATTTTTAAGAAAGCTCCGCCTAGCAAGGTCTGGGTTTTTAGCGAAAGAATTACATTCTATCCTAAAGGCGTCCAGCGCAAAGGCAGTGGCACGACCGCCTATGCGTGGTTTGTTTGGGACGCAGACCATACTGGTCCAACGGAGTTGAATTGGCTGCCTGTTGGCTACAAAAAGTTGGATGTTACTTAAGGTTTGCAGCGTATCGACGCCCGGTCTTTGTTAGGGTCCACGACTCCGAAGTTTTGTCATAGTCTGCGATGTCACGAGCTGCCAAGCCGGTGCTTTGGTTCCGATGGCTGACCAGGTTGCGAACCTTTTGAGAAAAGTATGTGTCGCTCCGGTTGGTAGCAATTTCGGCGTCTTTTCCGGTCAGATGAAGCTTTTTCGAAAGCCGACGGATTAACTGGCTTGTGGTGAGTGTTTTCCCAGGAGCATGTAGAATTTCTTTGCATGCCTCATCTCTGATCAAGGATTCAGTATACCTCATTTTGTCTCCTCTCTGAAAAATGCTTCAGACATCTGGTGGTTGTTTTTCCGGTTGCAAGGGGGAGGTTCATTAAATCACTCATACTTCCCTTCATACGCCTTCTCTGCCCCTCTTCCCCTCCGCCCCCCAACCCCCTATAGCGCTCCCAACACCCACATTTCCGGAGATACCCGATGCCCTGCGCCCTCTGTTCCGCCGACGCGCCCCTTACCGCCTATGCTGTCACGGGTGGCCCTGCTGGCGCCACGGCCGATCTCTGCGACACCTGCATC
>JBAYSM010000252.1:0-4365 GCA_041676205.1 Rhodospirillaceae bacterium | reverse complement strand
GATCCATGACCTCCTGGCCGACGCGGGTGTCGAGCGCCCCGGTCGGCTCGTCGGCCAGGACCAGCGACGGCGTGCCGACCAGGGCGCGGGCGATGGCCACGCGCTGACGCTGGCCGCCGGACAGTTCGTTGGGGCGGTGGTGGGCGCGGTCGGCCATGCCGACGCGGTCCAGCCACGCCCGCGCCGCGTCCCGCCGCTCGCGCGTGCCGACGCCGCGATAGGCCAGCGGCAGGGCCACGTTATCCAGCGCGGTCAGGCGCGGCAGCAAATGAAAGGCCTGGAACACGAATCCGATGTGGCGGTTGCGCAGGGCGGATTGATCGTCTGCACTCAACCCGGCCGTATCGGCGCCGTTCAGGCGAAAGGTCCCGGCGGTGGGCTTGTCGAGCAGGCCCATGATGTTCATCAAGGTCGATTTGCCCGACCCCGATGATCCCATGATCGACACGGTTTCCCCGGCCTCGATGGTGAACGACACACCCTTGAGGATCTCCACGTCGACCGGGCCGACGCGGTAGGACTTGCGGATGTCGGTCAGTTCGATCATCGCCATTGCGCTCAAGGTGTGGCTGGGTAGACATAACTACAGCGTTCGACAGTACTAATCCTTGTGTTATAACCGCCCTCGAAAGATTGCGACAGCGGGATTTGATCGGGGGCAGCGTCGGGGAATGAGGAGCATGGCGGCATTGGTCATGATGGCCGGCGTCCTGGCGGCGTGCGCGGCGGATGACCCGTTGGCCCAGCCCCTGAACCTGCCCACCATGCCGCCGCCGCAAAGCCAACAGACCCCGCTGCCGTCCTACGTGGAGCGCCTGGACAAGCCGGCCATCACCGTGACCATTGACGCGCCGGGCACATGCGCCGACGCGGCGGGGACCTGCAAGTGAAGGCGTGGCCCCTCCTGCTGGTCGGCCTGATGCTGGCAACCCCGGCCGCCGCCCAGTTCACCCCGCCGACCCCACCCGCCGCCCAACCCGGCGCCGCCCCCCGGCCCGAGGCGCGCGGCCCCGACGTGCCGTTGTCGCTGCCCGAGGCGGTGGCGCTGGGGTTGCGGCAGAATCGCGGCATCCGCAGTGCGTATCTCAACCGGGTGGTGCAAAAATTTTCGCTGATGGTGGCCGAAGAAAAGTTCGAGCCGAACTTTACATTAGACGTCGGTGCACAGCGCGATTGGGCGGCGACCCGTCGCGCCGGCACTGACATCTCCGATCGGGCGTCGGCTGGACCGACCGCAACGCTGGCGCTGCCGACCGGCGGCTCGATCACTGGCGCTTATTCGGTCGTCAAAGGCATGGAGCGCGGGGCGAAAGCTGCGCAAGAGGGCAATTCGACGTGGAGCGTCTCCCTCACACAGCCCCTGCTGCGCGGCGCTGGACTGGATGTCGGCATGGCGTCGGTCCGGCAGGCACGTCTGAGTGAAAAGTCGAATATCCTGGCGCTCAAGGGCACGGTAGCGGACACCGTGACCAACATCGTGCGGGCGTACTACACGTTCATCCTCGCCCACCAGCAGGCCACCATCGCGCGCAACGGCCTGGAGCGGGCGCGCAACCTGATGGAGGTTAACCGGGCGCTAATCGCCGCCGGGCGGATGGCGGAAAACGAAATCTTCCAGACCGAGTCCAATGTGGCCAACCAGGAGCTTTCCGTCCTCGACGCCGAGAACAGCTTCGAGACATCGCGCTTGGCGCTCATCACCCTTCTGGCGCTGGACCCCCGATCCAACATCATCCCGGCCGAGGAAATCCAGGCCGAGCCGGTGCAGGTTGATCTTGCGGTGGCCCAGGACTTGGCGTTCAGCAACCGGCCCGATTACCTCGGCCAAGTCATCGGCCTGGAACAGTCGCGCATCGCCCTGATGCTGGCCGAGAACGGCGAACTCTGGAACCTCAACCTTACGGCAGATCGCCGCGGTAGCCGCAACGGGACGTCGGCGGCGGGCGCCATTGTCGGGCACCCGGACACGATGGGGTCCAGGATCGGGGTGCAACTGAGCATTCCGTTGCGCGACCGGGCCGCTCAGAGCACCGCATTGGGCGCGCGCGTGGGGCTGCAACAAGCCGAGTTGTCGCTGGAGCAGTTGCGCGAAACCGTCGGGCAGCAGATCCGCGACGTGGTGCGCGATGTCAGTATCCGCTGGCGGCAGCTCGAACTGGCCCGCCGTTCCCGCGCCCTGGCCGAGCAGTCCCTGGAAGTGGAAATGATAAAACTGCGCAATGGCCGCACCACCAACTTCCAGGTGCTATCGATCGAAAACGACCTCCGCACCGCTGAAACAGCGGAACTCAGCGCCGTAATTGCGTATCTTAATGCGCTCGCCACCCTCGATCAGCAACTCGGCACCACGCTCGATACCTGGAGCATCAGCCTCAATGACTGACCGCCCGACAAGCGACACCGCCCCCACCGCGCGCGAGCAGAGCCGGCAGGCCTTCGTCTATGAGGCCATTCTGGACAGCATGTCCGATGGCATGATGACGGTGGATTTCGAGGGCCGCATCCGGGGCCTCAATCCGGCAGCGGAGAAGGTCCTAGGCGTGTCGGCCGGGGCGGCGGCGGGCACCACGCTGGTCGAATTCTTCTTTGACCTGCCCGACAACGACGCCTTCCTGGACGCCATCCTGGCCGCCATTGCGCCCGGCGCGGACGTCAGCGGCGACGGCCACGGGCAGCGCCATTACCTCGACTTCCACCGCCCCGACGGCTCCACCGTCGCGCTGTCGCTGACCATCTCCGACCTGCGGCGGGAGCAGGATGGCGCGGTGCAGCGCCTGGGCATCGTGTGCGTGTTCAGCGATGTCACCGAACTGCGCGACCTGCGCGCCGCCGAACAGGACATGGCGCGCAAGCTGGAGGAAAACCACCGCAAGCTGGCCACCGCCTACCGCGATCTGGAGGCCAAAAGCTCCACCCTCGAAGGCAACGTCAAGCGGGTGCAGGTGTGGCGGCTGGGCATCACGGCGGCGGTGTTCGTGGTGTTCACGGGCGTCGGCCTCTATGCGTGGTTCGCCACCGGCCAGCGCGAGGCGTCCGGCGATGCCGGCTTTGAGACGGCCGGAACGGCGGAGGCCACCCGCACCTGGCGGGTCGAGCCGCGCCCCTTGCGCAAGAGCATCGACCTCGTTGGTCAGATCGAACCCGGCAATACGGTCAGCGTGCTGGCGCCGTTCAACGGTCCGGTCCTGGAAAAGCATTTCGAGTTCGGCGCGCGGGTGGAGGCGGGCGACCTGCTGGCCGTTCTCGATACCGCAGAACTGGATGCCCAGCACCGCGACGCCAAGGCCGGGCTGATCAAGGCCGAGCAAGCCATGCGCGAGTTGCAGGATTGGGCCAAGGGGGTCGAGGTGGCGCGTGCCCGCCGCGCCCTCCAGGCGGCTGAACGGTCGCTGACCTCGGCCCAGCAGAAAACCCGCGAGACAAAGCAACTCCTCGACCTCGGCGTGGTGGCGCGCCAGGAATACCAGGACGCCCTGGACCGCGAACTGGAGGCTGACCGCAGCGTGATGTCCAGCCGCGAGGAACTGGACGGCGTGCTCGACAAGGGCGCGGCCCGCAACCGGCTGGTGGCCGAACTTGAGCTTGCCAATGCCCGCCAGAAGCTGGCCGACCTGGAACGCAAGCTGGAAAGCGCCCGCATCCGGGCGCCCGTCGGCGGTGTCATCATCCGCCCGCCCACCCAGACCGGCTCCGAAGGCGGCGGCGGGTCAAGCACCGCCACGGCCGAAGTTACGCAAGGCACCAAGCTGACCGAGGCCCAGGCAATCCTGGCCATTGCCTCGCTCGACAACCTGCGGGTCGATACCTCGCTGCTGGAAATCGACGTCAACAAGGTGACGTCGGGAATGCGTGTGCTGGTGACGGGCGAGGCGTTCCCCGGCACCACCTTGGAAGGCCGCCTGACCAGCATCGCCAATCAGGCCACCAAGGGGGCGGGCGCGTCCCTGCCGCAATTTGGCATCAGCGTGTTGATCGAAGACGTCGGCGACGCCATCGTGCGCGCCGTTCGCTTAGGCATGACCGCCAGCCTCCAGATCGTCACCCACGACGACCCGGCCGCTCTGGTCGTTCCGGTTCCCGCCGTCCAGACCGGCCCCGACGGCACCACCGTCCGCCGCCGCAACCCGGCCACCGGGCAGGTGGAACCCGTCGCCGTGACCCTCGGCCAGCGCCTGCCCGAAGGTGTCCAGATCCTGTCCGGCCTCAGTGCAGGGGATGAGGTGGCGTATTAGGAAGCAGGCTGGGCTCATTGGGCAACCTGTCGGAGTTGGAGCTTTTCACTCCGCATGCGGAGTGAAAAGCTCGGCCTGTTCCGAGGGGCTCTTCGTGACGGCCCGGTGGGCGCTTCGCAAGCCATGTCTGGCG
>JBAYSM010000251.1:0-4376 GCA_041676205.1 Rhodospirillaceae bacterium | reverse complement strand
TGTCGAAGGTGTAGCAACTGTATTTGCCGGGCGGAATGCTCGCGGGGAGCGCTTGCGGCTGCTGGGCAGCGGCCACCGGCTGGGCCGATGCCGGGCGCATCCGGCTGGCATTGACCCATTCGTCCCAGTTCGATGCATAACCGTCATAGGAAACAAGGCAGGTGCCCATCCTGTCAGGGCCGTCGAGTACCTTGGCGGGATACCATTCGCCCGCATAGAGGACACTGACGGCCTGCCCCTTGGTGCACAATCCGGGCGACGACGTCGTGCTGGCCGGCGTCGGTGCCGGTGGGGACGAAGAAGCCTCGTTCATCGGCTGGCTCAATGCCTTGGCGACGGATGGCCGCAGGTCGATATTGGCAGCGTCCTGCACCAGTGCGCGCCAAGCATCTTCAATCTGTCCGCGGGCCTGCTGTATGCGTTCGCGGACATCTTCGGGGCATGGACCACCATTGAATTTCCGCGCGGCTTCGCTCCGGGCCTGTTCGCGCGTTTCCTGCATCATGACCAGCAGGGCCTGAATTTCCGTCGGCTGAAGCTGGAAACGCTCCAGCCCACGGGCAAAGCTGTCGAACAGAGCCTGTCCCCCGGTGACGCAATAATCCACGCGCCCGGCCACAAATCCAAAGTCCGCCAAGGGCACCGTTGGAACATCCCGATTCGGCGGGTTCGCCATCGCGGCGGCTGCCGGAAAAATCAATGCCGCAAACAGAATTGCTCCGCTGAGGTTCACTGTTCCCTCCCGAATCGGCCCTTGCCCGCAGCCAAACGGGTCAAAACTAACTGCGCCGTCGCGATTCTGTCAACGCCAGCACAACCGCGCAGCGTTCCCGGCTCATCACCGCGACCCGACATGACGCTGCAGCAGGTCAAGGCTTGACGGCCTTCCACATACGCCAACCGCCGCCCGATCAGGGGCGGCGGTTGAGTGACTGGCTTGCGACCGGAGACTTCGCAGCGACGAAACCGGGGGATCAGCCCTCGGCGCTTCGCTTGACGTCGCCACGGCGGCGCTGGACGTATTCCTTCACCTGACGTTCCATCGCCTGGAAAGCGTCACGCAGGGCCACGCCGATATCCTCGTGAGCGTGGATGTTCTCGCCCTTGGGATCCTGCTTGGCAATCAGTTCATCGCCGGGCACGGTCACGTCGACGGTGACGTGATACGGCTCGCCTTTGCGGTGCTGGTTCGACGCGTTGCGATGGTGCAACTCGATGGTCACCCGGCAGCTGATAATGTCGGAGCAGAACTGCTCCAGTTTGGCGACCTTCTCGCGCACGCGCTCTTCGATAGCGGGCGAGGGATCGAGACCGTGAAAAGTAACCTGCACGGGAATCTGCATCAAGCTCTCCCTAAACTGATAGGCCCCGGAGGGGACGCCTGACGGCGCCGGGACCCGTTGCTGGTAAACGCACTCCGCGACGACCGGGATTCAAGATTTCGGCCTCAAAACCGGATCTCGAACCATAGACCCCCCCGTTTAGTCGCGGCGGGCATTCTTAGCCGGAACATGGGCGTCCGGCAACGCTCGAATACCATCATGTTCGTCCTTTCCCTCGGATGGCGCAATTCAAACCGGCCCTTCAGCCAAAGGATTCGAGCACGGCAGCCCTGTGCGGCGTGTAACCCTTGCGCATTAGGGTCTTTATGCACATATGCTTCGCCCCTTTCGGAGACACGGGCATCAAGCGCCCCCAAGCAAGGAACACGGAATGACCGAGGAAAAGCTTTCCTTCCAGGCGGAAGTGTCACGCATCCTGGATATCGTCGTGCATTCCCTGTATTCGCAGCGGGAAATTTTCCTGCGCGAACTTATTTCGAATGCCTCGGACGCCTGCGACAAGCTGCGCTACCAAGCCATCACCGAACCCGAGCTGATCGCCGGGGATGCCGACTTCCGCATTACCCTGACTATCGACAAGGACGCCCGCACGCTGACCGTGGCCGACAACGGCATCGGCATGAACCGCGACGACCTGATCGCCAATCTGGGCACCATCGCGCGGTCTGGCACCGGCGAGTTCCTGCGCGGTCTGTCGGGCGATTCGCGCAAGGACGTCAGCCTGATCGGCCAATTCGGCGTCGGCTTCTACGCCTCCTTCATGGTGGCCGACACCGTCGAGGTCATCACCCGCAAGGCCGGCGAGGCGCACGGCTGGCGCTGGGCGTCGGACGGCAAGGGCGCGTTCACCATCACCGAGGCCCCGGATGCCGCGCGCGGCGCCAGCATCGTGCTGCACCTCAAGGAGGACGCCGACGAATACCTGGAGCCGCAGCGCCTGCGCCAGTTGGTCAAGCTGTACTCCGACCACATCGGCCTGCCGGTCGTCCTCAAGGGCGAGTCCGACGAAACGCTGAACACTGCCTCCGCCCTGTGGACGCGGTCACGCTCCGACATCACCGACGAGCAGTACAAGGAATTCTACCACCACGTCGCCCACGCCTTCGACGACCCCTGGCTGACCGTCCATTACCGGGCCGAGGGCGCCATCGAATACACCGGGCTGATGTTCATCCCGACCGAAAAGCCGTTCGACCTGTTCCAGCCCGACCGCAAGCAGCACGTCAAGCTGTACGTCAACCGGGTGTTCATCACCGACGACTGCGAAGGCCTGCTGCCGCCCTACCTGCGCTTTGTGCGCGGCGTGGTGGACAGCCCCGACCTGCCGCTCAACGTGTCGCGCGAGATGCTCCAGCACAACCCGCTGCTGCGCAAGATGCAGAGCGGTCTGGTCAAGCGCCTGCTGTCCGAACTGGACAAGAAGGCGACCGACGCCGAGGCCTACACCCCGTTCTGGGAGACCTTTGGCCCGGTGCTGAAAGAAGGCCTGTACGAGGACTTCGAGCGCCGCGACCAGCTTCTGGAGCTGTGCCGCTTCCGCTCCACCGCCGGGGACGGGCTGGTCAGTCTGGCCGAATACGTCGGCCGCATGAAGGACGGCCAGGACGCCATCTACATCATCACCGGCGACGACGCGGCAATCCTGCGCCGCAGCCCGCAGCTTGAAGGTTACCTCGCCAAGGGCGTCGAGGTGCTGCTGCTGACCGACCCGATCGACGAGTTCTGGACCGGCACCGTCACCAATTACCAGGGTAAGCCGTTCAAGTCGGTCGCCCAGGGGTCGGCCGACCTGTCCAAGATCAAGGGCGAGGACAAGCCCGACGAGGCCAAGAAGGACGCCGCGCCGACCGAAAGCCTCGACCTGCTGGTCGGGGCGCTCAAGATGGCGCTGGGCGATGCCGTCAAGGACGTCCGCACGTCGGACCGCCTGACCGCTTCGGCCTGCTGTCTGGTGTCGGACGAAGGCGGCATGTCCATCCACCTGGAACGCCTGCTGCGCCAGCACAACAGCGTGCCGCAGTTCTCCCCGCCGCGAACGCTGGAGATCAACCCCAGCCACAGCCTGATCAAGCACATGGCCGAGCGTGCCGCCGCCGATGCCACGTCGCCCGATCTGGCCGATCTGGCCCACCTGCTGTTCGATCAAGCCCGCATCGTCGAAGGCGAAGCCCCGACCGACCCGGTCGCCTTCGCCACCCGGCTGGCCAAGGTGATGGAAAAGGGCCTCGGCTGACGCCCGGCCCCTTACCCAAAACTAAGAAGGACTGCGTCCATGACGCGGTCCTTCTCTATTAAATCTGATGGCTGGCGTCAGCGGTTCATACGTGCCCGCGCATCGCGCAGCAACGCGGCGACCAAATCACGGTTCACGCCATCGCTGGTCATGAGGCGGACGGTCATCGGGTCGGCCAGCAAGTCGGCGAGGCAAGGTTCCTCGTTGGCAGAAAAGCGCCCGGGATCGGTCTCCATCGGCGCATGGAACCCCGACCGTACACCGCACAGCACCGACGTTTTCTCTGGTTGCGTCATTCCGGTGGTCATCATGGCGTGGTCCTCCCGACCCGATGTTCCTGCACTTCGGCGTAGGCCTGTTGATGCGACCTTTTTTTGCACTGTCCACTTGGGGCTGCAGGCGGTGGATTGCAAGGGATGCCACCGCACCATCGGCCCTTTTTCATAAGGCTGTATTAATTCGTTTTGGGATGTGACTGCGGTCACAGATCCAGCGGAAAGAGCGGGCTGCCATTGACAGAACCGACACCCGAACGGCACTCTCTGTCGATCATGAAAGCAAGCCCCACGCCTTCTTTCCAAACCGATTGGCCGGTGATTTCCTGGGCGGTGGCCGGCGGCATCGTCGCCGCGTTGTCGGTCGGCAAGGTTCCGCCAGCCCTGCCCTTCGTGCGCGCCGATCTGGGGCTGGGGTTGGTCGAGGGCGGCTTCGTCGTCTCGGTGTTCAATACCCTGGCCATGGTCTTGGGCTTGGTCGTCGGCGTGATGGCGGACCGCTTGGGCCGACGCCAGCTACTGGGT
>JBAYSM010000250.1:0-4403 GCA_041676205.1 Rhodospirillaceae bacterium | reverse complement strand
TCGCGGCATCCTGCACATCTTCCGCGACCAGCGGGAGTTTGACCGAGCCTGTGCCTCGGCCGAGGTGATGGCGCGGGCCGGGCTGCCGCAGACGGTGGTCGCCGCCGATGCCCTGGTCCAGACTGAACCAGCGCTGCTGTCCGCCGCGCCGGAGTTGGTCGGCGGCATCCTCAGCCCCGATGACGAGAGCGGTGATGCCCACGCCTTCACCCTCGCCATGGCCCGGCTGGCGGCCGAGGGCGGCGTTGTGTTCCGCCATGGCGAGACGGTGCGCGGCCTGGACATCGAGAACGGCCGGGTAACGGCGGTCATCACCGACCAGGGCCGCCGCACCGCCGACGCCTATATCCTCAGCCTGGGAAGCTGGAGCCCGCTGGTGGCGCGCGATGCCGGGCTGCGCCTGCCGATCTATCCGGCCAAGGGGTACTCCATCACCATCCCGATCAGCGGATTGGCGCCGCATGTGTCGATCACCGACGACGAGCACAAGATGGTCTACTCGCGCCTGGGCGACCGCCTGCGCGCCGCCGGGACGGCCGAGCTTGCCGGGTGGGACCGCACCCTGAACCCAGCCCGCGCCGCGCTGATCCTCAACTACGCCAAGGCCCTGTTCCCCGAAGCCGGGGACTACGCGCAGGCCGAACTCTGGTGCGGCCTGCGCCCCAAGACGCCCGACAGCGTGCCCTATGTCGGGCCGACGCCGCTGCCGAACCTGTGGCTCAACACCGGGCACGGGACACTGGGCTGGACCATGGCGGTCGGGTCGGCCCGCATCATCACCGACCTGATCGGCGGGCGGACGCCCGACATCGACATTTCCGGGTTCGGCCTGAAACGGTGAACAGGGCGGGAACGTTTGAGTCCCTTCCGTGAGGATGGAGTCGCTGAGGAGTCTTCTTGACTCTTTTCGGCGGCAAGGCTAGAACAAAATAAGAACACATCCGATAACGGAGGCGCTTCGGCATGGCCGATTCTCAGGCCCTGGAAGGCTTGCGCGCCCGCATCCGGGCTTTGGAACGGCCGGGGCAAGACCGGGCGCCGGTGGTGTCCATGGGCGCGGCGACTCTGGATGCCGCACTGCCCTGGGGCGGGCTGCCACGTGGGCGCGTGCATCAGGTGACGGGGGGCGAGGACGGATTCCTCGGCCCGGTGCTGGGGTTCGCCGCCGGGCTGGCCGGACGGCTGGTGTCGGAGGATGCTCCGCTGCTGTGGGTGGTCCAGGCCGGCAGCGCCGACGATGCCCTCTATGCACCGGGGCTGGCTGCCCTGGGCCTGCCGCCGGGGCGCTTGCTAGTGGCCCGCGCCACCGACCCGGCCGAGGTTCTGTGGTGCATGGAAGAAGCCCTGCGCTGCCCCGCCCTGGGGGCCGTGATCGGGCAGGTCCGCAGCGTGGACATGACCGCCGGGCGACGTCTGCAACTGGCCGCCGAACAGGGCGGCGTCACCGGGTTCGTGCTGCCCTCGGCCCACGGTGCCGGATGGCGGGAAGCCGCAGCTACGCCCGCAACTGCGGCCACCACGCGCTGGCGGGTGGAGCCCGCGCCGTCGGCCGCCGTGCCGTGGCGGGGCCTGGGGCCGCCGCGCTGGAGCCTGACACTGGAACGCTGCCAGGGCGGACTGCCCCGCTCCTGGCTGGTGGAGAAAGCCGATGCGACGGGTGATCTCGTTGTGGTTGCCACGCTTTCAGACCGACCGGCTGATCCGGGACCGCTTCGCCGACTGGCGTGATGCGCCCCTGGTCGCCGTGGCCGCGATCAACGGCGCCCTGCGGGTCGGCGGGGTGAACGCCGCCGCGCAAGCTGCCGGGATCGGGCCGGGCCTGCCCCTGGCCGACGCCCGCGCCCTGTTCCCCGCCCTCAAGGCGGTCGAGGCCGAGCCGGAGGCTGACCTGGCCGCGCTCGACCAGCTTGCCGAATGGGCCACCCGATGGACCCCGTGGACCGCCCTGGAGGGCCTGGACGGCATCGGCGGGGCGGCTCTGTGGCTGGACATCGCCGGATGCGCCCACCTGTTCGGCGGCGAGGAGGCCCTGGTCCGCGACCTGCTCGACCGGCTGGGCGGGCTGGGCCTGTGCGCCCGCGTCGGCGTCGGCGACACCAAGGGCGCGGCGTGGGCGGCCTGCCGATTCCTCGACCCCGACCGGCCGTTTGCCATTATCCCCGAAGGCGCGGGCCGCCAGATCCTGCCGTCCCTGCCGGTCGCCGCCCTGCGCCTGGATGCCGCCACCGTGGAGACGTTGCGCCGCCTGGGCCTGCGGACCATCGGCGACCTGCTGGCCCTGCCGCGCGGGCCGCTGGCCACCCGGTTCGGCCGGACGGTGGCGGAGCGGCTGGATCAAGCCCTGGGCCTGACCCGCGAACCGTTCACCCCGCGCCGACCGCCCGCGCCCTATCGCCTACGCCTGGGTTTTCCCGAACCGATTGGCCTGATCGACGATGTGGCCGCCGGACTGGCCCGCCTGCTGGACGCCCTGTGCGCCCGCCTGGAACGCGACGGAAAAGGCGCCCGCCGGGTGGTGCTGGAGGCCTTCCGCGTGGACGGCACGATCTCGCGCACCGGGTTGGGGACGGCCCGCCCGGTGCGCGATCCGCACCACCTCGCCCGCCTGTTCCGCGACCGCCTGGAGGACCTGGACGCCGGGTTCGGCATCGAGGCCCTGGTGCTGTCCATCCCCGTCGCCGACCCCTTGACGGCAGGCCAGCAAGACATCTCCAGGCACCTTAAGACAGAGCCACAGAACGCGGAAAAACAACGCGAAATGGCCCTACTGGTAGACCGCCTGGGCAGCCGCCTCGCCCCCCTCGGCGTGGTCCGGCCGGTGGCGCGCGCCAGCCACCAGCCCGAACGCGCCGTGGCCGCCGCAAACCCCCTGGAGCCCGCCGCCGAAGCCCTATGGCCGCCCTACCTCCGCCCGCCTCACCTGCTGCCCCACCCCGAGCAAGTCGAAACCTCCCCCGCGCCGCCAGGGGCGCCGCCGCCGTTCTGCGACGGCGTGCCGTCCCACGTCCGCTGGCGCCGCCACACCCTCCGCCTCGTCCGCGCCGAAGGACCGGAACGCATCGCCCCCGAATGGTGGGCCAGCCCCCGTGACGCCCGCGACTACTGGCGCGTCGAAGACACCCACGGCCGCCGCCTGTGGCTGTTCACCCAGGCGGGAGAATGGTTCCTGCATGGGGGGATGGGATGAGGGAGAGTAGTTTTACAAAGGCCGGGCTGCCGCCCAGACCCGCTTGGGGCCATTGGCCCCAAACCCCATTTCCTAAGCCGCGCGCAGCGCATCAAATGATGACCTCGTCTGCCTGCGGCGCAAGGAAGGCGCAGAACCCCTCACGGGTTCAAAGGGCCGCTCGGCCCTTTGCGGGTCTGGGCAGCGCCCAGCCTTTCCAAACGCCATGACCTACGCCGACCTCGACGTCACCACCAATTTCAGCTTCCTGCACGGGGCCTCGCACGCCGATGAACTGGTGGTGACGGCTGCGGCGCTGGGGCATTCGGCCATTGCGGTGACAGACCGTAACACCCTGGCCGGGGTGGTGCGGGCGTTCGAGGCGGCGCGCAAGATGGGGCTGCGGCTGGTGGTGGGGTGCCGCCTGGACCTGTTGGACGCGCCGAGCCTGCTGGTCTACCCGACCGACCGGGCAGCCTATGGGCGGCTGTGCAAGTTGCTGACCCTGGGCCGTCGGCGGGCGCCCAAGGGGGAGTGCCATCTGGACCGCGCCGACGTGGCCGACCATGCCGAAGGGCTGATCGCCATGGTTCTTCCACCGGATGAACCGGGCGATGAATTCACCCATGAAATCAACACCTTCAAGGACATCTTTAAAGATCGCCTGTACCTCGCCGCACGGTGCGTTCTGGACGGTCATGATGCCCGGCGGCTGGACCGCCTCAGCGCCCTGGCCGAGCAAAGCGGGGTGCCTCTGGTTGCCACCAACGGAGTGCGAATGCACACCCCAGCCCGCCGCCCGTTGCTCGATGTGCTGACCTGCATCCGCGAGAAGGTGACGGTGGACACCGCCGGGTGGCGACTGGCCGCCAATGCCGAGGCGCATCTGAAATCCCCGGCCGACATGGCCCGCCTGTTCCGGGATTATCCCGACGCCATCGCGCGGACCCAGGAGATCGTCGCCGCCTGCACGTTCAGCCTGGACGAACTGCGTTACGAATACCCCGACGAGCCGGTCCCAGCCGGCGCCACGCCCCAGGAAGAACTGGAGCGCCTGACCTGGGAGGGCGCCCGCCGCCGCTGGCCCGATGGCGTGCCCCCCGCCCTCGACCGCCAGATCCGCCACGAGTTCACGGTGGTCGCCGAGTTGGGCTATGCGCCCTATTTCCTGACCGTGCACGACATCGTGCGGTTCGCCCGGTCGCGCGGCATTCTGTGCCAGGGGCGCGGATCGGCG
>JBAYSM010000249.1:0-4422 GCA_041676205.1 Rhodospirillaceae bacterium | reverse complement strand
GCGCGCCGCCGCAGGGAGGGGCATGCCCCTCCCTGCGGCAACAAACTGGCGGTCAATTGATGTGCTACCTGCGTCGGTCAGTTTCATTTGCTTCCGACAGGCACGGAACGCGCCGACGACTACCCGTCAGCCCACGACTGCAGTGCGTTCCGCAAGTATACGGCAAATGGCATCCAGCAGGCCCTCGGGTGAAAACGGCTTCAACAGCAGGGTTACCCCCGCAAAGCGCTCCGGCAATTCACCTTCGGAACAACCAGAGAGAAAAAGAAACGGAACGCCTTTGGCCGCCAGAAGATCAGCCGCGGGATAAACCGTGTGACCGGAAAGATTAATATCCAACAGCGCAAGGTCCGGGGTATGGACGGCGACCGCTGCCAGTGCCTCGTCAAGGCTGGAAAGCGGCTCAAGGACCTCATAGCCGGCATCCTGGAGAATCATCTCCAGACTTGACGCTATGAGAAACTCGTCCTCGACCACCATCAGGGTCGTCTCACTGGAGGGCATCATGCGGCGGTCTCTTTTGCGCGGAGCGGCATTGACTCTACCTCGTGCCACCCAACCACGCAAACAGGGGCGAAAATCCGGTGCGCCATGTGCTTTCGTCCTTAAGAGGCAAATTACCCATACCGTAAGGACACCCCCGCGCCTGGAAAAGTCAGAATAGGCGGGGCTAATGTGGAAATTGTGACGCCGGTCGCCTCGCCTCGTTTGCCAGACGCCACAAACAAAAAACCCGGCTCATAAAGCCGGGCTTTTTCAGGTCCTTGACCACATCTCTAGGAGATGGCGTCCCCACGGGGATTCGAACCCCGGTCGCCGCCGTGAAAGGGCGGTGTCCTAGGCCTCTAGACGATGGGGACGTCGTGGCCGGGGCCGTTAGATACCCGGCTGGGGCACCCCCCGTCAAGCGGATTTCTGCAAAAAAGTTTCAGGGTGTTTGCCGCCGGCCTCGGCGGGGTACTCTAAGCCGGGAATTCACTGGATTTCAGGACCTTTTGCCGTGCCCGAAAATCTTTGTATACGCGCCAGCCTTGAAACCGACGTGGGTGCCATTCAGGCAATTTATGCGCATCATGTTCTGCATGGAACCGGATCGTTCGAAACCGAGCCGCCCGATGAGGCGGCAATGGCCGAACGGCGGGCCGGGTTGTTGGCTCAGGGTTATCCGCATTTGGTCGCAGAACGGAACGGCGTGGTGATCGGTTTTGCCTATGCCGGCCCCTTCCGGCCGCGTGCCGCGTTCCGCCATACGGTTGAGGACAGCGTTTACGTCGCATCCGACCATCTCGGCACCGGCATAGGGCGTGCCCTTCTGCAGGCGCTGGTGGAACAGTGCGAGGCGCTCGGCTTCAGGCAGATGGTCGCGGTGATCGGGGATTCGGCCAACGCCGGGTCCATTGCGCTGCACGGGGCGCTTGGCTTTATACCGGCGGGCTGCTTGGTGGCAACCGGGTTCAAATTCGGGCGGTGGGTGGACACGGTGTTCATGCAGCGCCCACTT
Organism: Rhodospirillaceae bacterium; assembly: GCA_041676205.1. Lineage (GTDB taxonomy): Bacteria > Pseudomonadota > Alphaproteobacteria > Rhodospirillales > Rhodospirillaceae > Cauispirillum. Next base: position 2,921 of record JBAYSM010000249.1, on the reverse strand, counting down.
GGCCCCGGCGCGACGACGCAGCCGGCGCAGGAACAGTCCTGACTTCTCTACGCCAAGGCCAAACAGGTTGACGTCGATGGCCGGTCCAAGATGTCCAAGGACCAGCTCATCGATGCGCCGCATAACCACCAACCGGGGTCAGGTCACTTCCCGCAGGAACGCGGTGAGCGAAACGCCATAGGTTTTGATGAAGTCCTTCAGGCGCTCGATGCTGACGCCGCCGGCCAGATCCTGCTCGGCCTCCAGCACCGGATCGCCATTGTCATCCAGATAGGCACGGGAATACATCTTGGTCTTGTTCCAGGTGTTGACCTTGCCCATGGTGGCCTCGGTGCCCGTCATGGAGAAGCGCATCTGGATCGATGTGCCCTTGGCCGACCCGACCAGGACGAGGACGCGCATGCCCTGCATATTGACGATAATATCGCCGTCGCTGTCGACCTCGACACTGGTGTAGCCCAGGTCACGGAACAGGCCTTTGGCCTCCTGGGCGGAGATCTTGCTGATCGCCGGCGAAGTCGCCTGAGCGGATGCAGCGCCCGTACCAAGAGCCATCACGGCAAAAAGCGCCACCGCGAAGATGGCGCAAGGAACCTTGACGAATCGCATGAAACCGATACCCCCATTGACGGAAGGCGCCCGTCGCCTCCCCTAACGGGGTACTATTCCATGCCGCTTTCGGGGATGCCAGTCCCCGCAGATACGCGGCCGGCCCGACGCCGATCAGGACGCTGAAGCTCCAGCAGGATCAGGCTGCGCCCCGTCACCCCATACTCATGGCCGCACTCCAGATCATCTTCGGGGTCATCCGGCACGGAGGTATCAATCAGGCGCCGCCATGCCGTCCCGCCAATCACGCTAGGCAGGATGAACGGCACCACGTCATGATGGGCGTTGAGCAACAGCAGCAGCGTGGCATCGGGAGCATACCGCTTGACGCCGGTAGCCGGCGCCCGGCCATCCAGCAGCATCGCCATGGCCCGCGCGTGCCCGTCGTGCCAATGCTCGTCGGTCATTTCGTCCCCGGCCGGGGTCAGCCAACTGACGTCCTTGACCCCCAGGTCCTCGTCCCGCGCGCCGCTCAGGAAGCGCCCGCGCCTCAAGGGGGGATGGGACCGCCGGACCTGCAACAGGCGGCGCACAAAGGCGATCATGGCGTGCCCGTCGGCGTCGATGCCCTCCCAGTCCACCCAGTTGATTTCGTTGTCCTGACAATAGGTGTTGTTGTTGCCGCCCTGGGTGCGGCCCATTTCATCGCCGCCAAGAATCATCGGTGTTCCTTGAGAAAAGATCAGCGAGGCCAGCATGTTGCGCATTTGTCGCGCGCGCAGGGCCTGAATATCGGGATCGGTGGTGGGGCCTTCGGCGCCGTGGTTCCAGCTTATGTTGTCGGAATGGCCGTCGCGACCGTCTTCGCCGTTGGCCTCGTTGTGCTTTTCGTTGTAGCTGACCAGATCATTCAGGGTGAAGCCGTCATGCGCGGTGATGAAGTTGACGCTCGACCACGGCCGACGGCCGCGCAGGTTGAACATATCGGCCGAGCCGGTCAGGCGAGTCGCCACGTCGGCAATCTTGCCCTCGTCGCCTTTCCAAAAGCTGCGCATGGTATCGCGGTAGCGGTCGTTCCACTCCGCCCAGCCCGGCGGAAACGCCCCCACCTGATAGCCGCCGGGGCCGACGTCCCACGGCTCGGCGATCAATTTCAGAGCGGACAACACGGGGTCCTGCCGACAGGCGTCGAGGAACCCGCCGCCCGCGTCAAAGCCATGCGTCTCGCGCCCGAGGATGGTTGCCAGGTCAAAGCGGAAACCATCCACGCCCATTTCCTGCGCCCAGTACCGCAGCGAATCAGTGACCATCTGCAACACGCGCGGATTGCTCACGTTGACCGTGTTGCCGGTGCCGGTGTCGTTGATGTAATAGCGCTGGTTGTCGGGCATCAGGCGGTAGTAGGAGGCATTGTCGATGCCTTTGAACGATAGGGTTGGACCCATCTCGTTGCCTTCGGCCGTGTGGTTGTAGACCACGTCGAGAATGACCTCGATGCCCGCATCGTGCAGGCGGCAGACCATCTCCTTGAACTCATTGATGAACAGACCGGCCATGTAACGCGGGTCAGGGGCAAAGAACCCAATGGTGTTGTAACCCCAGTAATTCCGCAGGCCCTTTTCGATCAGCATCCGGTCATCAACGAAAGCATGGACGGGCAGCAGCTCCACGGCAGTCACGCCCAACCCGACCAGATGATCGACCACCGCCGGATGCCCCAGACCCGCAAACGTCCCCCGGTGGGGCGGCGGCACCGACGGATGCCGCTTGGTGTAGCCCTTGACGTGCAGTTCATAGAGGACGGTGTGCTCCCACGCCACATGCGGCGGACGCGACCGGCCCCAGGTGAACGCCGGGTCCTGCACCACGCATTTCGGCATGGCCGGGGCGCTGTCGCGGCGGTCCAGCGTCAGGTCGGCGCGCTGGCTGCCGACCTTGTAGCCAAACAACGCATTCGACCAGCGCAGCGCGCCGAGGTGCGCCTTGGCATAGGGGTCGAGCAGCAGCTTGTGAGGGTTGAACCTGTGGCCCGCCTCGGGCGCAAAAGGGCCGTGGACGCGGTAGCCATAAACCGTGCCCGGCCGTGCGTCAGGCAGATACCCATGCCACACCTCGTCGGTGTATTCAGGCAAGTCGATGCGCTCAAGTTCCTTCCGGCCCTGAGGGTCGAACAGACACAGCTCTACGCGGGTCGCGTGGGCGGAGAACAGGGCGAAGTTGACGCCCAACCCGTCCCAGGTCGCCCCCAGTGGATGCGGCTTGCCTTCCAGAATACGAACCGAGCGGCGGGCGGCAGCGGAGACGGAGATTTCCATGAGACGTCCTGACGGTTGCTGGCGCTATGACAACGCTCCCGCAAGCCGGTCGTTCCG
>JBAYSM010000248.1:0-4493 GCA_041676205.1 Rhodospirillaceae bacterium | reverse complement strand
TCAAGACCGTCAAGCTGGCCTCGGCCCGCTACCTCGACGGCCTGCCGACCAAGGGCGGCAAGCTCGGCCACGCCATCCGCGACGTGGAACTGGAGCAGCAAGTCCTTGAGATCACGCGCAAGATGGGCATCGGCGCGCAGTTCGGCGGCAAGTACTTCTGCCACGACGTGCGGGTCATCCGCCTGCCGCGCCACGGCGCATCCTGCCCGGTCGGCATCGGCGTGAGCTGCTCGGCCGACCGCCAGATGTGGGGCAAGATCACCAAGGACGGCGTGTTCCTGGAGCAGCTTGAAACCGATCCGGCCAAGTACCTGCCCGAAGTCCGCACCGATAAGTTGTCCGAGGACGTGGTCAAGATCGACCTGACCAAGCCGATGGCCGAAATCCGCGCCATCCTGTCGCAGTACCCGACCAAGACCCGCGTCAGCCTGACCGGCCCGATGATCGTCGCCCGCGACATCGCCCACGCCAAGCTCAAGGAGCGCCTGGACGCCGGGCAGGGCCTGCCGCAGTACTTCAAGGATCATCCGGTGTACTACGCCGGTCCCGCCAAGACCCCCACCGGCATGGCGTCCGGCTCGTTCGGCCCGACCACCGCCGGGCGCATGGACGCTTATGTGGACCTGTTCCAGGCCAACGGCGGCAGCATGGTCATGGTCGCCAAGGGCAACCGCAGCGCCGCCGTGACGGACGCCTGCAAGGCTCATGGCGGCTTCTATCTCGGCTCCATCGGCGGCGCCGCCGCCCAGCTTGCCCAGCAGTCGATCAAGAAGGTCGAGGTGCTGGAGTACGCCGAGCTTGGCATGGAAGCCATCTGGAAGATCGAAGTCGAGGACTTCCCGGCCTTCATCATCGTCGATGACAAGGGCAACGACTTCTTCAAGCAGCTTTAAAGCCGTCACCCGCGCGGCGTGGGCTGTAAAGTGAAGGGATTGACCACAGAGGACACAGAGGTCACAGAGAAGGCACAGAGGTTTCGGTGCAGATGCCGCGCGCAGCGCATAATGCCCACCGCCGGGAAATATTATCGCCTGCGGCGCAGTGGCCCCGCACTCTCTGTGCCCTCTGTGCCCTCTGTGTCCTCTGTGATTCCCCGCTTCACTTCTCCGCGCCCTCACCTCAAGGCAAACTGCTTTAAGAGGCTGATACAACGGACCCTATGACCGAGCTTCTCCTCACCGGGCCGACGGACGCGCGGGTCCATATCATCCTCGCCCATGGCGCCGGGGCGCCGATGGATACGCCGTTCATGGCGTTCTTTGCCGAGGCGCTGGCGGCGCGCGGGCATTGCGTCGTGCGGTTCGAATTCCCCTACATGGCCCGCCGCCGGGCCGAGGGCGGCAAGCGTCCGCCCGACCGCGCGCCGGCGCTGCTGGACAGCTATCGCGCCGTAATCGCCGAGGTCCGGGCGCGGTTTGCTCCGGCCCGGCTGGTCATCGGCGGCAAGTCCATGGGCGGGCGCATGGCCTCGCTGATTGCCGATGCCGAAAAAGTTGATGGGCTGGTGGCCCTGGGCTACCCGTTCCACGCCGCCGGAAAGCCGGGCTATGCGGAGCGCCGCCTGGGCCATCTGCCGACCCTGGCCGTGCCGACCCTGATCTGCCAAGGCACCCGCGACACCCTGGGCAGCCGCGCCACGGTGGCCGACATTCCGCTCAGTCCGGCCATAAGGGTGCACTGGCTGGAGGACGGCGACCATTCGCTGAAGCCGCGCAAGTCCTCCGGCCGCACCGAGGCCCAGAACTGGACCGAGGCCGCCGAGGCGATCCATGCCTTCGTGGCGGCCTTACCATGAGCGTCCTGGCCGGTGGCGCCATCGTCAAACGCAGCGTCCGCGTGGCCGGACACCAGACCTCGGTGTCGCTGGAGGACGCCTTCTGGCATGCCCTCAAGGACATCGCGGCGGCACGCGGCATCGGCCTCAACGCCCTGATCGCCGAAATCGACACCAGCCGCGTCGATGCAGGCGAGGACGCCGCCGCCACCAACCTGTCCTCGGCCATCCGGGTGTATGTGCTGGAGTGGTATCGGAACGCCCCGCGCCCGTGACGGCAAGACCCGTGCAGGGTGCGGCGGAGACGAGCCTGCCCGTGGGCAAACCCGTCCCCATGCCGGTTACTGCATGCGGATCGTCGTCGCCCACACGCCCGTCGTCGAGTTGATCGTAAAGCTGCTGACGGTGCAGACCGGAGTGTACGGCAGGAAACCGTCGATGGCCTTGCTCGTGAACACTTGCCCGGACCAACGCGCGGAGCTGTTGCTCTGGACCTTGACCTGGAACTTACACCACGCAGGCCCGCCAAGGGCACTTTTGGTCACGGCTGTGTAGGTGAAGTATCCATTGACGAGGCCGTAGGGGGTGCTGCTCGGCACGGCAGAGGGAACAGCCTGTACGATTGATGTGCCGGGATTTATGTCACCGGGGTTTGAGGGGCAAAAGGTTTGTGCCGTCACGCTGCACAAGAATGTCAGTTTGGTTGAGATCGTGCTCCCAGTCGCATTCTGAAACGTGATCGTGCCGCTTGTCGCATGGGCTGCCGAGGCGCCGGCAGCGACGCCGGTGCCCAAAAGTGCCCCGAGCAGAATTTTTCCAATACGCATTTGTTCCCCCGTTGGCTTTACGGCCCCACGCTACGCGATTCGCGGTCAGGTTGTCTTTGAGTAAGGAATACTGCTTAAGCCATATTGCCGCGCGCCTGCCCAGGGTTGTATGATGTCTAATTCTAGCGGCGCGGTGCAACGGTGGTGCGCGGCGACAAAAGCTGGATGAACTACCGCTAAGGCGAAAACTCCGGAGTTGTGACATGTCTACTGTTGACGCCAATGGCTTTAAGTTTAGGGAACTCTATAGTGGTGCCATCTCAAATGGAGATGAGTTTTTAAAAGCTAACGGGATTGAAGATGACGCCACATGGGCGGGGTGGAAAGCATCGCATCACTCCCATGAGATGCGCGCGGCCTTCCTTAACAATCTTACGGAGGAAGAACTCGATAAGAACGTTATGTTCAGTGTGGACGGAAAGAACGTCATCGGAACATACCGGCAGCACCGGGAGATATTTCTGACAGAGATGGCGCTATTTCAACGTGCCAAGAAGTTGGCCGACAGCGCGGTTGATATAAACAACAAAGAAGACCCGACGGTCATCGAATATCACAAGGTGGGTAGCCTCATGTCAGCGGTCAGTAAGAACATGGAAGGCGCGCTGTCGATTGCCAAGTCGTACCTGCAATCGCTGAACGACCCCAAGGACAGCATCAAACTGTCCCCCGAGGCACTGCTGAGAATGGGCGGCAACTTCAAATAATCATATGAGAAGCATGGGGTTCTAACATGTCTACTGCATCTATTTTCAATGCTTACGGGTTTTCCTTCAAGGAAGAGCGTTGGGAGCCCTGTATGGTAACTGTTCGAAATGGTGACAGCGTCACTGTCAAAGAGGGGCTAAGGTCAACTTTAGCATCCAATGGAATTATAGAAGACGCCACATACGAAGGGTGGAAAACGTCTACTACTCACGAGGCCCGCATAGCGTTTCTAACCAATCTTACAGAAGAAGAGCTTGACAAGGAAATTATGTTCAGCATCGACGGAAAGACCGTAGTTGGAACATACAGGCAGCACCGAGAGATTTACTTGACGGAGCAGGCGCTCTTTCAACGTGCCAAACAATTGTCCGATAGCGCCGTTGATATAAACAACGAAAAAGATCCGGTGGTCATCGAATTTAACAAGGTGATCAACCTCATGTCTGCGGTCAATAGAAACATGGAAGGCGCGCTGTCAATTGCCAAGTCTTACCTGCAATCGCTGAACGACCCCAAGGACAGCATCAAACTGTCCCCCGAGGCGCTGCTGAGGATGGGCGGCAACCACCGCTAAATCCATGTCAACTGTGGGATTGTGCCATGTCTACTATGTCGGCTCTTAATGCTAATGGATTCAACTTAAAGGAATTGCGTTATGAGCCATGTATGGTAACCGTCCGCAATGCTGACGGCGTCACCGTTAAAGAGGGGCTAAAGGCTTCTTTAAAAGCCAATGGCATTGAAGAAGACGCCACATACGAAGGGTGGAGAACATCGGCCGTTAGCCATGAAGCGCGCATTGCCTTCCTAAAAAATCTTACGGAAGAAGAACTTGACAAGAATATTATGTTCAACCTGGACGGAAAGACCGTCGTTGGAACATACCGGCAGCACCGGGAGATTTACTTGACGGAGCAGGCATTGTTCCAGCGTGCCAAGCAGTTGGCCGACAGCGCCGTTGATATAAACAACAAAAAAGATCCGGTGGTCATCGAATATCACAAGGTGAGCAACCTCAGTTGGGCGGTCAGCAAGAACATGGAAGGCGCGCTGTCGATTGCCAAGTCGTACCTGCAATCGCTGAACGACCCCAAGGACAGCGTCAAACTGTCCCCCGAGGCGCTGCTGAGGATGAAAGCATTAGGACTATAATTTCGGCGTGTGATGCATCACGATGATCAGCC
>JBAYSM010000247.1:0-4527 GCA_041676205.1 Rhodospirillaceae bacterium | reverse complement strand
CCAGGGCGGCGCTGATCAGCCCACGGGAGGTCATCGACCGCAGGATGTCAGAGAACATGGCGCCAGCCTCGCCGGACCCTGCGCCAGGGCAGAAGTCCCGGTAACGCGCGTTGCAGAACACCAGCCGGTCCTGGGAATCGAACACCGCGACGCCCTCGGACAGGGCATCCATGACTGCAGGCAGCAGAGCGCCCCCCCGTCCATTGGAGAGGGCAACGAGCGCTTCCCAGTCGGCGGCGCATGATGCGTTGGCGATATTCACCCGATCCGTTCCCCCGAGGCCGCTAATCCCTAGTGATCGCGGCAACCTTCCGAAGTGCCTGCGTATGATCATAAAGCAGTATATGCTACGCCGAAAGGCTAAGCGATTCGTCGCCGGCGTTTCCTCTGGCCGGGCGATGAAGCGCTCACTGCTTGCCCGGTCGTGGGCCAGTGGTGTATTCCCGTGCACAGAGGTTAAATGGGGACAGCGGCGCGGCGCCGGCGATGACCCCTGCGGCGTAAGGAAACGAATCCATGGCGCTCATCACGTGGCAGGACTCCTATAGCGTGGGCGTCGAGCTCATCGACAACGACCACAAGCTGCTGGTCAGCCTGATCAACCAGCTCAACGACGCGGCCGAGGGAGGCCAGGGCCGCGACGTGGTGGGCAGTGTCCTGAACGTCCTGATCGAATACACCGAAGGCCACTTCAGCCGCGAAGAGCTGCTGATGGAAAAAGGCGGCTATCCCGACCTTGACGCCCACCGCAAGCATCACCGCAAGCTGACCACCAAGGTCCGCGAGATGATTGCGCAATACCATGACGGGCGGCTGTCCACCCTGGACCGGGACATCCTGGATTTCCTGAAAGGCTGGCTGACCGGGCACATCCTGGGCGTGGACATGGAATATCGCCCCTACGTCAAGGACGTCAGCCTGACCCCCGAGGAATTGCTCGCCAGCCTCAACCTGGACGGTGACGATGACGATACCGGGCCGACCTTCTAGGGCGACGGCCGAGCGCTTTCTGACAACGCCCGCCACTCCGGCGGAAGGGGGACGTAGGATGAACAAGGCTGGGGCAAGAAAGGCGTTTACCGCAGAACTGCAGCGCCTCAAGGCAATGGGCATGGACGTGCCGACCGCCGGCGTCGCCATGGTGCCCGCGCCGGCGGCGAGTGTTCACGGGCTGGGGGACGAGGTGCGCGGCCTGCGCGGAGACCTCAAGGCGCTGACCGAGATGTTCCGCGCCCAGTACGGCGCCCCGGAGGACGCTGCCCCCGCCCCCGGAGCCGCGCCATCCCCCGGCACCGACCCGCGTGAGGCAGAGTTGCAGCGCCAGAAGGAGGAAGTCGACCTCCTCAAAATGGAACTGCGCGCCCTCGCCCACAGCATCCAGGACACCAAGCGGGAGATCGCATCCCTGCGGACCCGCGAGGAGGAAACCGACCGACTGCTGGCCGTGGCCAGCGAACTCGACGCCGTCGTCGGGGCGACCGAGGGGGCCACTGACGGCATCCTCGACGCGGCCGAAAAGATCGACACCATCGCACACAATCTGAAGGCTCACGGTGACGACAAGTATGTCAATCAGCTTGCCGACGACCTGACCGATCACGTCATGGCCATCTTCGAGAACTGTAACTTCCAGGACATCACCGGGCAGCGCATTACCAAGGTGGTCAATACCCTGAAGTTCGTCGAAGAACGCATCGACCGAATGATCGACATTTGGGGCAGCGATGCGTTTGAAGGTCTGCGTGATACCGCAGAGTCCGACGACGAGGACAGCCGCCTGCTCAACGGCCCGCAGCTTCGCAAGCAGGTATCCCAGGACGAAATCGACAAGTTGTTCGACTGATATCCCCGCGACGTCGGGGCAGGCCGGGAGAGAGGTCCCGTCCGCCGCAGCCCCGACGCGCGCCCCGATTACGCAACGCAGGAAGGCGCGTCATGAGCACTGTACATTCTGCCATTCAGGCCCTTCTGGCTGCCGCCAGCATTCCGGCCCACGAGGCCGAAAAGCGGCCCGCCAAGCCGGTCATTGCGATTTCCCGCGACCACGGCGCGCTCGGCCGCCAGATTGCCACCGCCCTGGCAAAACGCCTGGACGTGCCGGTCTATGACCGCGAGATCCTCAACAAAATCGCCGAGCGGCTGAACACCGACCCCCAGACCCTCAAGATGCTCGACGAATGTGTGGCGCGGGCGCGCGACATGTGGATGGTGCGGCTGTTCACGGGGATCGATCTGTCCGAGGACGCCTACCGCAACCACCTCATCAACGTGATCTTCAGCTTGGCCCGCAGCGGCGGCATCATCCTTGGCCGTGGCGCCAACGTCGTGTTGTCGACCTCCTGCGCCCTGCGGGTACGGGTAATCGCCTCGCCCGAGGTGTGCACCAGCCGCGTCATGGCCCGCTACGGCATTTCCGAAGCCGCCGCGCGCGAGCAGATCGAAGCCATCAACCACAACCGGAGCAGGTTCGTGTGGGAGATGTTCCAGCACCGCGGCTCCGACTTGACGACGTTCGATCTGGTGGTCAACACCGACCGCTTCGACATCACCGATGAAGTCGTCGAAACGCTGCATTCCGCCTACAACGGCATCGTCAAGGCGCGCGAGCATAAGACGGCCGTCTGATCTCGTCGTTGCTCCGTATCCAGGACCGCCGCCCCCGCGGCCGGCGGTCCTGGCCATACGTCATACTTCACCAGGTCTATGGTCCAGCCCCCCTCCAAGGGGCTTGCAGGGAAAGCTCCCTGTCAGACATCCTCGAAGCACTTCACCTAAAGGTAGTCTTCCCGAGGATCCATGGCTTACAGTTCGCCCCTGACCCGCTGGTTGCGCGACTGCCTTGTCGGCATCAGCCTCGGCGTCGCCTTGATGGCGTCTCCTGGCGCGTCGGCGGCGGGCGGTGATCACCCGATCCTTCTGGAAGTCGTGCATTTGCAGGACAGGGTAGCCTATCAGGCCTCGTGCGATGTAACCGATGGCCTGGGCAAGACGCGGACCAGCACCTTCGACGGCCAGACCAACAGTTCGGTGCGATTTGTCGGAACGGGCGTGGCCTGCCGTTTGCGCAGTCCCGACGCCGGCACCTTTCAAGTCACCTTGCGGACAAACGAAGCCGTTCTCGCCCGCGTGCGGGGCACCGCGTCGCAATCAGTGACGATCACGGGCCGTTAACGGGGCCCCAACGCAGATCCCGCCTGAACACGTTCCGCGCGCATCATGGCCGGGGTACGCAATCCGCGGAATTGTGTCACCGACGCCACAACAAGCGCCTTTTCGTCTTTTTTGGTAGCTCGCGCAAACGAGAACAGCCAGTATGCTCGCTGTGGTTTATCCGCCACAAATGGCATGAGCTAAGGGGGCTCCGATGGAGTATCAGCAGGGCGTCACCGACTTTTCCGCTGCCGCAGGCACGCCGACGACGACGGTGGTCACGGTAGTAGACGGGGTGGCAGCGGTGCCGGATCTCCTCGCCATGTTGCAGGGCGACTATATGCGGGTCGGGGCTGACCTTGTCATTGTGGCGCCCGACGGCGATCGCACCCTGGTCCGTGACTTCTTTGCCAGCGACGCCGCGCCGAATTTGGTAAGTACGGATGGCGCCACGGTGGCGGGCGCTCTGGCAACGCGGCTGGCGGGGCCGCGCGCCCCGGCGCAGATCGCGCAGGCCGACTCCGACATCACGAGCGACGTACAGCTTGCCCAGGCCGATGCCCCCATCGGCACGATCACCGGCGTCAAGGGAACCGTGACCATCACGCGGGCCGATGGCTCGCAAGTCACCGCCGAGGCGGGGGACCCGGTGTTCGCCAACGACATCGTGCAGACCGCCAACGGCGGATCGCTCGGCCTTGAGTTCATCGACGGCACGGAATTCGCGCTCGGCGCCAACGGTCGCATGGTGCTCGACGAACTGGTGTTCGACCCGGCGTCGGGCGAGGGTTCGGCGTCCTTCAACCTGTTGTCGGGCACCTTCTCCTTCGTGTCCGGGCAGTTGGCCAAGGCCGGGCCGGACGCCGTCAAGGTCAACACCCCCGTCGCCACCATCGGCATTCGCGGCACCTCGGGATCCATCGGGGTCGGGGCCGGCGGCGATGGCGCCGACCTCCAGATCGTGCTGGTTCCCGACGGTGATGGCACTGTCGGCGAAATCCAGGTCACAACGCCGAACGGCCAGACCTTCTCGCTGAACCTGCCCATGGGCGCGTTGCGGATGTCTGGGACGACGGTGCAGACGTTCACCATGTCGCGCCTCGAATTCAACCAGACCTTCGGTGACACCTTGCGGGCGCTGCCGTCGGGCAACACTGTCATGGACCGCATCAACGAGACGGCGCCGCCGACGCCGGAGGACGCGCCGGCGGGCCAGACGTTCGACCAGGCCAATCCAGGCAATGGCGAGCCGATCGGCGACGTGGGACCACCCCCCCCGCCGCCGCCGCCGCCTCCTCCGCCTCCGCCGCCGCCGCCGCCTCCGCCGCCGCCGCCTCCTCCGCCTCCGCCGCCGCCGCCGCCGCCACCCCAGCCGCT